>NZ_BSQC01000004.1:0-427710 GCF_030268145.1 Brucella sp. NBRC 12950
CGTTCGTCTCGAATATCGTTATACCGATTACGGCCACAAGGATTTCGACTTCGGCGTTCCTGATGCTGGCGTTCGCGACAAGTTCAAGACCAACGAAGTTCGTCTCGGCGTCGCGTACAAGTTCTAATCTGATTTATTCAGATCGACTTCTCTGGAAAGGCTCCGCAATGCGGGGCCTTTTCTTTTTGCGCTCAATTCAGTGCTTTTTTGTTAATGACAAATTTACCCCCCTTTAAACTGCCGCATTTACCCTTCAGGCGATAAACGTCCTCGATATATACGGGTTGATGATTTAAGCGGGTTACAAACCAGTACCCGACGAACAGGTGGGCGGATCAAGAACGATATGGCATCGCGAGACGGCAGAAACGGACGCATCGAACCTTCCTTCGGCAAGCCGGAGGAAAAGGAAGAGGACGTGTTTCGCGTCGACGAGGAGGAGCGCATGGCCCGCCCGCAACGGAAAAGCAAGCCATCGAAAGATCGCGAACCACGCGGGTCAAGCCGCAAGCCAAAAAAGCGTGGCGGCTTTTTCGGCTTTGTTCGCCGCGCTTTCTACTGGTGTCTGGTGCTCGGCCTATGGGGTGGCATCGCATTCGCCGGTATGCTCGTCTATTTTGCGGCCAAGATGCCACCGACAACCGACTGGACTATTCCGGATCGTCCGCCGAATGTGCGTATCGTTGATGTCGGAGGCAATCTGATTGCCAATCGTGGCACCACCGGCGGTGAAGCCGTCGGCCTGCATGAAATGTCGCCATTTATTCCGCAAGCCGTCATGGCGATCGAAGATCGCCGTTTCATGTCGCATTTCGGTATCGATCCTATCGGTCTGGCGCGTGCAATTGTAACCAACGTGACCTCTGGCCGCGCAGTTCAGGGTGGCTCGACGCTGACCCAGCAGCTTGCCAAGAACCTGTTCCTGTCGCCGGACCGTACGCTGGAACGTAAAGTGCAGGAAGTGATGCTCGCTCTCTGGCTTGAGCATAAATATACCAAAGAGCAGATCTTGGAGATGTATCTAAACCGGGTTTATCTCGGTTCTGGTGCCTATGGCGTCGATGCTGCGTCGCGCCGCTATTTCGGAAAGTCCGCCAAGGACGTAAATCTAATGGAAGCGGCAACCCTTGCCGGTCTTCTCAAGGCGCCTTCACGTCTCTCGCCCGCACGCGACCCGGAAGCAGCAAGCGCTCGTGCCAAGCTTGTGCTTGGTGCCATGCGTGAAGAAGGCATGATCGATGACCGTCAGGTGGCGATTGCGGAAAGCGAGCCACCGGCGCGCGCCGCCTCTTACTGGCAGGGTTCTGAAAACTATTTTGCCGACCGCGTTGTAGCCGAAATTCCGGCGCTCATCGGCGAGACAAAAACCGACATCACCGTTGAAACCACCGTTGATCTCAATCTGCAACGCGCCGGTGAAGAAGCGATCAAGGATCAGATTTCGACCAATGGCAAGAAGATGAATGTGAGCCAGGGCGCGCTCGTTTCCATCGATGGTACGGGTGCAGTGCGCGCATTGGTTGGTGGCTATGATTATGCCGCAAGCCAGTTCGACCGCGTTACCGATGCACGTCGTCAGCCTGCCTCTTCCTTCAAGCCTTTCGTCTATCTAACGGCTTTGGAGCAGGGCCGCACGCCGGATTCCGTGCGCAATGATGCGCCGGTGCGGATTGGCAAATGGACGCCCAGCAACGACAACGGCAAATATATGGGTGAAGTGACGCTGGCGACCGCATTGTCCCACTCGCTTAATTCCGTTTCAGCACAGCTCGTGATGGAAGTCGGCCCACAGACGGTGATCGACACTGCCCATCGCCTTGGCGTTCAGTCGAAGCTCGAACCCAATGCCTCGCTCGCACTTGGCACTTCGGAAGTTTCTTTGCTTGAGCTGGCCGATGCCTATGTGCCGTTCGCCAATGGCGGCTATCGTGCGCCGGTCTATTTCATCACCAAGATCACGGATTCGGAAGGTAAGGTTCTCTATCAAAGACAGGATGGCGTCGGCCCGCGTGTGATTGATGAGCGCAATGTCGGCATGATGAATGCAATGCTGCGCAAGACAGTGGAAGACGGCACCGCAAAACGCGCTGCTTTTGGCTGGCCAGCCGCAGGCAAAACCGGAACAAGCCAGAATTTCCGCGATGCTTGGTTTGTCGGCTATACCGCCAATCTCACCACAGGTGTCTGGTTCGGCAATGATGACGGCAAGGGCATGAAGCGCGTCTTCGGCTCGACATTGCCTGTCGCCGCATGGAAAACCTTTATGAAGGAAGCCCACAAGGGCGTGCCTGTTGCGGAACTGCCCGGCCATTATGACATTCAGAACATCGTACCGGGTGGCAGCGACGGTATCGATCCGAACAACCCATATGAACCGGGTATGATTCCGCAGGGTGGCTATGGCGACCAGCCAATGGCTGGCAATGGCGATGATGGCTATTGGCCACCAGCACCCGACTCCCCTGCCCGAAACACGGTTCAGCAAGGTCAGCAGCCCGGCACACCGGCCAATTATCCGGTCAACGACAATGGCGCACCATTACCTCCGGGCGATGTTGGCGGACAGCAGCCGCAACAGAACCGTGATTCAACCACGCTTCTCGATATCATCATGGGCAATTCGCAGTAGTATTTTCTTAGAGAGCCGGGCGCACAAAGGTCGCTCTAAAACTTTATACTTACAGCATAATTTTACCTTAAACTGATCCAGGTTTAAGGAATTATGCTGTAGGGCGGCTTAACTGTAACCGGCCCTTATCGCGATCAAGTGAAGCAGCCGACTGCCTGATTGTTTAAATCCGCTCGAAATCCTGAGCGGCTTAGTCTATTCAAAGATTGAGAGTGAGGTTGTCATGTCTACAGTTTCCCCAACCGATACGTCCCGGTCTGATACTCCCAAGGCAGATACGGAACGTAAAACCCTTGTTCTGACAGGGGCAAGCCGTGGCATTGGTCATGCGACGGTTAAGCGTTTTTCGCGCGCTGGCTGGCGCGTCATCACCTGCTCGCGTCAGGATTTCGCTGAGAATTGTCCGTGGCCAGCGGGACCGGAAGATCACATCAAGGTTGACCTAGCGGATCAGGAAGACGTGGGCAAAGCCATTGCTGAAATCCGCCGCCGCCTTGAGGCCAATGGCAGCAAGCTGCACGCGCTCGTCAACAATGCAGGTATTTCGCCAAAGGCAGAGGGTGGAAAGCGCCTGAACTCGATTGAAACGCCGATGGCCGTGTGGCGCGACGTGTTTCAGGTGAACTTCATGGCGCCCATCATGCTGGCGCGCGGCCTGTTCAAGGAACTTGAAGCTGCGCAAGGCTCGGTGGTCAACGTGACGTCGATTGCCGGAAGTCGCGTTCATCCTTTTGCTGGCACGGCTTATGCGACCTCGAAGGCAGCCCTTGCAGCGCTCACGCGTGAAATGGCGTCAGATTTCGGTCCGCATGGCATTCGCGTCAATGCGATTGCTCCGGGTGAGATCGATACCGCCATTTTATCGCCCGGTACGGATAAACTTGTCGAACAATTGCCGATGCGTCGCCTTGGCAAGACGTCAGAAGTGGCCGAGACGATCTACTATCTTTGCTCCGAAGCCTCGTCTTATGTGACAGGATCGGAAATCCACATCAATGGCGGCCAGCACGTCTGATGATTTTTCAAAAGCGCGGCGTTGAATAACACCGCGCTTTTGTGCTTATTTTCTCTTCAATCGATTTAACAGCTGAGTTGACCCATGATCCTATGCTGCGGTGAAGCCCTGATTGACATGCTGCCACGCGAAACTGCGGCGGGAGAGACAGCCTTTTTACCACTCGCGGGTGGTTCTGTTTTCAACTCAGCCATCGCGCTCGGTCGATTGAATGTCCCGACGGGCTTCTTTTCCGGGCTTTCGTCGGATTTTTTCGGTGAAGTGCTACGCGACACGCTTGCGCGCTCCAACGTCGATTATTCCTATTCCGCCATTTCGGACCGTCCGACGACACTCGCATTTGTGCGACTGGTGGACGGACAGGCCCGCTACGCCTTTTATGATGAGAACACAGCGCTGCGGATGCTTTCCGAGGGTGACATCCCGCTGATCGACGACAATATCAACGCAATGCTGTTCGGCTGTATCAGTCTGATTTCAGAGCCGTGCGGGAGTGTCTATGAAGCGCTGATGACGCGGGAAGCCAAGAACCGCGTGATGTTCCTCGATCCGAATATTCGCTCCGGCTTTATCACGGACCGTGAAAAGCATCTTGCTCGCATGAAACGAATGATTGCCCTTTCCGATATCGTGAAGCTTTCGGATGAAGATCTCGACTGGTTTGGCGAAAAAGGCAGCCATGACGAGATTGCGTCGCGTTGGCTTGAGCTTGGGCCCAAACTGATCGTCATCACCAAAGGTGCCCATGGTGCGGATGCCTACACGGCAAACGCGACTGTTCGCGTGCCCGGCGTTAAAGTGGATGTGGTGGATACGGTTGGCGCTGGCGACACGGTCAATGCGGGTATTCTCGCAAGCCTCAACGATCAGGGCTTGTTGAGCAAGCAAGCAATCGCAAAACTCGACGAAGATCAGATCCATGCCGCCGTCGCGCTCGGGGTGCGTGCAGCCGCGGTTACGGTTTCTCGCGCAGGTGCCAATCCACCGTGGGCGGCTGAAATGCGGGATTGATTTCCCGGTGTTTGAGGCCGATTCTGCTTTTCAATAACAGGAAGGCACAACATGGCTCAGAACATTTATGATCGTGCGGACTTTTTCACCGCCTATAGCGAGCTGCCGCGCTCTGTGCACGGTCTGGATGGCGCGCCCGAATGGCCCTATGTGCGATCAATCCTGCCAGATCTTAGAGGCCTGGACATTGCCGATCTCGGCTGCGGCTTTGGCTGGTTTTCACGTTTTGCCTGTGAACAGGGTGCCGCGTCTGTCACCGGATATGATCTTTCAGAGAATATGCTTGAACGTGCGCGCAAGGAAACGCGAGACGAGGCTATCCGCTACGTGCAGGCGGATATGGAAGCTTTGGAACTGCCGGAAGACCGTTTCGATCTTGTTTATAGCTCGCTGGCCTTTCACTATATCCGGGATTTTCCGCGTCTCCTGACCACGATCAGCCGCGCCTTGCGTGCAAACGGCCAATTCATTTTCACAATAGAACATCCGATTTTCATGGCACCCGCTAAACCCGGTTGGATGGAAGGCGAAAATGGGCAGAAACACTGGCCCATCGATCACTATGCCGTTGAAGGTGAACGGCGCACGGATTGGCTTGCTGATGGCGTCATTAAATATCACCGTCGCCTTAGCACGACCGTCAATGCCTTGATAAAGGCTGGCTTTGCAATCGCCAACCTTGAAGAATGGCGCCCGAGCGAAGAGCAGATCGCAGCCTGGCCCGCATTAGTAGACGAGCTGGAAAGACCGATGCTACTCATCGTCTCGGCAAATAAATAGCCGGGCAAGGAAACAACTCAAGGCTCCCCTGCCCTTGACCGGACGCATTTAGCGTCTTCTATTGGACAGGGGTGGGAGCGAATCGAATATAGGCGAAGGACAATTCATTGGACGTCTTGCGCATAGCAGCCTTCTCGCAAGGCAATCAGGGCGGCAATCCTGCCGGTGTCCTGATTTCTGAAAAACTTCCCTCAGCCGAGGAAATGCAAAAAATTGCCAAGGATGTTGGCTTTTCGGAAACGGCCTTTGCCATGCCCGAAGCCGGTAACTGGCGCGTGCGCTATTTTGCGCCTGAAACAGAAATACCCTTCTGCGGCCATGCCACGATTGCACTGGGTGCAGCGCTCGCCATGCGCGAGGGTGACGGACGCTTTTCCTTAAAGCTTAACCACGCCGAAATCAGCGTCGAAGGCCGCAAGGAAGGCGAGCTGTTTGCCGCCAGCCTGCAATCGCCGGGTACGCGCAACCGGGCCGCCACTGAAGTCGAAATCGAGCAGGCGCTGGCCCTTTTCAACTATGAGAAGGATGATCTTGCGCCAGGCATTCCGCCAGCGCTGATCCATGCCGGAGCGGACCACATCGTGCTGCCTTTGCGCTCACGCGAAAAACTCGCTTCGATGCATTACGATCTTTCGCGCGGTCGCGTGCTGATGAACCGTCAGGGCTGGACGACAATCCTGCTGATCAATTCCGAAACGCCGACGCGCTTCCACAGCCGCAATCCTTTTGCCTCGGGCGGGGTTTATGAAGACCCCGCAACGGGTGCTTCAACTGCCGCTTTCGCAGCTTATTTACGCGATCTCAGCTGGCCGCATGGTGGCTCTATTGAAGTCATTCAGGGCGAGGATATGGGTTCGCCATCGCATCTGCGCGCAGATATCGGAAATGAACGCGGCGGATCAATCCGCCTTTCGGGTACAGCACGCCTGATGGAATAGTGAAACCGCAGCTCGTTACACGCGAACGAGCTGCTCCACCCGCTCTTCGTTTCCGAAGAATTTCAGATAACGCTCGACTTCTTTTGGATCGCCGGTTGCCTTTTGCGGATTGTCCGAAAGTTTAACCGCCGGGCGTCCGTTGGCGTCGATCACCTTACAAACGAGCGATATTGCCTTGAGGCCATGGATCGTTGTCGGCGCGCAACCGGCAAAGTCATTGGTGAGGTTCGTGCCCCAGCCAAAGCTCATGCGGACGCGGCCTTCAAAATGACGATAGGTTTCCTCAATCGTATCGACGTCGAGCGCATCCGAGAAAATCAGCAGCTTTTCACGCGGATCTTTGCCGCGCGACTTCCACCATTCAATGATGCGTTCGCCACCTTCAATGGGTGGGGCGCTGTCTGGGCGGAAGCCGGTCCAGTCGGCAACCCAATCCGGTGCGTTGCGCAGAAAAGCAGCCGTGCCAAAAGCATCCGGCAGGACGATGAGAAGATTGCCGCCATAATAGCGGTTCCAGTCCTGCAACACGCGATAAGGTGCGGTGCGCAGTTCATCATCGGTGTTGGCAAGCGCTGCCAGCACCATCGGCAATTCATGCGCATTGGTGCCAAGCGCTTCGAGGTCATTGTCCATGGCCAAAAGCACATTGCTGGTTCCGGTAAAGGCATCGCCGATACCTTCCTTCAGTGCTTCCACGCACCAGCGCTGCCACAGGAATGAATGGCGGCGACGTGTGCCAAAATCTGAAATCTTGAGGTCAGGCAGTTCGCGCAGTCGCTCGACCTTGCTCCACATCTTGGCTTTGGCGCGGGCATAAAGAACATCGAGCGAGAAAGGCCCGAGGTTTTTCATCGCAGCGCGCGAGCGAAGCTCATTGATGATGGCGAGTGCTGGAATTTCCCACATGGTCGTGTGCGACCACGGACCATGGAAATGCAGTTCATACTGGCCGTCCTTCCGGCGCAAATCATATTCCGGCAGCTGGAAATCATGCAGCCAGTTGAGAAACTCCGGCTGGAAAATCTGCTTGCGACCGTAAAAGCTGTTACCCGCCAGCCAGATCATCTCTTTTTTTGTGAAGCGCAGCGTGCGTGCATGATCGAGCTGCGCGCGCAACTCGCCTTCATCAATCTCATCGGCAAGGCGAACAGACGTCGTGCGGTTGATGAGCGCGAAGGTTGCGTCAACCTTGGGGTAAAGCCCCCAGATCATCTGCAACATAAGAAGTTTGTAGAAATCCGTGTCCAGCAGACTGCGGACAATCGGATCGAGCTTCCATGCGTGGTTAAAGACGCGCCGCGCGATATCGGTTTTGGCCATAACGGCCTCCATTGCATGAGCATGTTCTGCAATCACCCCAAAGCGACTGCAGCAAAAAGAAAGGCGGGTTTTCACCCGCCTTTTTAAATGCTTCATTCAGATTTGGGAAGCTCTACTATGATGTCGTGTTCACCATCGGGCTTGATCGGCACGCCTTCATCCGGCTTGCCCACCTTGCGACCATTGAGCTTGATTACCTTGTCTTTGGCACCTGCTACGACCTTCACGCGATAGACTGCTTCGCCGAAACGAAGTTCCGCTTCATAGCCATCCCATTCCGGCGGCAAGGCCGGATCAAGATGCAGCCGGTCGCCGCGTTTGGTGACGCCGAGAATGCCTTCCGTTGCAACACGATAGAACCAGCCGGCAGACCCCGTGTACCATGTCCAGCCACCCTGTCCGCGACGCGGCTCGACGGAGTAGATATCGGCTGCGATCACATAAGGTTCAACGCGATAGACATCCGGATTACGGCCATGGCTGACCGGGCTGATCAGCGAGAACAAGCGCCATGCTTCCTTGGCCTTACCCATGCGGGCGAGCGCCAGAATGGCCCATGTTGCACCATGCGTATATTGACCGCCATTCTCACGAACGCCCGGCGGGTAGCCCTTGATGTAACCCGGCTCCTGAACCGTCTTGTCGAAAGGCGGCGTGAAGAGACGCAGCAATTCGCCCTGATCATCGAGCAGATATTTCTCGAGCGAAGCCATGGCCTGTTCCGAACGCTTTGGATCGGCAACGCCAGACAACACGCTCCACGACTGCGCAATCGCATCGATCTGGCATTCGTCGCTGTCTTTTGAGCCAAGCGGCGCGCCGTTATCGAAGAAGCCACGGCGATACCATTCGCCGTCCCAACCATCGCGATCAAGCGCTTTGGTCAGGCTTTCAAGATGCGCGGCCCATGCTTTTGCACGCTTTGCATCCTTGCGGGATTCAGCAATCGGGATGAACTGACGCAATGTGTAGGCCAGGAACCAGCCGAGCCATACGCTTTCGCCCTCACCCTTCACGCCGACAAGATTCATGCCGTCGTTCCAGTCACCACCGAGGATCAGTGGCAGGCCATGCTTGCCGGTACGCTCAATCGCAAGATCAAGCGCCAGCGCGCAATGCTCGTAGAGGCTCACAGTTTGGTCGGAAATCTCCGGCTCAAAGAATGCATCATGTTCACCCTCTTCAAGCGTGCGTCCCTTCAGGAAAGCCAGCTTTTCGTCGAGAATTGCATGATCGCCAGTCGTTTGAACATAAAGCGAGGTGCCATAACCAAGCCAGACCACATCGTCGGAGATCAGCGTGCGGACACCTGCACCCGTTGCTGGCAACCACCAATGCTGAACATCACCTTCCGGGAACTGACGCGACGCGGCATTGAGGATCTGCGCACGAGCCAGCGAAGGATCAATCAGCAGAAGCGACAGCGTATCCTGCAACTGGTCGCGGAAGCCGAAGGCACCGCTGGCCTGATAAAAGGCTGCGCGGGCCCAGATGCGGCAGGCAATCGCCTGATATGGCAACCAGCCATTGATCAAGAGATCGAATGCCGGATCAGGTGTCTTGACCTGTACGCGGTTGAAGAGACCTTCCCAATGTTTACGTGCAGCATCGAGCTTTTCTTCAAACGAAGCCTTGCGGCTTTCCGCGACAAGGGCTTTTGCCTGCTGCTGATCGGCAGCATTGCCAAGCAGGAATACCACTTCGCGGCTTTCACCCGGCCCCACTTCGACATCGATAGCGAGAGCGGCACACGGGTCACGCCCAGCTTCAACCGTGTTGGAAAGCACCTTGCCAGCCAGCACGATTTCAGGACGGTCGACCGAGCCCGTCGAGCCGATAAACTCGCCACGGTCAGCCGTTACCGATTGCGGCTTTTCTGTTGCCGCAAAGAAGGCTACCTGACCGGACTTGTCCGGATGATATGGATTGCCTGCAAAGAGCGCGCCCAGTTCTTCATCCTGCGATGGCACAATGAACGGCACATTCTTAGAGCGGGCATTGCCCAACACCCATTCGACATAACCATAGGCACGCAGCTTGCGCTTCGAACGTCCCTTGTTGGTGATCGTCAGGCGTGAAAGACGAACAGGCTTTTCAGCATCGACGATATGGGTGAGTTCGAGTGCCAGTTCGCCATGTTGAGCCGCAAAAGTGCTGTAGCCGTGGCTGTGACGTGCTTCATATGTCACGGCCTCGTCACGGAGTACGCTTGCTGTTGGGGCAAAGCTGCGTCCCGTCTCGCGGTCGAGAATATAGATCGCTTCGCCCGGACGGTTTGTGACCGGATCATTCGCCCAAGGGGTGAGCTGATAATCGCGACTGTTGCCCGCCCATGTGAAGGCCGAACCTTCTGCCGAAACATGGAAGCCGAAATTCGGATTGGCGATGACGTTGATCCAAGGATGCGGCGTGGTTGTGCGGTTGTTGATCCGCACCACGTAGCTGCCATCCTGAGCAAAACCACCATAACCATTCCAGAACTGGAGATCGTCGCCGGTTGGGAGCGGACGTGCGACTGGTTTTGGCTTCGTCACCAGACGACGTTCTTCCGTACCTCGTTCGATTGTTACAGGCGCGAGACCGGCAGCACCCAGACCCTGCTGTGCGGTGGCCGGTGTCTTGGCGTCGCTACGTGCAGCCAAATCAACGGTCAGTTCTTCACTGCGACGAAGCTGTTCGGCAAGCGAGCCGTTCTGGGCGTGCATGACGATACGAGCGGAAGCAAGCAGGGTATTGTAGCTTTCCTCACTCATCTGATCGCGACGAACCGCAAAGATATGCGGCTGACCGCCACCGCGGGCACGGAAGCCCTCGATGATCCAGTCAATCGCGCGCTGGGTATCCTGCGCATAGGAGAAGGCGCGTTCGTTGACCGCCACCACATCCACGGTGAGACCCTTGCTGCGCCAGTATTCCTGCGCGCGCAAGACGCCACGAAGCACGTCGAGATCGGCTTCATTGTCGATGCGCAGGGCAAAGATCGGATAATCACCAGAGATCGACATCGGCCAGAGGTCGGATTGTTTGCCAAGACCTGCCGCAATAGTTTCCGGCGGCTGACGCATGGTCCGCTCCGGATAGAGCAGATAGGCGGCAACCTTCTGATAGTCGGCTGCTTCCGCTGGCTTGATGCCAATATGGTAGAGCTGCACCTGCGAGCTCGTCCACGACAGCGAGTATTCGCGGACGAAGGTTTCCGGATGACGATGGGTTGCAACAGCATGCTCCACCGCATCGCGGCTACCGCCTGCGAAGGTCCAGAAAACAAGGCTTACCTTTTTATGAGCCGGAACGCGGACACGCGTACGCACCGATGCAATCGGATCGAGCACACAGCCCTGGCTGCCGGTGAAAGTTGCACCTTCATCAAAGGCCGCTGCATCGCGCAGCGAACGTCCACGACCGATGAATGCACGACGATCGGTTTCGACTTCCGTTTCGCGGATCGAACCGGAAAGATCGGTTACGAAATGTGCGACGTGGATATCCGGATCGGACGGCGCGCGCTTGCGACGCTTCGCATAGATGGTTGAGCCGTTATCCGCGATTTCCGTTTCGACGAACATCTTGGCGAAGGCCGGATGCGCGGCATCGCTGTCGCTGTCAGTCAGCACCAGTTCGGAATAGGACGTCACTTCAATGACGCGATCACGCGCAGAGGTGTTGATGATATCGAGCCTGCGGCCTTCACCATCGGATTCCGATGATACGATCACTTCCACGACTGTCTTGAAGTCGCCGGCAGTCTTGTAGAACTCGGCCTTATCTTCAGTGAAGACGGTCTTGGTTTCTTCTTCCGGATTGCGCACCGGTTCGCCGGTCGCCGACCACCAGTAGCCGCTTTCCATATCACGCAGGAACAGGAAGCTACCCTGAAGGTCTTCAGACGCATCGGCGTGGAAACGCGTGATGTCCCAATTATGCCAGCGGCTGTAACCGGAACCGTTGGCCGTAACCATCAGCGCATATTGGCCATTCGACATCATATGCGTTGTACGAGGCGCCTTGAACGGCACATCGATGATGCGCATTGGTGCATCGTCGAAGCCGCCCGAATCCACGCGCATCGGATTTTCCGTCTTGGCGTAGATCATCGGGATTTCGCGTGGTGCCTTTTCCTGCAGCAGAAGCTCTGCCGCTTCGATCACCGGATCGGAATGGAAACGCTCACGCATACGGCCTTCAAAAATCACGTTATTGACCGCGATGATCGCCATGCCATGGTGGTGGGCATAGTAGTTTTTCACGACCGCGCAGGTTTCGCCTTCGCGAACACGCGATGGTGTGAAGTCTACCGAATCGTGGAAGCCATAGCGGCCAAGCGCACCGAGCTTTGCCAGACGCTTCAAATTCGCGACTGCTGCTGCTGGCTGGTACTGCGCTGCAAGCAAGCTTGCATAAGGCGCGATAACAGCATTACGCGACAGGCCGCGCTGAAGGCCCAGATTTGGCACGCCAAAGTTGGAATACTGGTAATTCATATGCGCGTCGCGCGCATTGAAGGCAGCTTCCGAGATACCCCATGGCAGACCGCGCGAGGTGGCATAATCGATCTGGCGCTGCACAACGAGCTTGTTGGTCTGGTCAAGCAGCGAGCCAAGCGGCTCGGACATGACCAGCGGCGGCATCAGATATTCAAACATCGAGCCGGACCAGGAGAGCAGAGCGCCCTTCCAGCCCACTGGCACCAGAAGGCGACCGAGCTTGAACCAATGTTCAACCGGCACATCGCCCTTGGCAATTGCAAACAAGCTGGCAAGACGGGCTTCGGAAGCCAGAAGGTCGTAGCAGCTTTCATCCAGCTCGTTTTCCTGCACGCGGAAGCCGATGGAGAGAAGGCGACGCTCTTTACGTTCAAGGAAGCCGAACTGCATGTCGAACGCCAGCTGACGTGAACGTCCTGCCAGATTGCGCAGACGTTCACGCAGATCGTCCGTGTTGTGTTCGCCAACGGAATCGTCGGTATGCGCCTTGCAGGTATCGACCAGAATATTGGCCCATTCCTTGGCCTCGGCGCTTGCCGGTGTTTCGATCTCGCTGTCGAGTTCTTCCATCAGGCGCACAATGTCGGTCGCAAAAAGCGACAGATTGATTGTGCGGAAAGATGCTGTTTCCGGCTCTTCCTTGATGGTGCGGACCGCACGGCGGAAATTGGCAATCCGCTCTTCCAGGCGACGACGAAGCGGACGCAGGATTCGGCGATCATCCGGGATCTGCGCGATGCTTTCTTCAAGGATATCGTTGACATCGAGAATGCCATCGAGATCACCCTGAACATAAACGCTCGGCGCTTCCGCCCATTCTTCCAATGCCGAAGATAGCGTTACGAGATGGCCGGCAAGATTGCCGCTATCGACCGCAGAAACATAGAGCGGACGCATCGGCGTCAGCGTGTTTGTTTCATACCAGTTGTAGAGATGGCCCTGATACTTCTCCATCTTTTCAAGCGTGGTGACGGTGGATTCAATGCGGTTCAGCGTTTCGTCAAAGCCAATCCAGCCGAAATCGCGCGCAGCAACAACAGACAGAACATAGACACCGATATTGGTTGGCGAGGTGCGCTGCGCCACAATAGGTGCCGGATCTTCCTGGAAGTTGTCCGGTGGCAGATGGTTGTTCTCATCATTCGCGAATTCAGCAAAGTAGCGCCATGTGCGGCGCGCATAGCGGCGCAGATCCGACTTGTCGGAAGACAGCACTTCCAGCGTATCCTGCGGCTTGGCCGAGCGGCTGACTAGCCAGGCAATCAGTGGCGAGGCAAACCAGATAACAGCAAAAGGTGCTGCAATCAGCGCTGCATGGCTGTCGGCACCGAGCGGGATAAAGACCGCAAGACCGGCGATGACCATAGCAGGCCACATGAGCTGGAAATAATAGAGGAGCGTATCAGGCGACGATTTTGCCTGGGCTGCTGTTTTCCATTCAAGCAGATCGCGATGCGATACGAACAGACGATAGATCGTGCGTACGATTGCATCGGCCATAAGGAATGCCGAATGGGCGATGAAGGTTGTGCGCAGCGCGACATCAGCCGTGCCAAGTGCGATATCAGTCAGAACCGATTGCGCATGGCCCTTCAGCGAATAGTCCATATTCGACGGAATGAGATTGGTGACGATACCGAAAGTCGGCGCCACGAACATGCTGACGATCAGGAATGCCTGCCAGACGGCAGCCACACCAAGCGGCAGAATGCTCCAGCCAATCACCGAAGCGAGCAGCCACATGATCGGATTGAGCGAGCGACGCAGATTGTCGATCATCTTCCAGCGCGTAATGGTGCTGACGCCGCGGCTTGCCGAGAACAGCCACGGCAGCAACTGCCAGTCACCACGCGCCCAACGATGATGGCGCGATACGTCGACATTGTATCCGGTCGGGTAATCTTCAACGACTTCAACATCGCTGACGAGCGCTGCACGCGCATAGCCGCCTTCAAGAAGGTCGTGGCTGAGCAGCGTGTTTTCAGCCACGCGATCTTTCAGCGCTGCTTCAAAGGCATCGATATCGTAAAGGCCCTTGCCGGTGAATGTGCCTTCGCCCAGCAAGTCCTGATAGGTGTCAGAAACGGCAAAGACGTAAGGATCGATACCGCGATTGACCGAGAAGACGCGCTGCAGGAACGAAGCTTCGTCGCCAGTGGTCAGTGATGGCGTGACGCGTGGCTGCAAAATGCCGTAACCACGAACAACGCGACCAGTCTTGTCATCGAAAACAGGGCGGTTCAGCGGATGGCTGAGCTTGCCCACAAGATGGGTGACGGATTCCGGCGTCAGACGCGTATCAGCGTCGAGCGTCATCACATATTTGATGTCTTTTGGCAGGCGAGCATCGGCAGGGAAATAGCTCGTATCCTGATCGCCTCGCAGCAGCAGATTCAGCTCATGCAGCTTACCGCGCTTGCGCTCCCAGCCCATCCAGCAGCCCTGCTTTTCATTATAAAGGCGGCGGCGGTGAAGCAGGAAAAAACGCGGCTGGTCATTGCCGGTATAGTGCTCATTGAGCTTGGCGATTTCTTCACGCGCATATTCATAGATTTCCATGTCCGCAGGTGTGATTTCCTGCTTGGCATCCGTCCAGTCGCTGACAAGCGAGAAATAGATCTCGCCGCGCGGATTGGTCAGATAATGGACTTCCAGATTGCGGATCTGCTCATCAATGGAATCTCGCGACGTGATCAGGGTCGGCACGGCAACCAGTGTCCGTGCTTCGGCTGGTAAGCCTTCCTTATATTCAAATCCGATCAGACGTGTTGGCTGCACGAACCACGGCACAAGCGCGTTGAACAGTGAATAGGAAGCATCCATTGCCGGGAAAAGCGCAAGCAGCGTGAACAGCGTGCGCAGATCGGCAGAAAGACCCGCCTTCATCATGCAGTAATTGACGATGGTCAGGATCAAGATCGTGAAGATAGCGGTCGGAATGAAAAGACCGAGCAAGCCAAGACCACGATAGCAACGCAGGGCTTTCACACCAAAGGGCGCTTTATATCCGCAAAGCTGTTCGAGCTCTTTTCGACCGTCGCCGGAAAGATAATAGGCAATCGAGCCTTTGCCTTCCGCCTGAGCCTCACCAACCTTGCTGTCTTCTGCAAGCTTGAGTGCGGCCCATGTGATATCGATTTCGCTCATATTCGAGAAACGAGCGAGCTTTTCAATCGTCACGCGATACGCATTGCGCGAGCGGAAATCGAGCAGCTCGAAATCGCTATGATCACGCAGGATCGCATCGACCTCGTTGACGGTTTCAAACCAGGTCTCCCAGTCGATATCGTCAATTCTTTTAAGGCTTGTGATTACATTGCCCATCGTCACGCCGCCAGTGGACTGGCGGGCATGTTCTTCTACGATGGCGTCTTCTGCGTTGCTGCCTTCCTGATCGAGAATACGTTCAAGCCAGCTTGAAGCTGCCGACGTATCGGTTGAGGCGCTGCGAAGGCGATAAAGCAGATGCGTGGCAAAGGTACTGTCGCGTGCGGCTTGATTGTATTGCGCAAGAACCGTTTCCAGTTCTGCCTCATTCGCAGCAATCACAATGCGGTCGGCAGCAGTGTTAGCGAGATTGCGCATGTTGCGTGCGCGATCAACGCGCAGCGCCAGACGGCGCGCATTTTCAATCAGAAAATAGCGCACAGCTGATGGCAGCGCCCACAATTCACCAATCTTCAGCGGCTCGACGGTCTGGAAACCCTGCACAAGCGCAGTCAGAGACTTAAGAGAAAAGTTGCTGTCCGTATGCGCCACGTAAAGCCAGGCGAGCGCGAAAATACGCGGCATGTCCTTCATGGCTGCGTAAGTCGGCAGTTGGCGGATAAACTTGCGTGGCAAATCCCGGCGGGTCTGCTGAACGGTTTTGTCGATCTGATAGTGGTTGTCGAGAAGCCACTGTGCAGCAGGCGTGATGGTCTCGCCCGCGCGAGACGCAGCGTCAGAAGAGCGGTAGGCGTGAAGGATCAGCTTACCGTTTTCAGACAATCGCTCATCATATTCGAAAGGCAGATAGCCTGGCAAAGCCAGCTCATCTCCGCGCGCAACGGATGCCGCAAGCTCGCGCAGCTCGTCCTCTGTTTTGTAAAGAGCACGTATCGGAGAAGGTTGTTCGGGCGGAATCTGATCCGAAGTCTTGCGATCGGCAATGGACGAATTAGACGGCGAAGAAGACAATTCCGGCATGTGCCTTAACAGCCTTTCCGAAGGGAATGAGTTGAATGCGGCGGGTGAATACTAAATAGAGTTTCAATTCAGAAAAACGACAGTATCCGTAATTCGTTCCCTGAATGTCGATATCATTTGGCCAAAATGCGACGACGGGCTGTGCTGATATTCAAACCGTTTAAATCGCAACGCACAATTCTTTCCGAACATTAATGTTGCGTTATGAAATATCCGGCTTTTACAACCCTAACATACTGAAAATAAGAATAATACTACTCTGCGTAATAGTTTGCGAAAATGCCTTGCGGGACTTTTCTGCCCCTTGAATGAAAAAAGACATCCACATCTCGGAAAAGAGGCGGATGTCTTCATAATAGTGCAGGACTGAACCGGTCCTGACGACAGATTTTACTCTGCCAAAGCCGGCGCTTGTTCAGCGGCGTTTTTAGCATCCTCGTTTCCAAAAACCTGCCAATAGCGAGGGCGGAAAGCGATGCGGCTTTTCTCTGCCGCCGGATGTTCAGCGGGAATCTCAATCTCGACACGCTCGCGAGAACCGCCGATCTCAAGTTCTACCCGCCGTTTGCCGCCGGATCTGCGGCTTGCAATGACCGTTCCGGCAATACAGCCACCACATCCCTCAAGCAGTTCGACATCATGGGGACGGAAGAAAAGCTGCGCTTCACCGTCCGCAGCGCCATTCGCAGTCAGTCCGATATTGCGATCCGCGAGCCAAACTTCACCATTCTCGACACGGACAGGAAGAGTGCTGGATTCGCCGATAAAGCCATAGACGAAGGGAGAATTAGGGGTGTCATAAACCTCGTCCGGTGTACCGATTTGCTCGATTCGTCCCTGACTCATGACCACGACACGATCCGCCAATTCCAGCGCTTCATCCTGATCGTGCGTCACAAAAACGGTCGTGTGACCGGTCTTGTCATGAATTTCGCGCAACCAACGACGCAGCTCTTTGCGTACCTGTGCATCAAGAGCGCCGAATGGTTCATCGAGAAGAAGAACCTTTGGCTCGATTGCCATGGCGCGTGCAAGCGCAACACGCTGGCGCTGACCGCCTGAAAGCTGCGAAGGATAGCGGTTTTCAAGCCCCTTCAGTTGCACCAGATCAAGCAGTTCGAGCGCGCGGCGTCTGATTTCAGCGCTGGCTGGACGCGTGCTGCCTGGGCGAACCTTCAGACCAAAGCCAATATTCTCTGCGACCGTCATATGACGAAACAATGCATAGTGCTGGAACACGAAGCCGACGTTGCGCTCCTGGACACTTTTGTGCGAGGCATCTTCCTCACCAAAATAAATTGCACCTTCCGTTGGCTTTTCCAGCCCGGCTATCAAGCGCAGCAAGGTCGTCTTGCCTGAGCCAGATGGTCCAAGCAAAGCAATCAACTCGCTCGAACGGATGTCCAGCGACACATTATGCAATGCCGGAAAGCGAGCAAACTCTTTACGCACACCGGCGACACGAACTTCCATTCCCAATCCTTTCCCCTACCGCCAACGCTAAGCTAAAGCTTGGGCGGCTTATTCTCATCTATAGGTTATTAGTGCCCGTTACCGCCAGCAAGTTCATCGCCGTAACGCAGTTCAAGGAAAGCTTTGATCGCCAAGGTGACAAGGGCGAGCAACGCCAAAAGAGACGCAACTGCAAAGGCCGCGACGAAATTATACTCGTTATAAAGGATTTCGACATGCAGTGGCATTGTGTTTGTGAGCCCACGAATGTGGCCAGACACCACAGACACGGCGCCAAACTCACCCATCGCGCGGGCATTGCAAAGCAGAACGCCGTAGAGAAGGCCCCATTTGATATTGGGCAAGGTAACATAGCGGAACGTCTGCCATCCATTGGCACCCAGAGAGATTGCGGCCTCCTCATCACCGCTTCCCTGCTCCTGCATCAGCGGAATAAGCTCACGGGCCACGAATGGGAACGTCACAAATAACGTTGCCAGAACAATCCCGGGAACTGCAAACAGGATATCGATGCCATGACTTGAGAGCCAAGGCCCCAAAACGCTGTGACTTGCAAACAACAGCACAAAAACCAGACCGGAAATAACCGGTGATACTGAGAATGGCAGATCTATAAGCGTGGTGAGAAGTGCCTTGCCTTTAAACTCAAACTTGGCGATGGCCCATGCTGCTGCAACACCGAACACGAGGTTAAGCGGCACCGCAATGACAGTGACCAGCAGCGTCAGTTTGATAGCTGCCCAGGCATCCGGTTCAACCAAAGCTGCAAAATATTCGCCCGCGCCTTTGCGGAAAGCTTCGACGAAAACCGCTATCACCGGCAAAATGAGAAACAGCGCCAGAAATACAAGTGCGATCGCGATCAACAAGATCCGTGTCGGCAGGCTTTCCGTTACGGCGTTTTGCATCGAAGCTGACACATTATTCGACATGGCCGTACTTCCTTCTTGTCCAGGATTGGATCAGATTGATGAACAGCAACATGGCAAATGACAGCGCCAACATCACAGTCGCAAGCGCGGTGGCACCGGCATAATCATATTCTTCAAGCCGGATAACGATCAGCAAGGGCGCTATTTCAGACACATAGGGTGTGTTGCCCGCAATGAAGATCACCGAACCGTATTCGCCAACTCCACGCGCAAAAGCGAGCGCAAAGCCGGTCAGCACCGCGGGTTGCAAGCTGGGCAGAAGCACGCGCCAGATTGTCTGAAAGCGTGATGCACCCAATGTTGCAGCGGCTTCTTCAACCTCGCGGCTGATTTCCTCCATGATCGGCTGAACAGTGCGCACCACAAACGGGAGGCCTATAAAAATCAGCGCCACCACGATGCCGGCGCGCGAAAACGCGATCCGAATATTGAAAGGTGCAAGCAGACTGCCGATCCATCCATTTGGTGCGTAGATCGAGGCAAGCGCGATGCCGGCGACAGCTGTGGGCAGTGCGAAAGGAATATCGACAATCGCGTCGATAAACCGCCGCCCCGGGAAGCGATAACGCACCAGAACCCATGCCAGGATCACACCAAATACAACATTGATGAGAGCTGCAATGAAAGCAGTGCCGAAGCTCGTTTCAAGAGCTCTGATCGTGCGTTCATCGGTGATGATACGCCAGAAACCTGCAAAGCCGACATCTGTCGAGCGCAGAACCAGAGCTGCCAGCGGGATAAGAATGAGAAGGGTCAAATAGGCGACACTAAAACCGAGTGTCAGTCCGAAGCCCGGAATGACACTCGGTTTTCTAAAATGCCACCCTGCTCTGACCGGTGCAGGGCGCGAAGACATCAATATTTGTTCCCTTTTATTGATTTGTCGGATGACTGCGTCCTAACTGGATTATTTTGCAGGCTTGTAGATCTGGTCGAAAGTGCCTCCGTCACCGAAATGATAAGGCTGTGCCTTGGCCCAACCGCCAAAGATTGGATCATCAATCGTCACAAGCTGCAACTGAGGGAATTCGCGCTTCTGGTCAGCGGGAATGACATCAGGCTTGGACGGACGATAAAAATGCTTGGCTGCGATGGCCTGTCCTTCTGGCGAATAGAGATATTCGAGATATGCTTCAGCAACTTTGCGGGTGCCGTTGTCGTCTGCGTTCTTGTCAACGAGAGCGACTGGTGGCTCGGCAAGAATGGACTGTGGTGGGACGACGATATCAAAAGCATCGTCGCCAAACTCAGCAATCGAAAGATAGGCTTCGTTTTCCCAAGCCAGCAGCACATCACCGAGCTGACGCTGTACGAACGTCGTTGTTGAACCGCGTGCGCCTGTATCAAGCACCGGAACATGACGGAAAAGTTCGCCGATATATTCTTTTATCTTGGCTTCATCGCCGCCATATTGCTTGTGAGCCCAGGCCCAGGCCGCGAGATAATTCCAGCGCGCACCGCCTGATGTCTTGGGATTCGGCGTAATGACCTCGACGCCATCCTTGACGAGATCGCCCCAGTCCTTGATCGCCTTTGGATTACCCTTGCGAACGAGGAAGACGATTGTTGATGTGTAAGGCGAGGAATTATCAGGCAGGCGCTTGCGCCATTCCTTGTCGATCTTGCCCGTATGCTCGACGATTGCATCGATATCGCTTTCAAGCGCAAGCGTGACAACGTCAGCCTTCACGCCATCGATTACCGAGCGCGCCTGCTTGCCCGACCCACCATGCGAAGCGCGGATGGTGACGGTCTCGCCCGTTTCCTCTTTCCAGTGCTTTGCGAAAGCTGCATTATAATCTTTATAAAGCTCACGCGTTGGATCATAGGACACGTTCAACAGTGTCTGATCAGCATGGCTTGTCTGGATGCCACCTGCGAGCGTTGCCGTCGCTACAAACGCCGCAAGTGCAAATGAAAATTTCGATAGGTTCTTCGACATGTTCAGGGCCACCTCTCCGCGTTCTATTGATGAAACAGTATCAGAGGTTTTTGCTCACAGGATGCCACAACGTTTCTCTTATTTGAAAGCAGTTCGGAAATTCTAAGCAATCCTAACGAATTACGAGGAATAAAATTCTAGCGCTCATCTCCATAAGCTGGAGCAGAGGTAATAATTATCAATGTGGTGATTGAAGAGATCCCAGTTCTCATATCAACATTCACCCTCAATAGGGTGGGACCCGGATTGGGATTGCGGGGGCAAATTTACTCCGGGCCCCGGCCGATCTAACGACCAGCAGGGTAAGAACGGGCGAAGTTGAATTTCGTTGCATCGCTTTTCAAAAATATTCGGTTTTTAAGTGGGATTTTATTAGTGAATTAAAACCAACAAATCTTCGCCGCGGTTGATCCGCATAACGGTTCCAAAAAACTGAAAGAGGTCGATGACAATGAAATATAAAACGTCTGTTTTGCTGACATCACTGAGCGTTGCAGCCCTCGCCCAAATCCTCCCTGCCCATGCTGAAACCGTTGAACAGAAAACCGTGGAACGTATCGATTATATATGTGAACGCGGCGTCGTCGTGCCTGTAACCTATATCAAAACAGGTGATCTTCCGGCTTTTGCGGTGCTGGATGCCGAGGGAAAAATGGTCGCCCTGCAATGGCACGAAAGTCTCAAGAAATATGTCGCTCTGGACGAGCAGGACAGCTATCGCTGGGCTGAAAAAGACGGTCAGGCTGTACTTAGTCACCTTGAGGCAGATCATACCGCCAAAGAATTGACGCTGCTTTCAGCCTGCCGCGCCGACGATAGTGAGGAATAAATGTTCCGCTAAATGGGCGATATTAATCAGGGGACGAGATAATGCTTGTCCCACTGATCCTGCGGAACCTCGTCACCAATATCGTAGTCGAATGAAACGACATTGATATGCTCATCATCGGTTTTGCAAACGAAGGCAAGCTTATACCAGTGCTCGCGACTGCGAAAAGCGGCTCCGCCTGCTTTGATCGTATTATTTGAAACTTCTGGATCAGAAAAAGCGTAGGCCAAAACCTTATCAACGGAAAGCTTACGCTCGTCCCGGCTGATCTGTTCCATCGCCTCGACATCGCAGCGCTGTTCAAGGCGCGTTGCAGGATCGAGCTTTTCAAGCTGGGCCTTTTCAAGTGCAGTCATGGCCATTGAGGGTGCACTCAATGAAACAGCAACCGACATGGTGACCAGTGACAAAAGGCGGGCGACGACAGGATTGAGCTGAAATTTCATTGGATTTTGGATAACTCGCTTCGCAATAGTTTCAATAGGAAGGCTTACTAACACACTCTTTGGGCCATCTTGTCGACCATCACAGCAATTTTATCGACCTTCGTCCCCATAAGAACGAGTTGAACAGATCACGCCCCTCTCTCTTCAAACAAGGTACGATCGCGTCCCGCTTCCTTGGCAGTGTAAAGGACCTTGTCTGCACGCTCCACGGCCTGCCAGAAATCATCCTTGCTGTTGAGCCGTACCACCCCAAAACTACAGCTAATATTCGCACCTTTGGCCAGCCGCGAAAATTCGCGTGTCTTCACGCCTTCCCGAATATGTTCAACAAGAGCAAAGGCTTCATCCGCCGGCATATCATCGATGAAGATGATGAACTCCTCCCCGCCTATGCGCGCCGTCAGATTGCGCGCTCTGGAATGTGCTTGAAGGATTTCTGCGAACTCTTTCAGAACAACGTCACCCGTTGCATGGCCATAAACGTCATTGATCGTTTTGAAATAGTCGATATCGCAAGCGACGATCCAACCCGAAAGATCGTGACGCCCTAAAGCGCTCATACGGGTTTCGAGTCCGCGCCGGTTCAGCAGACCGGTTAATGGATCGCTGTCCCGCTCATGAACAAGCTCGCTGAATCGATCGGCACCGGCTGCAGCAAAAAGCACAAGTCCTGCAATCACGGAGGCAACAGCGGTAGAAAATACCGTCCACTGCCAGAACGGCGTGTAGGCAAAATCGACTTCCGTGTCATTTCCGACGATGGAATGTGCAGTGAGTGACGTTCGCACGAAAATATGTATCGCCACCAGAAACAACATACCGAGGATCAGTTTGTCGGCCTGCGAACCGCGCACAAGCCCGCGCAGATACCAGACATAGGCCAGGATCATACAGGCCAAGCCGAAGTTCAGGACGTAAACCCGACCAAGCAAGCTCGGATAGGGATAAAGGAAGAAAACGATCCCGCCGAAGATAAGAGCAAGACTGACAAGGCCAAACCAGACAGGCAAGCGAAGACCTGATCTGCGAAGTATGCCCTGTCCACCCGCAAAAGCCCCCAGCACATATATTGTGGCGGTGAGCATTGTATTCTGCCCATCATCTGCAGGTATATCGACAAGCTGGGCAAGCATGGCAATGCCGATGCAGAAGAAGCAGAGAGCACACCATAAAAGATAACCGCGCAGTTGATCGATGGCCCAAACGATTACGAAGGCCAGTGAAAACAGGAGCAGAACGGCGGGCAGTACATAGAGCATCTAATGATTATCTTACTTCAACTTTTAGGGAGTCTTATCGCCTTCCTCTATTAAAAACACAATTCAGTAAATTAGTGCTGATTGTGAAACGGCAGGGACTTGTGTGAAATGCACTTGATTTCACTCCAGTGGCCGTGCTTGAAACCAGCAAACGCGACCGGCAATCCAGTTACTTGTCCGCCGGGCAACTGGTGGCGAAAGGAAGAAATATGAAGCCCGTTTTCCTGCAACTGCAATGTGCCCCTGGCAAGACCTATGAAGTTGCGGATACGCTCTATAAGCGTGAGATCGTATCGGAACTCTATTCGACGAGCGGTGAGTTCGATCTTCTGGCCAAAATCTACGTCAAAGAAGGCGACGATATCGGCAAATTCATCAATGAGAACGTTTTGAACATTCCAAACATCGTGCGCTCTCTGACCACCCTCACCTTCACCGCTTTCTAAAAATTGACGAGGCGAGACAGGATCAACCCTTTGAAACTTCGCCTTGAGACTTCAGCGAAGTAAAGATTTGATTCACCATTAGTCTAGTATCCTATTCTCTCAGGGAACCTCCCTGTGTCCTTGCGCATTGACTCTGTGATAGCCCGCGCAAATGGGCCTCATGTAAGTTTAAATCGAAAGCGACACTGGAAAGACGATGGATAATCTTGAGCAGAGAAAGGTACTGGTCGTGGAGGACGAAATTTTCGTCGCCCTCGACGTGGCCGCGACTGTAGAAGATGCCAACGGAACCGTTGTCGGCCCCGTCGGCACAGTAAGACAAGCCATAGACCTCATCAGCAAGCAGCCAGTCGATGCTGCGATCCTCGACGTGAACCTTGCTGACGGTGATCTGGAACCCATTTTAGACCACTTGAAAAGTCAGAATATCTTCGTTGTTATTCATACTGGCGGCGGTCTACCTGCACATCTGGCGGCTCGATACCCGGAAGTTCCGGTATTTCAAAAACCTGTTCCGCCCTATGTGCTGACACGAGCTCTAGCAACGGCACTTTCGTCTGAAATTGTTTAGCAGGTTTGATGCGCCAAAACTTTCCCGATTTTGCAACAGTACTGAAAGAAGCTGAAGCGGGCGGCGACAGCGACGAGCAAACACATCGCCCGCATATCGGCCTTGCTTCGGCAATTTTCTCAGCAGGCTTCAGCCCGATTGCAAGTTCCGGACCCGCTACTCAAACAACCTTTCCTTCTTTCGACACAAATGAAGTCGATGATGAAGCGGAGAATGTGAAACGCGATTTGGTCGAGCGGATGAAGAACCATTCTCCCGCATCAATTCGCAGTGAACTCGAACTTAAACCGGGGATGAAACGCGCCGAGCTACAGCGACTGCGTCGCAGCTTTGCAGCGAACAATCACCCCGATCGTCTGCCGGAAGAGTTTCGTCTGGCGGCAGAACAGCGTATGAAGACAGCCAATGCGCTTCTCGATAGCGCCATGGCTTCTGCGACAAATGAGCTTTAAGAAATTTCCTTACGTTTAAAGCTTTAAATCTTTTGCATTATAACAAGAATATGCTAGATTGGCCGCGTCGGTGCCTGCAATTGCTGTTGCACGCCTGAACCTTTCCGCTGAACGCAACATCCTTTAAGGGTGCGCAACCGGTGCAGGCGCTGGGGCAATTTGCGCTTTGCTCTGCGGAAGCAGTTCTGTCATACCGACATCAGCGCATCGGCCTGAAATCGATTTCGATTTCAGAAAAGCACGATGCGTCGATTTAAAGAGTTAGAGCGTCCTTAGTGCGTCCAAAAAGGACGCACGGCGCTCTAAGGTTAGAATAGTCCTAAAAGGTTTGAAAATGCCTCCTTATCGTTCGCGTACTACCACCCACGGCCGCAATATGGCTGGCGCGCGCGGCCTATGGCGCGCCACCGGCATGAAAGATGAGGATTTTGGCAAGCCTATTATTGCTGTGGTGAACTCGTTCACGCAGTTCGTGCCGGGCCATGTGCACCTTAAGGATCTGGGACAGCTGGTTGCGCGCGAAATCGAAAGTGCGGGCGGCGTTGCCAAGGAATTCAACACCATTGCGGTCGATGACGGCATCGCGATGGGGCACGACGGTATGCTCTATTCGCTGCCATCGCGTGAACTGATCTCCGACTCGGTCGAATACATGGTCAATGCCCATTGCGCGGATGCGATGGTCTGCATTTCCAACTGCGACAAGATCACTCCCGGTATGCTGATGGCTGCTCTGCGCCTCAATATCCCGGTCGTGTTCGTTTCCGGTGGTCCTATGGAAGCCGGCAAGGTTATCTGGGATGATCAGGTCAAGAAGCTCGACCTCGTTGACGCAATGGTCGCAGCTGCCGACGACAGCTATACTGACGATCAGGTCAAGGCGATTGAACGCTCTGCCTGCCCGACCTGTGGTTCGTGCTCGGGCATGTTCACCGCAAACTCGATGAACTGCCTCACCGAAGCGCTTGGCCTGTCGCTGCCGGGCAATGGTTCGACACTTGCAACCCATGCCGACCGCAAACGCCTCTTCGTTGAAGCCGGTCATCTGGTTGTCGATCTTGCTCGCCGTTATTATGAGCAGAACGATGAAAGCGTATTGCCGCGCTCGATTGCGAGCTTCCCGGCCTTTGAAAACGCCATGACGCTCGACATTGCCATGGGCGGCTCGACCAATACGGTTCTACATTTGCTTGCAGCCGCACAGGAAGCCGAAATCGACTTTACCATGGCCGATATTGACCGCCTGTCGCGTCGCGTGCCGGTTCTCTGCAAGGTCGCACCCGCCAACAACACGGTTCACATGGAAGATGTGCATCGCGCGGGCGGCATCATGGGTATTCTGGGTCAGCTCGACAAGGCAGGCCTCATCAATACCGATCTGCCGACCGTGCACAGTGAAACCATGGGCAAAGCGCTTGATCATTGGGACGTCACCCGTACCAATAGCGAAATGGTGCATAAGTTCTATTCGGCGGCGCCGGGCGGCGTGCCGACACAGGTTGCCTTTTCTCAGGAACGCCGCTTTGACAGCGTCGATGCTGACCGTGAAAAGGGCGTCATCCGTTCCAAGGAACATGCATTCAGTCAGGATGGTGGTCTGGCGGTACTTTACGGCAATCTCGCGGAAGATGGCTGCATCGTGAAGACCGCAGGCGTGGATGATTCCATTCTGAAGTTCTCCGGCCCTGCCCGCATCTTCGAAAGCCAGGATTCCGCCGTGCTCGGCATCCTGAACGGCAAGATCAAGGCTGGCGACATTGTGCTGATCCGCTATGAAGGTCCGCGCGGCGGTCCGGGTATGCAGGAAATGCTCTATCCGACCAGTTACCTCAAGTCGAAGGGTCTGGGTAAGGCTTGCGCGCTGATCACTGACGGACGTTTCTCGGGCGGCTCTTCGGGCCTTTCGATCGGTCACGTTTCGCCGGAAGCAGCCGAAGGCGGCACAATCGGTCTGGTGCGCGAAGGCGATATCATCGATATCGACATTCCAAACCGCAAGATTCATCTGGCTGTTGATGATGCAACGCTGGCAGAACGCCGCGCCGAGCAGAATGAAACAGGCTGGAAGCCGCTTGAAGAGCGCAAGCGCAAGGTTTCAACCGCGCTGAAGGCTTATGCTTCGATGGCAACCAGTGCTGCCAAGGGCGCGGTACGAAAACTGCCGGATTGATAGAAATTTTATTCGTTAACATTAAAGCCCTCCTACAATTGTGTGGAGGGCTTATTTTTCAGATCAGCATATATATAAATGTCGGTGTCTAATCATACGAACCAACAAACACGATGGCTGCTCCAAAGAAACATCAATTTCTTCCTATTTTTTATCTCAAGCAATGGGCCAGCGAAAACGGAACTATTGTTGAGTATAGCAAACCGTATGGTGACTTATTAAAGCCACGCCGTGTAAATCCGGCCGCTACAGGTTATATCAATAGATTATACGCGATAGATGGATTTGCAGACGAACTCGCTCAGGAAATTGAATCCGAGTTCCTTTCTCCTATCGACAGTCAAGCTGCTGAAGCACAGCAACTTCTATTGTTTGAGGGATCACTGAGCTCTGCACAACGACTTGCATGGGCTCGGTTTATTGCGACATTAATGCTAAGAATGCCAGACGATATAATGAATTTGAAAGCATCGTTGAATGAGCTTTATAGGTCGATAGTACCAGCGTTCGAGGGCATTTATAATCATGTTCTGCAGAACTCTAATGATCCATTTGATAGAGTCAGCGAACAAGTAATCGCATTGAGCTCGCAACACGCAATGTTGAGGCTAAGAGAAATAATGTCTAATAGGAGGCTACTTGATGGTCTTCTCAAAATGGAATGGTTGACACTTCACGTACCAGACTACGATTTCATAACTTCAGATAGACCAGTTATTTTTGAATCACCGTTTGACGATTCACAGGGCTGGTTAGCGTGTCCTATCTCTCCAAATCATGTCTTTTTCGCTTACCAAAACGAAGAAACTCGAACCCAAATAAAATCTGCAGATCCAAGAAAAATTCGATCGAAATTCAACAGCTTAATTGCAATGTCCAGCAAAAGGTTTGCCTACGCGAACCGTGATAATCACTTGCGATTTATTCAAAATAGAATGGGTACATTAAATTCGTTCTGTTTGACTTCAAACATGAAAAATAGTTTTAGCCACCATATACCAATAGTGAAAACTCAACTTATCAAAGCTGGCAAAGAAGAAATACTACGCAATTTATCTTTTTGATTTTTCCTGACATCCTTCAATTTTCATTTTTAGTTATTACTGGCATCAAATCATTCTTTACGGATTCTGGCGTGAACGGCCCGACATGCTTGTAGACAATCTTGCCGTCTTTATCGACGAGGAAGGTTTCAGGCACGCCGTAGACGCCCCATTCAATGGCTGAGCGGCCAGCGCGGTCGGCGCCGACGGCAGCAAACGGATTACCGAGATCGCCTAAGAAGCGTCGGGCGTTTTCGGGCTGGTCCTTATAATTAAGGCCCACGACCCGGATGCGCTCATCCTTGGCGATTTCCATCAGCAGCGGATGCTCCTGACGACAAGGAACGCACCACGATCCCCACACATTGACCAGTGTAAGCTTGCCCTTGAAATCTTCGCTGTTGAGCCCCGGAACAGGCGCGCCGTCGCGTGTCAAACCTTCGACGGCTGGCAGACTGGTTTGCGGTGCATCCTTGCCAATAAGTGCCGACGGGATGGTCGAGCTATCCTTGCCCGACAAAAGCTGCACAGCAAAAACCGCAGCCAGTGCGACGAAGATCAGCAGCGGCAGCAATGCCACCCAGGTTGAACGTTTCTTGGGTGCGGGTTGCTTTTGCGTTGTCTCAGTCATTTCGCAGAACCGGATGCTTTGGCAGAACGGCGACGCACACCCTGCGCCTCAAGCCGTTTCAGCTCATTTTTCTGGATACGCTGATCAATCAATATCCAGCCGATGGTGACAGCAAGTGCGACAACCGTAATGCCATAAGATGCCAGAACAAAGCCTAGATGATTGCCCATTATGCACGCTCCCCGGCCTGTTTGGCGCGATTGCGATCCACATTGCGGGCTGCGAGCTTTTTCATCGAAGCCACCCGGCGACGCCAGATTTCATTGCGCATCGCCATCATGTGAAGTGCCAGAAACAGCAGCGTGAAGCCGATGGCCATCACGAAAAGCGGACGAAGCATGGAGCCGTCAATGGTGGGGCCATCCATACGGAAGACGGATGCTGGCTGATGCAATGTGTTCCACCAGTCGACCGAGAATTTGATGATAGGAATATTGATGAAGCCGACCAGTGTGAGCACCGCCACAGGCTTGGCGCTTTTGGCCGGATCATCCATTGCACGCGACAGCGCGATAATGCCAAGATACATCAGGAAGAGCACGAAGACGGAGGTAAGACGCGCGTCCCACACCCACCATGTACCCCACATCGGCTTGCCCCAGAGCGAGCCGGTTGCAAGTGCAAGTGCTGTGAACACCGCGCCCAAGGGAGCCGCAGCGCGGATCGAAACATCGGCCAGCGGATGACGCCAGACCAGCGTGCCCAGCGCCGAAATTGCCATGATCGAATAACACATCATGGAAAGCCATGCGAAAGGCACATGGATATACATGATACGGACAGTCAGTCCCTGCTGGTAATCATCCGGCGACAGGAAAACCATATAAAGGCCGGCTGCCAGAATGAGCGCAGACAGGCCGCCAAGCCACGGCAATACCTTGCCCGCGAAAGCAAGGAAGCGCGTGGGATTTGCCAGATCGAGCCAGCTTGTGGTTTTCACGATGTCTTTCGTCATGACCTTTATTTAACCCGACCCGATAGGGCGTTCAATTGACCGTAATCAACTGCGTCAATCCGCCGACGTTTTAAGAACAGCCGCGGCTGCCAATGGACCCAAAACGGCGAAAAATAAAGTGAGCGCACAGAGAATAAGGAACGGCGCGAAGAAAGGTGCCACCGCATCGGTCGCGCCATAAGAAGCAGATACGCCGAAAATCAGCACTGGAATGGTCAGCGGCAGCACAATCACAGAAACAAGCAAGCCACCGCGCGGCAATGCAACAGCAAGTGCCGCACCCACAGCGCCGATAAAGGCAATTGCAGGGGTTCCGACCAGAAGTGTGAGCGCTGTTGCAGCGGTTGCCGTCGTATCCATATTCATGAAAAGCCCAAGCATCGGCGATGCAATGACCAGCGGCAGAACGCTTGCGACCCAATGGGCGACGCATTTCACAAATACTGTGAAAGCCAGCATATGGCGGTCTGCGCCGATCAGCAGCAGATCGAGTGAGCCATCTTCGCGGTCCGCCTGAAACAGCCGGTCGAGGCCGAGAAGTGTTGCCAGCAAAGCACCGATCCACAGCATGGCGGGGCCAATGCGCGCCAACAGATTAAGGTCGGGACCAACGCCAAACGGCATCACTGAAATGACTGCCAGAAAGAACAGAATACCGATCAGCGCGCCGCCGCCGGCACGGAAACTCAGACGCAAATCTCGCAGAAACAGTGCCAGCATCACGCAACCTCGTGCGAAAAGCTGGTCATATCGAGCGTCCGCACACCTTCGAGGCCGAGCGGAATATGCGTTGCGGCAATCACCATGCCGCCCTCTCCCATATGGTCTCGCATCAATTCAGCAAAACGCGCTTCGGATGCTTTGTCGAGACCAGCGGTCGGTTCATCGACAATCCAGAGCGGACGGTGGCTGATCAGTAGCTTGGCGATGGAAACGCGGCGCTTTTGCCCTGTCGAGAGATAGCCGAAAGGCAGATGTTCAACGCCCGGCAGATCAACCGCTTCCAGTGCTTCATCGATGTCAAATCGTGCTGAACCGTTGAATTTCTGCCAGAACATAAGGTTCTCACGCACGCTTAAAGCGGGCTTCATTGCATTTTGATGACCGAGATAATGGCAGGCTGCTCGAACGGGCAACGCGGCTCTGTCTTCCAACAGCTCGATCTTACCCGCTTCAGGGGCAAGCAGACCGCAGATAATGCGCAGCAAAGTGGATTTTCCGGAGCCATTCGGGCCAGTGACAATCAGCGCTTCGCCGGACGATACTTCAAATGAAAGACCTGCAAAGATCGTCTCGCCGCCGCGCTCGCCCGCCAGATTTTCGGCCCCAAGCCGCATATTCTCTCCTTACCACATTTGGCAAAAGCCAAACGGGATATCGCAACATTTTGCCGCAAGGGATCAGGTTCACGATAATCTGTCTGGAATCGTTTTAATAAACTCACTATATCAGAGCTACCATGCCAGCGGTCGGTGTGGAAACAAATTTTGGCCGATCTGAATTGCCTGTTGTTTGTAGGAGCACAGGTGTCGGGGCGGACAGCGGAAATGACTGCACCCGCACCTTGGCGCGTCCTTGAAACGCAAGCCTAGGCGTTCGTCCTGGTTTTCCGGCCAGCAGCATGAGGACGAACTAAAGTGTCTAACATTGATAGTTTCAAAAGCCGCAAAACGCTTACCGTCAACGGTAAGGACTATGTCTATTACAGCCTGACCGAAGCCGAAAAGAACGGCTTGGCGGGCATTTCCAAGCTTCCATTTTCCATGAAGGTTCTGCTTGAGAACCTGCTTCGCTTTGAAGATGACCGCTCCGTCAAGAAGTCGGATATCGAAGCTGTTGCCGCATGGCTCACAGATCGCGGATCGGCAGGTGCAGAAATTGCTTACCGCCCTGCCCGCGTGCTGATGCAGGACTTCACCGGCGTTCCAGCCGTTGTTGACCTTGCAGCTATGCGCGATGGCCTCAAGGCACTTGGCGGCGATCCGGAAAAGATCAATCCGCTGGTTCCTGTCGATCTTGTCATCGACCACTCAGTCATCGTCGATGAGTTCGGCAATCCAAACGCTTTCAAGGCCAATGTGGAGCTTGAATATGAGCGTAATGGCGAACGTTACCGCTTCCTCAAATGGGGTCAGCAGGCATTCAAGAACTTCCGCGTTGTTCCTCCAGGCACAGGCATCTGCCATCAGGTGAACCTCGAATATCTGGCTCAGGCCGTCTGGACCAAGGAAGAAGACGGCGTGACCGTCGCCTATCCTGACACCTGCGTCGGCACTGATTCCCACACCACCATGGTCAATGGCCTTGGTGTACTTGGCTGGGGCGTTGGCGGCATTGAAGCGGAAGCTTCAATGCTCGGTCAGCCGGTTTCCATGCTGCTGCCGGAAGTCATCGGCTTCCGCCTGACCGGCAAGGTCAAGGAAGGCGTGACCGCAACAGATCTCGTGCTCACCGTCACGCAGATGCTGCGCAAGAAGGGCGTCGTCGGCAAGTTCGTCGAGTTCTTCGGCGAAGGCCTCGAAAACATGACGCTGGCTGATCGCGCGACCATTGCGAACATGGGTCCGGAATATGGCGCAACCTGCGGCTTCTTCCCGATCGACAAGGAAACGCTCAACTATATGAACACGACCGGTCGCGCAGAAGACCGTCTCGCGCTCGTTGAAGCCTATTCCCGTGCGCAGGGCATGTGGCGTGAAAAGGGTTCCGAAGACCCGGTCTTCACCGACATTCTTGAACTCGACATGGGTGACGTTGTGCCATCGATGGCTGGTCCAAAGCGTCCTGAAGGCCGCATTGCGCTGGAAAACATCGGATCGGGTTTCGCAACTTCGCTTGAAACCGAATACAAGAAGACCACCGGCCAGACCACGCGCTATGCCGTTGAAGGAGAAGATTATGATCTTGGTCATGGCGATGTGGCCATTGCCGCAATCACCTCTTGCACCAACACCTCGAACCCAAGCGTTCTGATTGCTGCCGGTCTTCTGGCACGCAACGCCGTTGCCAAGGGGCTTAAGACCAAGCCTTGGGTCAAGACCTCGCTCGCTCCTGGTTCCCAGGTGGTTGCCGCTTATCTTGAATCCGCTGGCCTTCAGAAGGATCTCGATGCACTCGGCTTCAACCTCGTTGGTTTCGGTTGCACGACCTGTATCGGTAACTCCGGTCCATTGCCTGCTCCGATCTCCAAGACGATCAACGAAAAGGGCCTGATTGCGGCTGCCGTCCTTTCCGGCAACCGTAACTTTGAAGGCCGTGTTTCGCCGGACGTTCAGGCAAACTATCTGGCTTCGCCGCCTTTGGTTGTTGCTCATGCGCTTGCTGGCACGGTCACCAAGGACCTGACCAAAGAGCCACTTGGCGAAGATCAGAACGGCAACCCTGTATTCCTGCGCGATATCTGGCCTTCATCGGCTGAAATCCAGGAATTCATCGCCAAGAATGTCACCCGCAAAGTCTTCTCGGAGAAATATGCGGATGTGTTCAAGGGCGACGAAAACTGGCAGGCCGTGCAGGTTCCTGCTGGCCAGACCTATGCATGGGACGACAATTCGACCTATGTACAGAACCCGCCTTACTTCGTGGGCATGGGCAAGTCGGCTGGTACGATTGCAGACGTCAAGGGCGCCCGCGTTTTGGGCCTCTTCGGCGACAAGATCACGACCGACCACATTTCGCCTGCAGGTTCCATCAAGGCACAGTCGCCGGCTGGTAAGTACCTCATCGACCATGGCGTCGGTATTGCCGACTTCAACCAGTACGGCACGCGTCGTGGCAACCATGAAGTGATGATGCGCGGCACCTTCGCCAATATCCGTATTCGCAACCACATGCTTGGCGAAAACGGTCGTGAAGGCGGCTACACCATCCACTACCCGTCGAAGGAAGAAACCTCGATCTATGATGCTGCCATGCAGTACAAGGCCGATGGTGTTCCGCTCGTCGTCTTCGCAGGCGTAGAATATGGTAACGGTTCGTCGCGTGACTGGGCTGCAAAGGGCACTAACCTGCTTGGCGTCAAGGCGGTGATTGCACAGTCGTTTGAGCGTATTCACCGCTCCAACCTCGTTGGCATGGGCATTGTGCCTTTCGTCTTCGAGGAAGGCACAAGCTGGCAGACGCTCGGTCTGAAGGGCGATGAAATCGTCTCCATCGAAGGCCTTGCCGATGTACGCCCGCGCCAGAAGGTTGAAGCTTCCATCACCTATGCCGATGGCACGGTGAAGAAGGTTCCGCTCATCTGCCGTATCGATACGCTGGACGAGCTCGACTACATGAAGAATGGTGGCATTTTGCAGACCGTTCTGCGCGATCTCGCTGCTTAATCAGCGAAATCGTGGAAATAAAAAGCCGCCGGAGCAATTCGGCGGCTTTTCCATAGATTGTGACAGTGAGATAAAAGAAACACATTGCCTGCAAATCTCACTGCAACGTGAATTCCTATTGATCGTCGTAATTCCTACATAATAGATGTCAGCGTCAATTATTGCAGGATGAACCCAAAGTGACCTTCCATTCGCCCTTCCAAGGGACAAATACATGGCTTTCCGGTGAATACGTTCCCGGCTTGCGCGGTGTTTGTGCCGCGCTGGGTTTGGCCTTCACCGGGTGTCTATCCATGCATGGGGTGGCAAAGGCCCAAGATAGCAGCACGCGAACTTCGGTTCTTGAGCTTTATACCAGTCAGGGCTGTAAATCCTGCCCACAGGCTGACAAGAATTTGGCGAAATACGCCGATGATGCAAACGTGCTCGCGCTGTCATTCCACGTCAATTACTGGGATTATATGGGCTGGCGCGATACGCTAGCTTCTCAGGACAATACAGATCGCCAGAATGCCTATCGCAATTCGTTCAATGCGAAGATGGTCTACACGCCTCAAGCGATCGTAAATGGCGCATCGGAAATGAATGGCGGCGATGCCGAGGTTGTTAAGCAGCATATTGCGGCGAGCAAGCTCAATGTCCCCGTTAGTATCAAGAAGCTTGATGACGGTCGCCTGTCTATCGAGATAGCGGCAGGCAAAAAGCCTGCAAAGCCCGTTCATGTGGTAATGTTTTACCTGCGCGATTCAGTGACAATCCCGATTGATAAGGGTGAGAACGCCGGGCAGTCAGTCACCTATCGCAACACCGTGACTGACATCAATACAATCGGCATGTGGGATGGCAAAGCTCTGAAGATTGAGCTGCCTGCCTCAGAACTCACGCGCAAAGACGTGACCGGCTGTGCGGTCGTACTGCAGGAAAGCAAAAGCGACAATGCTCTTGGCCAGATTCACGGTGCAGCTATTTTCAAACAGGAAGATCGGCTAGGTCTGTAGACTTCCTGGGCAGACACAATCCATGCTTGGTGAATACGTAAAATCTTTGATTTTTAGGAAGCGTTGCATCTGTCTGAGTGGCTAACGCGCAGTGCGCCCTCTTGGTCGCACAAAGGTCGCTCTAACACTTTATATTTACGGCAATCTTTTACCTTAAACTGGTTCAAGTTTAAGGAATTACGCTGTAGGCCAGTAAAGGTTGGTTCGGTTCGGGCAGTCCTTTGGGCGGGGGGCTTGGGGTCGGACATACCCGAACCGAACCGTCTCAGGCAACGTGTAGATGCTGACGTCATAATCAGGCCGGAATGCGAAGTTGACAAGGCCAAAATGTGGCTAACAATCACCATTGAGAACAAGCATTCTCTTTTCGTGATCAGCTAATATACAATAAATTGGGACCTATTTTTATAGGATAAGCTTGGCAGAAGCTGCCATAGAAGCTTCATGGACTTGCAATCATTTTACAAAAGCATCACCTTACTGTCATGAGCTGATTTGATCGGTGTTCCCGCGTTTCCTTTACAATCAATGTCGGCGACGAAAGGAAGGACATGGATAGACCAAGCGCTGCGAACGAGGATGTGTCCTCTCATTCGCTTTCCCATCCTTCGGCATCGCCCAAAGTTGTTCCTCTAGGGCAGATAAAACCGCCTGCTCCGACCGTCAGCTTCGACCGACACGAGCTTGGCAAAATCCTCAATATTTATGGCCGCATGGTCGCGACAGGTGCATGGCGCGACTATGCGATTGACCATCTCGCAGACAGAGCGGTGTTCTCTATTTTCCGCCGTGCGAGCGAGGTCCCGCTTTTCCGCGTCGAGAAAAATCCAAAGCTTGCCCAGAAGCAGGGTGCCTATTCTGTGATATCTGCAAGCGGTCTGATTATGAAACGCGGACACGAGCTTGAACGTGTGCTCCGCGTTTTCGATAAGAGCCTGAAGCTGGTTGATAATTAAGCCAGCGGCATCTCGCCGGGGTCAACAGTGCAACCTCCATTGAGCGACAGCTGCATGAGGACCGTATCAAGCCAGCGCCCATGCTTGAAGCCTGAGCCCTGGATTCGTCCGCAATGGATAAATCCCAAGCTCTCATGCAGCTTCACAGAGCCGATATTGTGCTCACCATCACCAACTACCGCCAGCAGCTGCCTGAAGCCTAATGCTGTCGCACGCTGGATGAGTTCGCCAAGCAGAAGCTTGCCGACGCCCTTCCCCTTGGCATCGGGTGCGATATAGATCGAATCTTCCGCAAGCCAGCGATAAGCCGGGCGGGTTCGAAAATAGCTGATATAGGCATAGCCCAAGACCAGTCCATTTTCTTCTGCAACAAGAATTGGAAAGCCCTGCTCGACAAAGATGTCGAAGCGCCGTGCCATTTCCTCAATGGTGGGCGGCTCGATCTCGTAAGAACCGGAACCGTTCAGCACAGCTTCCGTGTAGATAATCGTGATGGCTTCAATATCAGTGGGCTTGAAATCGCGGATATGGGGCATGTTGGAGGCCAAGACTCAGTTAAAATTGCCCGTCCAGCATGACTCCGGGCTGCCCGCTTGAAAAGCAAAAAGGGCAGCGTTGCCGCTGCCCTCACGTATTCTTCGTTTAGTATCTTCTCAGCAGGTCTTTATCCCAAAACTGGTTCCCACTTTTGGGAGACATGCTCTTAGTCACGGTTGCCCATGAACTGAAGCAGGAACATGAACATGTTGATGAAGTCGAGGTACAGACGCAGCGCGCCCATAACAACCTTGCGGCCCTGCGAATCCGCAGAATCACCTTCAAAGTACATTTCCTTGATCGACTGCGTGTCATAAGCGGTCAAACCTGCGAAGATCAGAACGCCGATCACCGAGATTGCAAACTGCAGCGCGGTGGAGCCGAGGAAGATGTTAACGACCGAAGCGATGATCAGGCCGAACAGACCCATCATCAGGAACGAGCCCATTGCGGACAGGTCGCGCTTGGTTGTGTAACCATAGAGCGACAATGCGCCGAACGAAGCAGCCGTTACGAAGAAGGTGCGAACGATGCTCTGGCCGGTAAAGACCAGGAAGACCGACGACAGCGACAGACCGACGAGAGCTGCATAGCCCCAGAACACGGCGTTAGCGGTCGAAACCGACAGACGCTCAATGCGGAAGCTCAGGAAGAATACGGCTGCGAGCGGAGCGAGCATAACCACCCAGCGCAGCGGAGATGTATAAAGTGCTGCACCAAGTGAGGTGAGCATTTTGCCGTTTGCAAGCTGTGCAACAGCTGCCGACGGATCGGTTGTGGTTGCCAGCGATGAGACAGCCAAAGCAGCAAGGCCTGTAACAACCAGACCAATTGCCATCATGTTGTAGACGCCGAGCATATAGCTGCGGAGGCCCTGATCGATGTCAGCACCAACGCGAGCGCCACCTACCGGCCTCTGCTGTGCCTGAATATTGCGAAAGTCAGCCATGACTTAAATCCTTTTGCGTTGTCCCGTCCGGTGTCGGGGTCAGGCTCATTTCGAGCCGCTCCCAGGCGCCGCTGGCGGGACCCCAGCATGCCTGCGTTTTATTATGGGGATTTTAGCGTTCTCACACAAGTACCAGCTGTAAAAAATCGTGATAAACGACTTGAAAACTGGATCGCATTATCCATGCGATCCAAGGGCTTAAGCGAATTTAAGCTGCAAGGTTACAAATGCTTCATATGGTTCGGAGCACGGTTGCAGGCTTCTCACCCAGCACGCGCCATGTGCCGGCCAGACCGAATCCAACGGTTAGAACGAGTGCCACAGCCACCGTCATCAGCGCGACGTCCGGCAAGAACTGCGCCTTCAGCTTCATGACTTCAACCACCACATACCAGCCAGCAACACCACCTGCGACCAGCGCAAACACCGCTGTTGCAAGGCCCAGAAGCATATATTCAACAATATAGGCTGCAATCAGCGTGCCGCGCGTGGCACCCAGCGTTTTCAGCACAACCGCATCATGAACACGGGCGCGATTACCAGCAGCCAGAGCACCGCCCAGCACCAGAACAGAAGCTGCAAGAGCGATGGATGCAGCAGCGCGAATTGCTGTTGCAAGCTGGCTAATAAGATCATTCGCCACATCAAGCGCATCAGTCACGCTGACGGTCGTAACCGCTGGCCAGGTTTTTGTAACCTGTCGCAGGACATCGGGCGCCAGGTTCTTCTGACCATCAGGAATTGTAAGCGTTGCTAGCCATGTGGCAGGCGCACCGGCAAAAGTGTTCGGCGAAAAAACCATGACGAAATTCATCGCCAGCGTTTCCCATTGCAACTGCCGGAAGCTTGCAATTTTGGCATTGATGTTACGGCCAAGAACATTGACCGTGACCGTATCGCCAAGCTTCAGCCCCAGTTCCTTGCCCTCACGTTCTGCGAAAGAAACAAGCGGCTCGCCGGAGTAATTCTCCGGCCACCATTCGCCTTCGGTCAGTGTCGAGTTTTCTGGAACTTTGTCAGCAAAGGTAATGCCACGATCGCCACGCAGCACCCATGCTGCTTCCGGTGGAATGGTCATGTCACGAACATTCGTGCCGTTAAAAGCGACGATACGACCGCGCAGCATCGGACCGGAGGTGAGTTTGCCATCCGGGACAATGCCGCTCACAAGCTTGGTGAAATCACCGATGTCATTGTTCTGAATATCGACAAAGAAAAAGTCCGGGGCCTGTGCCGGAATATTCTCCGTCACCTGACGCCGCAGATTACCATCAATGAGCGCAATCGCCACCATCAGCGTAAGGCCAAGCCCCAGCGAAAGCACCACGGATGGTGTCAGCGCGCCAGGGCGATAAATATTGCCAACTGCAAGCCGAACTGCTGTCGAACGCGTGCGCGGCGCTCGACGCGCCAGCCAACGGATACCGTCCGCGACCAGCCGCAAAACACCAAAGGCTGCAATCGATGATATGATGAAGATCGCAGCAATCCGTCGATCATAAGCGACGTAAAGTGCCAAGCCTGCCAAAACAGCAATCAGCAAAACAGCGAGCGTTAGATAAAGAAGTGGCGGTAATCCGCGTTGTTCAAAGCCCTGTTCGCGAAATAGCGCGGTTGCCGGAATTTCACGCGCCCGACCAAGCGGGATAATCGCAAAGGCAAGCGTCGTGATGAGACCGAAAACTGCCGCCAAAGCAAGCGCTTGCGGGAAGAAGCCGCCGCCACCTGCAACGGGCAGATAATTGGCGAGCGCCAAAGCGGCAGCATATGGAATGATCGCGGCAAGCACCAAACCTAGAACGATGCCGATAAGGCCGATCACCATGATCTGCACGAGATAGACCAGCACTGCAAAACGTGCAGGTGCACCCAATGACTTAAAAGTCGCAATCACGCCGCGCTTGCCATCAAGATAGGCACGCACAGCATTTGCGACACCAACGCCACCAACAATAAGCGCCGTCAGGCCCACCAGTGTGAGAAACTGCGAGAAGCGTTCGATATTTGCGGTCAGCGCCGGGGCTGCGTTGTTGCGTGAGCGGATATTCCAGCCTGCATCCGGAAAATCTGCGGCTGCACGGGTGCGAAGCTCAGCAATTGCGGAATCGGGCGCACCATCCGGCAATGCCACCTTATAGATATGATCGACAAGGCTTCCGGGCTGGATCAACCCAGACGCACGAAGGCCATCCATCGAAACCAGAAAACGCGGCGCAAAATTAAAACCCGACGACAGAAGGTCGGGTTCGCTTTCGATCAATGCACGCAGCTCAAAAGTTTCAGAACCAAGCAAAACTTTCGTTCCAAGCTGAACGCCCATGCGGTTGAGAAAATCCTGACTGACAGCGGCGCCATAGGCGCCATTCTGCTGTTTCGTCATGTCTTCAAGCGAAAGCTCAGGCACAACTTTTAATGCACCATAAAGCGGATAGACGGCATCAACCGCCTTCACTTCAACCAGCGACTGATCGGAGCCATCCGGCATACGTGCCATGGAGCGCATCGTGGCGCTCTCGGCAACCTTGCCCTGCTGGTCTATGAAAGCGCGTTCGTCGGCACTCGCCTCGCGCTGATTGAGCGCAAAGCTGACATCGCCGCCAAGAATACTCTGGCCTTCGGCTGCAATCCCTGTGCTGACGGAACGTGCAACAGAATTCACGCCACCAATCGCTGCGACGCCCAGCGCGATGCAGGCCAGGAAGATATAAAACCCGGAAAGCCCGCCACGCATTTCACGCAATGCAAAGCGGAGAGCGAGAGAGAAGGAAGCAAACTTGCTCATCGGCCTGCTCATTCGCCAGCCACCACTGTTTCAAGGGCCGGCTCTTTTCGGACGGGCTCCTCAATACGGCCGGAACGCACCGGAATTTCCTGATCGCATCGGGCGGCAAGCGATGGATCATGCGTAACCAGCACCATGGTCAGTCCGTTCTCACGCTGCTTGGAAAACAGCAAATCTGCAATCTGACGACCTGTAGCCGTGTCGAGGTTGCCCGTTGGCTCATCGGCAATCAGGATTTTCGGGCTTGGCGCAAGCGCACGAGCAATAGCCACGCGCTGCTGTTCACCACCCGACAGTTCTGACGGATAATGCGTTAGGCGTTCGCCAAGACCAACAGCGCGCAATTCACGTTCGGACACCTCAAAGGCATCCTTGCGCCCGGCAAGCTCCAGAGGGACGGCGACATTTTCCAAGGCCGTCATATTCGGGATGAGATGGAAGGATTGGAAAACGATACCGATGTTAGCGCCACGAAAAGCGGCGGCCTGATCCTCGGTCATTTGGCTGATGGTTTCACCGGCAATCTTGACCGTTCCCTGATCTATATGCTCAAGACCGGCCAGAACCATCAAAAGTGTGGATTTGCCTGATCCCGACGGACCGACGATGCCAACAGACATCCCCTGGGCAATTGAAAGCGAGACGCCTTTGAGCACATGTACGGATGATGCCGCATGTCCCAGAGTCAGATGAACATTCTCAAGCTCGATGATCGGGCCATGATTTAGCGAAGTCACCTGTTCCGTCACGCGTTTTTCTTCCTATATGAATATTCAAGGCCCGAGCGCGCCACAAATTTGAACTTGTTTTGCGCCAGAAATTGAAGAGAAGTCCTCTGGGCGATTTGCCCGCCTTTGCTAGATATGGGTTGCTAACGATGCGTTTCAAACTCTCGATCCCGGTATGGCTATCGATTTTTGTCATAGCTGCGTCTTTTATTGCTACCGGTGCGCGTGCGCAGGAAGATCCGACCGGTCTTGAAGATGCTTTGCCGACCGAACAGCTTGCACAGGTCAAGATCGTTGGCTTTGGCGACAGTCTGATGGCGGGCTATCTTCTGCCTTCTAACGCCGCCTTCCCGCAGCAGCTTGAAAAAGCGCTGGACGCCAAGGGTTATGAAGTCAGCATCGAGAATGCCGGCGTGTCTGGCGACACCACCACCGGCGGGCTTGCACGCATTGACTGGTCGATCCCAGATGGCACCAATCTGGTCATCCTGGAACTGGGTGCCAATGATGCGCTGCGCGGTATTTCCCCCGACATTACCGAGAAAAATCTCGATGAAATGCTGTCGCGCCTCAAGACACGCGGCATTTCCGTTATCCTTGCAGGCATGATGGCACCACCCAATATGGGCAAGGATTACGCCGAGAAATTCAACCCGATTTACCCGAAGCTTGCACAGAAATATGGCGTGCCGCTTTATCCATTCTTCCTCGACGGCGTTGCCACGCAAAAGGGGCTACTGCTGGAAGACGGAATGCATCCGAATGAAAAGGGCGTTGAAACAATGGTCACCAATTTCATGCCGGTGATCGAGAAAACCCTGAAAGCTGAACAAAAGACGGGGACATCGGGCGGCTGACACAATCAGGAGGCATAAACAGCTTGCTCAGAACAGCGAAGAATGATTCGCTGAGAGTTGCATCGGTAAGGGAAGAAGATTCGTTTTTCTGATGATCGATGCATAGGCACTCTAACTCAGAGCGTCCTCCCGTGGCTTAGACCACACGACGCTCTGGCGCAGAACGATTCGAGGAGGATGCTTTATGCCGCGTCTCTTTACTGCCCTCGAAATCCCGCGCGACGCCGCGCTTTCGCTCTCGTTATTACGAGGCGGCCTCCCCGGCGCACGCTGGATTGATGTCGAAAATTACCACATAACCCTGCGTTTTATCGGAGATGTGGAAGGCCATGTGGCCGACGAGGTTGCCAATGCGCTTGATCGCGTGCGGCGCCCCGAATTCATGCTCAACCTGTCAGGCGTCGATGCTTTCGGTTCCAAGAAGCCGCACAGCATCTATGCGGGCGTATCCCCCTCGCCTGAACTCAACGCATTGCAAGGCGAAATCGAACGCATTTGCCAGCGGCTTCGCATTCCCGCCGATCCGCGTAAATTCACACCCCATGTGACTTTGGCACGGCTGCGAAATCCGCACATTGCGGATGTCGTGCATTATCTCTCATCAAGAGGTAATTTCTCAACAATGCCGTTCAAGGTAGGGCGCTTCGTGCTGATGTCCTCACGCGATTCGGTCGGCGGCGGACCCTATGTTGTCGAGGAAGCCTGGCCTTTGATGGCCATATCACGCCAGAACTGGTCGGCAAGCGCCTTTGATGAGGCCAGAACCATCCGGTAAACCTGTTCGAAATCCCCGATATCTCCATAGTAAGGATCGGGGATTTCAACGGCTTTTCCTTCTGCAATTTCGGTGAAAAGCCCGATACGAGCGCTTGCATTTGCAGGCTGCCTTTGAGCAATCATGCGCATATTATAGCGATCCATCCCAAGGATGAGATCAAAACGCGTAAAGTCGCCCGGCGTCAGCTGGCGGCAGCGTTGCTCGGAAATATCGAGGCCATGTTTCGCAGCAATACGGATCGAACGATCATCCGGCTCTTCGCCGGTGTGGTAGCCATTTGTGCCAGCCGAATCGATCAGCACATGATTAATGCGACGCTCAGCCAGAACCTGAGCCATCACGCCTTCCGCAAGCGGCGAACGGCAGATATTGCCTGCACAGACAAATAGAATACTGGTCGGGGCTGATTGGGTCACGGAACTCTCGCGGCTATGATAAGTTAGAGCTGAATAGCCAACAACATAGGCAAAAGACAATGGCACGCAACAGGCTGACTGATGACGAACTGAAACAGGCACTTGGCGAGCTGAATGGCTGGCAGAAGGCCGATGACCGCGAAGCAATCAGCAAAAGTTTTAAATTGAAGGACTTTAACGCGGCGTTCGGCTTCATGGCCCGAGCAGCACTTTATGCCGAAAAGCTTGACCATCACCCCGAATGGTTCAATGTCTATAATCGTGTCGATGTCACGCTATCGACCCACAGCGAGAACGGAATCACCGAGTTGGACATCGAGCTTGCTCGCAAGATGAATGCGCTGATTTAGAACGATCAAACTTTTGAAATATAAACGATTATCGGCTTCTTCTGATGCGTGAAATTGCCCTCGCGATTTCGTCCCATATAAGGGAGCGCTTTGGTTAGATCGATACGATCACTCCAGTTCTGACCGAGCGTTCCGCCATTGATGCTGCGAATGTAGATGTCACCGACCGCAACGGCTGAATGAAAAATGTGGCCCGCTTTCACGTCGTAGAAGCCAATCGCCCGCCCGTATGGAAGCGCCGAATAGCCGTTCCACAATTCACCGGCTTTGAAATTCAGCAGCGGAATCCAGTTTTGGCCCGACGTGCCGCGTAACGTGTGCTCGGAAATACCTGCCCCCAGCAGAAAACGCATATAGGCGGTGATGTCGTAGCAAATGCCATCCTTCACATCGATGGTGACATGATCGCTAATGTCCTGAGCCGCCGCCAGCTGATGGCCGCGATAGAACTGGCTTGACCGGTCACTGCGCACAAAATTTTTGCCATAGCCGGTGAAATGCATCAAGGTTCTCCAATCAACCAGAGCATGTCGCGCTTAATCCTAGCTACCGCGTTCGCTCTATCTCTTCATTTTTATGCATGTGTTTATCGGAAAACCGGTTCCCACTTTTCCGCGACATGCTTTAAGCTCGGTCACGCAGGCAAATCAGGCCGAAACCCGATTTTTCTCGAATCCATATTTTGTTGATTTCTGAGGCTTTTTGTAGCTGACGGTTCATGCAGGAAATGCATTCCGACTTGAAAGCTGGATGCAATATTCCCATTTCCAATGCTATTGTGGCCCTGCATTCGGCTTACTGGAGATTGCCCAAACATGGATAGCGTCAAGATTGATGAAATCCTGGAGCCCGGCAATGAAGGCGATTTCAATGATCGCAGCGAACGGGTGAAAAAAGGATTCTGGAAGACCGCACGTCGTGCCGGTCGCATGGTTCCGTTTATGGATGAGGTTGTGGCCGCCTATTATTGCGCGCTCGACCAAAACACGCCGACGCGTGTGCGCATGACACTGATGGCAGCACTTGCCTATTTCGTTCTGCCCTTCGATGTCATCCCCGATATGCTCGTTGGCATTGGTTTCACCGATGACATTGCAGTGCTCATGGCGGCATTGACTGCTGTTCGCACACATATAACGCCCGCCCATAGAATCGCAGCCCGTGAGGCTCTTCGCGACGACGGTGAGGCTGCTTAAAGCGGCTTCGCCCCTTCACAGCTTTGTTATGGGGCGACATCACGATCATCGTGCATTGACGCAATATGACAAACTCTTGCCGCTTTCTTTTGGATGAAGTTGGCAACGGGATCGCGGGGACTTAGGTCTACTCGTTCAAGTTTTCTTTCAAAACTTCACCGTTTGGTAACCCAGATTAAGGCACATTAAGGGTCACTAAACGGGACGGCGTGATGAACGGCGACATCCCGATATTCGACTTTGAAGCAAACGAAAGAGAACCGGTAAAAAACCATGCTTGGAAAATCGATCGTCGCGGCTTCGGTGTTTACGATTGCAATGGCGGGTTCGGCACTCGCCCAGACACCGACCCAGATTAAGCAGTTCGACGCCTGGGGCGCCTATAGCTATCAGTCAGGCAATGGCAAGGTTTGCTATGTCCTGTCCGTTCCGACGCAGAAAGCGCCGGCTAACGTTGATCATGGCGATAACTTCTTCCTCGTGAGCCAGAAGCCAGGACAGAACGTCAGCTTTGAACCACAGTTCATGGCCGGTTATGAGCTGAATGCAAATGCCAATGCCAAGGTTATCGTGACCATTGGCAACCGCAATTTCACGATGTTCGTCAATGGCAAATCCGGCTGGATGGAAAATGCCGCGGAAGAGCCACAGCTGATCGCAGCAATGCGCGGCGGTTCGGACATGAAGGTGCAGGCACAGTCCAAGCGCGGCACCAAGACCAATTACACCTATTCGCTCAAGGGCATTTCGGCAGCGCTCGCAGCCATTCAGAAGTGCAAATAAGCCAATCGGTTCGAGTTAAATTATTAAGCCGGGGCTCCGCTCCGGCTTTTCTTTTTGATGTTGTATTGTCACTTATGCATGCCTGCCGCGAAACACTGCGGGATGACGGATCGAATATTGTGTGCTATGAGCGCGCGCAAAGGGCTCGCATTTCAAATGAACGAGCCCATATATCCATGCAATCGCTAAAGCATGTCGCGTTCAATCAGATTCGGGCGACACGTTTTAAGCTTTTGTTTTTACGCATGTCTTCATCCCGGAACCGGTTCCCACTTTCGGGAGACATGCTCTAGATTTACCGGCGCGCTTTATGCGGCGTCCTCAACAGTTGAAAACAGATGTCCATTTCGTTCGACTTAACCATTGATGATACGCGCGACCAGCTTGCCCGCCATGTGCGCGCAAACATGGAGCAGAAGCCGTCGCTCATAGGCATGTCGCGCGAGGAAATGGCTGATGAGCTGATCAAGGTTGGCGTTCTGCCAAAGCAGGTCAAGATGCGCATTGCGCAGCTCTGGCACTGGCTATACGTGCGCGGCGTTTCCGACTTTGCTGATATGCGCAACATTTCCAAGGATCTGCGCGCTCTTTTGGCGCAGCATTTCACTATTGCGCGCCCGGAAGTGGTTGAAGAACAAATCTCGCAGGATGGAACGCGCAAATGGCTGTTCCGCTTCCCACCACGCGGTGCCGGGCGCCCTGTCGAAATCGAATGCGTTTATATTCCTGAAGAAGGCCGCGGCACGCTTTGCATTTCTTCTCAGGTTGGCTGCACACTTACCTGCTCCTTCTGCCACACTGGCACACAGAAGCTGGTTCGCAACCTGACATCAGAAGAAATTCTGGCGCAGCTGTTGACCGCGCGTGATCGTCTTGGTGATTTCCCGGATACCGACACACCGGATGGCGCTATCGTGCCTGCTGAGGGCCGCAAGGTCACCAACATCGTCATGATGGGCATGGGTGAGCCGCTTTATAACTTCGAGGAAGTGAAGAAGGCTCTCCTGATTGCATCCGATGGTGATGGGCTGGCACTTTCCAAGCGTCGTATCACGCTTTCGACCTCTGGTGTTGTGCCGGAAATCTATCGCACCGGCGAAGAAATCGGCGTGATGCTGGCGATCTCGCTGCATGCCGTGCGCGACGAACTGCGCGATCTTCTGGTGCCGATCAACAAGAAATATCCGCTGGAACAGCTGATCAAGGCTTGCCGTGAATATCCAGGCCTGTCGAATGCCAAGCGCATCACCTTTGAATATGTGATGCTCAAGGACATCAATGACAGCATGGAAGACGCCAAGCTGCTGGTGAAGCTGCTGCGCGGTATTCCAGCCAAGATCAATCTCATTCCGTTCAACCCATGGCCGGGCACCAACTACCAGTGCTCCGACTGGGAACATATTGAACGCTTCGCCGATTATGTGAATGCGGCAGGCTACGCTTCACCGATCCGCACGCCACGCGGCCGCGATATTCTGGCGGCCTGTGGTCAATTGAAGTCGGAATCAGAACGTATGCGCAAGACAGAACGTCTGGCGCTTGAAGCGATGATGATCGCCGGACACGGTGAGTAATTTACGAGGACTAAGCGCGGTTGACTGATACGTTCGATTATATCTCGCGTTTTGTTGTTATTGTTTTCGGCTATTGCTTAGCCGTTCTGGCCGCCGGATTCTTTCTGGCGGCCATTCTGTATAGCCAGATCGATGTGCTCGGTTATGCGCTTTCCGATCCGTTCTTTCAGGATGTTTTCAACGAGATTCGCGACGCCTGGGATATGACCGGCTTTTATGCGGCGGTTCTGATAGGTGGCCCTGTACTGGCCACAATGGCGGGTGGTTTCAGCTTTTTCCCGGCAGTGGTGCTGATCGTGATCAGCGAAGTGCGTGGCTGGAAATCATCCCTGCCCTATTGCATTGGCGGACTTGTGATTGGCCTGCTGGGAGTGGGCGCTGGATCGCTACTTGCTGTCGCTGATCAACGGATTGCTGCAAGTATCGCTCTTCTGACCGGCGCCTTTGCATGTTCAGGCATTGTCGGCGGCTTCGTCTACTGGCTGATTGCCGGTCGCAACGCCGGGCGATTTTTAGAGCGCATCCCGAAAAGTGTGAAGCGGTTTTCGGACAAAGATGCGCGGTAAAAAAATAAGTTAGAGCGCTGATCTGATCCAATCAGATCAAAACGCGCTCTAACGGACCGGCTGCGTAATTTCACTTTGCCTGTGCGGTGATGATCTTCAGCGCAAAAGCCGAGAAGACGCCCGCAAAAAGCCAATCGACAATTCGCGTAACAGTTGGGTTCTTCTTGAGAAGACCGGCGAACTTGTCGGCTGCAACTACCATTGGAATGGTGAAAGGCAGTGCCAGCGGAATGAAGGACAGGCCAAGGAAGAACAGCTTTCCCATCGCATGAGGATCATGTGCCGAAACGAACTGCGGCAGGAAGGTCATGTTGAACAGGATGATCTTCGGATTGAGCAGGTTGATGCCAAGTCCGGTCGCCCAGTTCTGAACCAACGTGTGCTTCTTGCCACCATTCTTTTCCGGTGAAAATGCCGAACCTTTGCGGATGGCCTGTACTGCAAGCCAAACGAGATAGACCGCACCCACCACCTTCAATGCGGTGAAGGCTGCAGGCGAAGCGAGGATGAGCGCTGAAAGCCCAAGTGCTACCATGCTCGTATGCACGACAATGCCGGTGCTTGCGCCTGCCATACAGGCAAAACCAGCGGCCTTGCCCTCAGAAAGCGCACGACCGACAAAAAGCGTCATGTCCGGGCCGGGGGTGATGGATAAAATTGCAGTAGCGATCACGAACTGGACGAAGATGGTCCATTCGGGAATGAAGGTCAGGTTTGTCAGAAAAGACATCGAAAGGCACTCCGAGAATTCGCGGCAAGCTAACGCGAATTCAATTGCGCCGCCATAGGATTCTTTTAGCCGCCTCAGCGTCCCTTATTTATGCGTAGGCAACCCATCCGCGATAGGTGAAAGATGCATAAAAAAGGCTCAGATCCTTGAAGCCCGCACCACGCATCAGCGCCTCATCCTGTTGCGGCGTAAGAATATGCAAACGCTCATTGATCGCTGTACCGGCTTTTACTGCACTTGCCATATCGACACCGGAATCATTCAAAAAGGCAGAATAGCGTGAAAGCCACAAAGCGCGCTCATCAGCGCTGGCCTGCTCAAAACTGAAATGTGCCATGATAAATGGTGCGCCGGGTTTCAAGCGGCAATGGATGTCGGAAAGAGTTTGTTTGCGCGTTCTCTCATCCAGAAAATGCATAGTCAGCAAACAGACTGCTCCATCAAATAGCCCGAGAGCTGCGCTATCGATATAGCCTTCATGGAAGTTCACACGAGCTGCATTGGTGCCAAGGTTTTGCCGCGCCAATTGAAGCATTTCTGCGGAAGGGTCGACACCTTCAAAGGTCCAATGCGGGTGATTTTCCGCAAAGAGCTTGAGTTCAAGACCACCGCCCGCACCCAACACCAGAATGCTTGCAGTATCGGACACGGTTTCGGCAAGCAGCAAACGCGTCATGCGCTGCATATCCCGAAAACCCGGTACAGCTTTCGGCGGCCCTTCTGCGTAACGTGCTACGAGCTGCGGATCGGTAAATGGATTGCCAGACTTAATCATGTAACTTTTATAGTTACAAATCAAAGTGACAGTCAAGACTGTCCATAATGGCAGATGAGGCTTTCTTTTCGCTGACAAAGTACCATCCGGCTTGCGCGCCGCTTAGCAACTGATAAAAGAACTGCAACATCCTGTTCTACGGCCCTTTGGGCCACAATCGCATCTCAGACGGAAGTGAACTATGAGCAAGCTGAAAGACGTTAAAAAGGTCGTTCTCGCCTATTCTGGCGGTCTCGACACCTCGATCATCCTGAAATGGTTGCAGACTGAGCTTAACGCAGAAGTCGTCACCTTTACCGCCGATCTCGGCCAGGGCGAAGAACTTGAACCAGCACGCAAGAAGGCCGAAATGCTGGGCATCAAGGAAATCTTCGTTGAGGATGTGCGCGAAGAATTCGTGCGCGATTTCGTCTTCCCGATGTTCCGCGCCAACGCCGTCTATGAAGGCGTCTATTTGCTCGGCACCTCGATTGCCCGTCCGCTGATCTCCAAGCACCTCATTGAAATCGCCAAGAAGACCGGCGCTGACGCAATTGCGCACGGCGCGACCGGCAAGGGCAATGATCAGGTTCGCTTCGAGCTTTCCGCATATGCGCTGAACCCGGACATCAAGATCATCGCTCCATGGCGCGACTGGTCGTTCAAGAGCCGCACGCATCTGCTCGAATTTGCTGAACAGCACCAGATTCCGGTTGCGAAAGACAAGAAGGGCGAAGCGCCATTCTCGGTTGACGCAAACCTGCTGCACTCTTCGTCTGAAGGCAAGGTTCTGGAAGATCCGGCGATCGAAGCGCCTGAATATGTGCATATGCGCACGATTTCGCCAGAAACCGCCCCGGATACACCAACCATCATCAAGATTGGCTTTGAAAAGGGTGATGCTGTTTCGATCAATGGCGAACGTCTGTCGCCTGCAACGCTGCTTGCCAAGCTCAATGATTATGGCCGTGACAACGGCATTGGTCGTCTTGACCTCGTTGAAAACCGCTTCGTCGGCATGAAATCGCGCGGCGTCTACGAAACGCCAGGTGGCACGATCCTGTTGGCTGCACACCGCGCCATCGAATCGATCACGCTCGACCGTGGTGCGGCGCACCTCAAGGATGAGCTGATGCCACGCTATGCGGAACTCATCTATTACGGTTTCTGGTTCTCGCCAGAACGCGAAATGCTGCAGGCTGCTATCGATCTCAGCCAGCGTCACGTCGAAGGTGAAGTCACACTCAAGCTCTATAAGGGCAATGTGATTGTGACCGGTCGTGAATCGGACAAGTCGCTCTATTCCGACAAGCTCGTGACGTTTGAAGACGATCAGGGCGCCTATGACCAGAAGGACGCAGCGGGCTTCATCAAGCTCAATGCACTTCGTCTGCGCACATTGGCTGCACGCGACCGTCGCTAAGCTTTTTAAACACGGAAAAAGCCCGCCTTTCGGCGGGCTTTTTCTTTTAAAACGCAAACGGAGCATGAGCTGTGTTTCTCTATCTGGCAGCACCTCTTTGCATTGTGCTCGGGATTTATCTGCTGACCCGCGGCATTCCCATTCTGTGGGGTGTGATGATGCCAGCGATTCGTCATCGCTTTAGAGCCGACAGCCGGCCACATGTCTTTCATTTGCCAAAAGCGGGACAGTACACAGTCAGCATCGTCTTTCCCCCACTGACTGTTCTGACGGGAACCGCTTATTTCTCGACGCAGTTTGCGATCAGGTCACATCCAACCAACACGCCAATCGCCTATCGTTCTACAAGCCGTTCTCTTTTCAGCGTCAGACGGACGGATATGCAGGGCTATGCTTCTCATGCCCTTGGTAATTTTGAATGCACGATACCCGGCGATTACGAAATTACCTGTCTTACGCCTGAAAAAATCCGGCCAAATTTTCAGCTGGAAATATCGCCTCATATTTCCTTTCTGAAACTCGCGCCTGTCATCATAGGAGTCATTCTGGCAAGCGGATTGAGCATCGGCGGAACGATTATCTTCGTGCTCTTGCTGGCAGACAAAATTTGATAATGTCAGACAGCATTTCTGATTGCTGCGAGCAGCTTTTCTTCACCAGGACGTAAGGTCAGCACCCGCACGCCATTCGACGTGACAGCGACGGTATGTTCAAACTGCGCTGACAATTTTCCATCGCGCGTCACAACTGTCCAACCGTCTTTTTCGGTCTTTACCTTGGCTGTGCCCTGATTGAGCATCGGCTCGATGGTGAACACCATGCCTTCACGCAGACGCTCACCCGTGCCCGGCTTGCCAAAATGCAGAACCTGCGGCTCCTCATGCATTTCACGACCAATGCCATGGCCGCAATATTCACGCACCACGCTGTAATCATGACGCTTTGCGTGACGCTCGATAGCATAGCCAATATCGCCCAGCGTAGCGCCAGGACGCACGGCAGCAATACCCTTCCATAGTGCCTCATAGGCCACACGCACCAAACGCGAAGCAAAGGGAGCCACTTCACCGACCATATAGGTTTTGCTGGAATCAGCGATATAGCCGTCCTTCTCAAGCGTAATGTCGAAATTGATGATCTCACCATCGGTGATGATTTCGCTATCTGATGGCATTCCATGGCAGACGACTTCATTCCTTGAGGCATTGAGCACATAAGGAAAATCATACTGCCCTTTGCTTGCAGGCCGCGCCTGTAATTCGCGGGTGATATAATCCTCGACCAGATCATTGACCTGCATCGTAGTCAGGCCAGCAAGCGGTGTATGATCGAGAAGTGTAAAAACGGACGCCAGCAGCGCGCCTGAAGCCGCCATTTTTTCCACCTCGGCAGGTGTCTTTGTCATGATGATTGTACCACCAGAACGGGAAGCTCGACCTGTGCCGCGCGTAACTGCCTCTGCACGATTTCATTGAAGGACAGTTCCGGATTTGCCTGTGCCAACATACCGATTTTCATCCAGTATTCAGCCTGCGCATTGATCGAACGGCACATGACATCACTTGCCTTGCGCAATTCCTCATGCAGTTCATCGCTGATTTTTACGATACCCATAATACTTTCCAGTTCGATATATATGAAACATATATAAACCGTATAGCGAAGCCTATCAAGACGATCCAATCTCAGTCAGACGATCTAAACCATTTGCTTTTAGTATGGCGCCATACTATATGGCGACATATGGAAATTATCGAGCAAAAACATCACGCCCTTCTGGGTGAACTGGAACGCCGCAGCAGCCCGTCTGCTGACGCGCTGAAAACCTGTTTTGAAATCCTGTCGCTTGCCGCTGCAATTGACCACGATTGTGCCAACAGGCTTGCCCCCCACAAGCTTTCCGAAGGCAAGTTTGTTCTGTTGTTTCTTTTGCAGAATGCGCCTGATGGCCTTTCACCACACGAGCTTTCAGAGCGTGCTGGCGTGACACGCGCGACTATTACCGGCCTGCTTGATGGCTTGGAACGCGATGGCTTTCTCAAGCGCCATGCGGACACGCAGGATCGCCGCAAACTGACGATCAGGCTGACATCCGAAGGAGCGCGATTGGCGCAACAGCTTTTCGTTGAACATACAACATGGATTGCGAGCCTGATGAGCGATCTTTCCGCCGATGAACAAGCGGTGCTCAGCACATTGCTGCGCCGTATTTTCAGCCGCACGGATGCGGGACGAAAGTCATGAGCAAATCGCCGCTGAAAATTTCCGATATCTCGGCCGAACGACTTTCTGTGTTACACAGCGGAACGGTTGAAACGACCGTACTGACCGAATGTCTGGCGATTGACTTTGCGAGCCTCATGCAAAACGCATTTCCGACTATTGGTCAGGATGCCTTGCAGACAATGCATGAAGCCAAAGATCTTGGCATTTCACGCCGCATGATGCTGGCAGCACAGCTTTTGCTCGCAAGCACTGGCGGTCAAGCAATCGGTTCTCTGAGTGCTCATCCGTCAGATACTGTGCGCGGCTGGGCCTGTTTTGCCATCGGCCAGTTAGAAAGCCTTTCTCTTTCAGAACGTCTGAAGCTCATACGCCCACTCGCAGATGATCCACATTTTGGCGTGCGCGAATGGGCATGGCTCGGTCTTCGCGAGCATATTTCTTCTGAGATTGACCAGACGATCCAACTGCTTACGCCATGGACTGCCGATCCGTCCCCCTATATCCGGCGATTTGCCTGCGAAGCCACCCGCCCGCGTGGCGTTTGGTCGGCACATATCAAAAGCCTGAAAGAAGCCCCTGAAAAGGCTTTGTCAATTCTGACACCACTTCGCGCCGATCCCGCACCTTATGTGCAGGATTCGGTCGCCAACTGGCTCAATGATGCGGCCAAAAGCCGACCCGAATGGGTCAAGGCGCTTTGCGCAGACTGTCTTGAAGCAAGCACAAATCCCGCGACTGCACGTATCTGCAAACGCGCACTCCGTTCCTTTTCTAAATAACTTCCCGGAAACGACATGACCCATTATCTCGCAGAACTCTATTCACCCAAGGCAAGCTGGCTGGCACTTGATCTTAAAGGCAGGCAGGCTTTCTTTGAAAAGGTCGGTGCTGGCATGGGCGGTCTGGCCGAACGTGGTATCGAGGCTCTGGCCCTGGGTCCTGTTGACCCAACCAAACCTTATGCGCCGAAGCAGAGCTTTTTCGCGATTTGGCGCTTCCCGGATGAGATGGCTCTCGACATGCTGATTGCCGGAATCACCGCCACCGGTTGGCATGATTATTTTGATACCGTCAATGCAGCAGGTGCTGGCACCGATCTTGGTGGCCATATCGCCCAACTGGCGGGAGTGCCTTTCAAAGAAGCCGCCTGATCTGATCAACCACGACCATAGATGCTTCCTTTCAGAGCACGATCTGAGAGGGAGCATTTTTCTTATCCACACATCCTCACAGCTGATCCCGCTTGACTCTTGGCGGACTCGATTCAATACTAGAACATAAAGTGAACAAATAGCATTCCAATAAAAGCGTGAAGCAGTTTACGTCTGGAATTGCATCCTTACAAACACAGGGTTTTGAACGTGAGCGGCATCGACATCACGGCGTTGCGGCGCATGGTTACGGCCATCGAAGGCAATGCCTCACAGGCGAGTTTTACAGACGAGACCGGAACAGGCTGCGGGCGTGCAGGCAGTTTCACGCTCGGCCTTGCCGAAGCTGATGATGCTTTTCCGCATGGCCTGAGAGGTGATGCACTTCATGAGGTTTTTGCTGAAAACCCCGGTGCACATATGGCCGCTACCGGTTTCGCACTGGCAATGGCTTTGCGTGCATCCCCTTCAAGAAGACCAATCATCTGGATTGAGGAAGAAAGCGCTTCAAGCGAATATGGCGGGCTTTATCCGCCGGGACTTCATGCCTTCGGAATCAATCCGTCACGGCTGCTGATCGTGCGCTGCCCCACCGCTCAAGATGTTTTAAAAGCAGCAAATGATGCGCTTGAAGAGGCAAGCGGCAAGGCTTCGAACCTCATTTCCGGCGTGGTCGCCTCGGTGAGCGGCCAGCCTAAATGTCTCGACCTGACCGCCTCGCGTCGCCTGCTTTTGGCAACCGAAACCGCACACTTGCCTGTCATCCTGCTCAGGAGCCACCGGACAGGAGTGCAGAGCGCTGCCGTCAGCCGCTGGCGGGTGGCGCCTGCATCCTCCCGCTCCAGCGGAGCGAATGCACCCGGAAAGCCGGTTTTTTCCGCAATTCTGGAACGCAATCGACACGGCACCTGTGGGCAATGGATCATGGAATGGAACAATGAAACCCTTGAATTTGCAACAGCCGAACAGAACGGCAGATCGCGTGTTCCTCGCCCTCTGGTTTCCGTTTCTGCCGACCGACCGGCTTCGCAACAACATTCAGCATGATGGCACAGAAAAACTGCCGCTTGTCGTCACCGAGCGCACGGCCAATGCGCTGCACCTGACGGCAGTGGATGCTACAGCTGCAAAGCTCGGTCTTTTCCCCGGTATGGCGCTGACCGATGCGCGAGCGCGGGTGGAAAGGCTTGACGTTGCAACAGCCGCACCAGAACGCGATGCAGCGTTGCTCAAGCGTCTTGCCCATTCGTGCGAACGCTACACGCCGCTTATAGCCTTCGACGAGCCGCATGGGCTGATGCTCGACATCACCGGCTGCGCACATCTTTTTGGCGGGCTTGCTGCCATGCGTGAGGACGCAATCATGCGGATTGAACGTGCTGGCCTGAACATACAGGCGGCAATGGCTGACAACAGCTTTGCCGCACGGCTTCTGGCGCGCGGAACTCGCGGCGGCGTCTTCAGCAAGGCTGGTGTCGACCATTTTTTACCACGCCTGCCGATCAGCTCTCTTGAACTGAACGAGGCTGCTGAGACGGGCCTTAAACGCGCCGGGCTAAAGCGCATTGGCGATGTGATGGCGCTGCCCCGCGCAGCCTTGACTGCGCGTTTTGGAACCGACCTTGCCACCAAACTTGACCGGCTGGCACGACAGGAGCGCGCACCGATTTCGCCCCTGCGTATCGTGCCGCTCAACATTGCCGAACGCCGCCTGTCCGAACCAGTGACCGCCATGGAGCTGGTCGAACACATTCTGCAAGAACTGGCGCAGGAGCTGTTTGCACTTCTTGAAGTCGAGGGAAAAGGGGCGCTGCTGATCGAAGCATCCTTCTTCCGTGTCGACGGTGAGGTGCGCCATATCCGTATCGAAACTGGCCAGCCTTTGCGTGAAGATCGGGTATTTCTCAGGCTGGCGCGGGAGCGGCTCAAGGCTCTCACCGATCCGCTTGATGCCGGTTTTGGCTTCGACATGATGCGCCTGGCAGCACTTCGCAGCGGAGCAATCGCCCAGCGCCAGACAGGGCTTGATCAGCATGAAGAAGATGAAGCTGGCTTTAGCCAGTTGATCGACCGGCTTTCTGCGCGGCTGGGGCAGGAGCGTGTACTGGTTTCCTTCTCGCGCAACACGCATATTCCCGAACGTGCTTTTGGGCTGCGCCCTGCCCTGCAAATCCGCAAAAGCGAAGGCGATTATGAAAGCAGCCCAACACTTCCCGATGATCCGCCCGCGCGACCAATCAAACTGTTTCGTCCGCCGCAGCCAATAGAGAGTATTGCAGAAGTACCCGACAGTCCGCCGTCGTTTTTCCTGTGGCGGCGTGTGCGTCATCATGTGCGCCTTGCCGAAGGGCCGGAGCGGATCGAACCGGAATGGTGGCTTTCCATCGGTCATGATGTGCCGCAGCTGCGCGATTATTACCGCGTGGAGGATGATAACGGCCAGCGCTTCTGGATTTTCCGCGAAGGGCTTTTTGACGGCTTGAATCATCCGCGCTGGTTTTTGCATGGGCTGTTTGCGTGATGTCCCGCTATTTTGAAATGGCGGTGGCCAGCAACTTTTCTTTCCTGAGTGGCGCATCGCATCCACAGGAGCTGGTCTTGCAAGCCCACGCGCTCGGGCTGTCCGGTATCGGCATTGCTGACCGCAACACGCTGGCCGGTGTGGTTCGCGCCCATGCTGCGTGGAAAGATATTCGCGACACATGCGACTTCCGTCTGTTCATCGGCTGCCGCCTTTCCTTCATCGACGGCACGCCAGACATGGTCGTCTATCCGCGTGATCGCGCAGCCTATGGACAATTGTGCCGCCTGCTGACGGATGGCAAACACCGCGCTGTCGCCAAGGGAGAATGCCATCTTGAATGGGGCGATCTGCTGTTTCGGGCGCGGCAGTTTCAGATCGCAGTCTTTGCTCCCGATGAAGATGATCCGGATTTTGCTGTACGTCTGACGGAGATCGCACAAGCCGCTCCCGGCTCTGTCTGGCTGGCGCTGACCATGCCGCATCAGGGTCATGACGGACGCCGCGCAGAGCGCATCGCACGCTTTGCAGCGGAAGCGAATGTGCCGTTGCTTGCCACCAATGATGTGCTTTATCACCATACGGATCGCCGTGCGCTGCAAGATGTGCTGACGGCAACACGGCATTACACAACGGTTTTCGCGGCAGGGCGATTGCTTGAAAAGAACGCCGAGCGGCATCTCAAGCCGCCAAATGAAATGGTGCGCCTGTTCCGCAATTACCCGGCAGCGATTGAGACAACCGCCGATTTCGTGACCCCCATCACCTTCCGGCTTGATGAGCTGAGTTATGATTATCCAGATGAGCCAGTGCCACCGGGCAAGACTCCGCAACAGCATTTGCATGATCTGACATGGGAGGGTGCTGCACAGTTTTATGGCGCGGATAGCATACCGCAGAAGGTGCAAGGACTGATCCGTAAGGAACTGGCACTGATCGAACAACTGCAATATGCGGCTTACTTTCTCACCGTCCATGACATTGTGAGCTATGCCCGCGACCAAAAAATTCTGTGTCAGGGGCGAGGATCAGCAGCCAATTCCGTTGTCTGTTTTTGCCTTGGCATAACCGGAGTCGACCCGGCAGAAGTGGATCTTCTGTTTGAGCGTTTCATCTCCGTCGAACGAAAAGAACCGCCGGACATTGACGTCGATTTCGAGCATGAGCGGCGCGAACAGGTGATGCAATATGTCTATAATCGCTACACGAGAGACCGTGCGGCGATTGTCGCGACCGTCATCAGCTATCGCTCGCGCAGCGCCATCCGTGATGTCGGCAAGGCGTTGGGTCTGACTGAAGATGTGACGGCCGCACTTGCCAACACGGTCTGGGGCATATCGGGCGGCGGTATCGACAAGGAACATATCCGGCAGGCAGGGCTTGATCCTGATAATCCCATCATCCGACGTGCGGTCGAACTGGCGCTGGAGCTGATCAGTTTTCCACGGCATCTGTCGCAGCATGTGGGCGGGTTTGTGCTGACGCGTGACCGTCTGGACGAGACTGTGCCAATCGGCCCGGCGGCAATGGACAAACGCTCTTTCATTGAATGGGACAAGGACGATATCGACGAAGTCGGTCTAATGAAAGTCGACGTGTTGTCGCTCGGTATGCTCACCTGCATCCGTAAGGCTTTCGACCTCATTCATACGCACAAACCACAGCTTTATGGTGGCGAAAAGCTCACACTTGCCACTCTGCCGCGTGAAGACAAAGCCGTTTACGACATGCTTTGCAAAGGCGATTCGGTCGGCGTGTTTCAGGTTGAAAGCCGCGCACAGATGAACATGCTGCCGCGCCTGCGCCCACGAAAATACTACGATCTTGTCATTCAGGTCGCCATCGTCCGTCCCGGTCCTATTCAGGGCGACATGGTGCATCCTTATCTGCGAAACAGGAAGCACCCGGAGAGTATAACTTACCCCGCCCCCTCTCCTGAACATGGCGATCCGAACGAACTGAAAAATATACTATCAAAAACAATGGGCGTGCCGTTGTTTCAGGAGCAGGCCATGCGCATTGCCATTGAGGCCGCTCACTTTACTCCAGATGAAGCCAATCTGTTGCGTCGTGCCATGGCGACCTTCCGCAAGATGGGCACCATCCACACCATGGAAACGAAGATGATCGATGGCATGGTCAACCGTGGCTATGATCGGACCTTTGCCGAGAATTGCTTCAACCAGATCAAAGGCTTCGGTGAATATGGCTTTCCGGAAAGCCATGCCGCAAGCTTTGCGCATCTGGTTTATATTTCCGCATGGATCAAATGCCATCATCCAGAGGTGTTTGCGGCAGCGCTTCTCAACTCACAGCCTATGGGGTTTTATGCGCCAGCGCAGATCATGCGCGATGCCTGTGAGCATGATGTGAGGGCATTGCCTGTCGATGTGAACTTTAGTCAGTGGGACAATATTCTGACAGAAACGCAGGACGGGAAACTTGCGCTTCGGCTCGGCTTTCGTCAGGTCGACGGGTTTTCCGAGCGCAACGCCGAGCTCCTTATGGCTGGCCAGCATGACTCTTATCGCAGCATTGAAGACATGCACCGCCGTCTGCGGCTAGACCGGCGCACATTCACTCTCCTTGCTGATGCCGACGCTTTCGGCTCACTCGACATTGACCGCCGTGCCGCATTATGGGCCGTGCGACGTCTGCCCAATGATGAAACATTGCCGCTGTTTCGTGCCGCCGAAACAAGCGAACTGGCGGAAGAACCGCGCACGAAACTTCCTGAAATGGCTGCTTCCGAACATGTGATTGCCGACTATGAAACAACCCGGCTCTCGCTTAAAGGCCATCCGCTGCAATATCTGCGTGAAGGATTTTCTGCGGAAGGTGTTTCCACCTGTCGGGCCGTGCAGGAAGGCAAACAAGGAAGCCGCATGAAGGTTGCGGGCATTGTGACCGTGCGTCAGCGCCCCGGTAGCGCCAAGGGTGTCGTTTTCCTCACCATCGAAGATGAAACAGGCATTGCCAATATCGTCGTCTGGCCAAAGATCATGAAGACCTTCCGCCGCGAAGTGATGGGGGCACGGCTTATTCTTATTGATGGGCAGGTTCAGCGCAGCCCGGAGGGCGTCGTACATCTGGTGGCGGCAAAAATTCAGGATCGTTCAGCTACACTCATTGAGATGAGCGGACGCGAACCGCAAAGGCTCATTGCGCCCTCACAGACGACCGCACGTCATCCGCGTAATGTGAAGATTATGCCGAACTCACGCGACTTTCATTAGGATTGAAATCACGTCCCGACAACAAAAACCGCACAATAATGAAGTGCTGCGCCGACCACGACAAAGCCATGCCAGATGGCATTTTGAAAACGCAGCCGCTCCCAGACGTGGAAGATCACGCCCAGCGAATAGACCATACCGCCTGCAGCGATCAGCCAGAAGACGGCAGGCGGTAGTGATTGCACCATGGTGTCATAGACCATGACGCCACTCCAGCCGAGCGCCAGATAAAGCAGGATCGATAGACGATCAAAGCGTCCAGGCATGAAGAGTTTGAGAAAGATACCGACAAACGCCACGCTCCAGACGAAGAGAAGCAGCGGCAAGGCGCGATCACCCATATGCATGGCAAAAGGCGTATAAGTGCCAGCAATCAAGAGATAAATGGCCGAATGATCGAAACGGCGCAGAAACCATTTTGTCGGCGAAACCGGCCAGATATTATAAACTGCTGAAATCCCGAGCGCACCGAGAAGACTTGCCAGATAGACACTCGAAGAAATCGAAGTGGCTGCCGACATGTTCGGTAGAAAATAGAGCAACATGGCAATAGCACCGGCAAGCGCCAGAGCAACACCCAGCACATGGATGACGCCATCGGCCCAAAGCTCAGCCCGATCATATTTCCATTTAATTGGATAAGGCAGTTTTACATCCATCTTCCGCGCTCATGTCTTCTAAAGGTGGGAACCGGTTTTGGGATAAACCGCGACACGCTTTTGTTAAGACAGCAAACTGCCATCGCTTTGCAGCGTCAAGATGACAGTTTGTCGGATGAACTTATTGCGCGGAAGGCGTATAGGAAGCCTGAATCGGTGCGACACCCGGCAACGGAGCGGCAGCTGCATCTGGCAGAGTTGTCGTTTCGGATGACACCGCTGCGGCATCGCGGGTTGGACCACTACGCTTCCAGCTGCCATCAAGTCCGGTTTCCTGCAATAATCCCTTGCGCTTGGCATCATAGTAATAACCGCGCGCATAGAAACGAACAGCCTGGCTTTCGTCTCCACCTGCAACCTTATAGGCGCCGGAGAGGTAACGAACCGCATATTTCAGGTTCGTCTCAGCATCGAGAAGGCCCTTGGCATTGCCCTTGTAGCCCATACCGCGCGCGGTTGGATGACTGATCTGCATCAGACCCCAATACGGTCCATTACGCGCACCCGGATTAAAACGGCTTTCGCGATGCACCACGCGGCGTACCAGACGCTCCGGCACATCATAGGCAACAGAATATTTGGTAATCAGTGCGTCGAGTTCTTCCGGTGCGTGATCAGGTGTTTCAAATGCCATATTGGCAGCCATGGAGGCTGGAGAGGCTTCCGCCTGCGCACCAGCATAAGCCATCATCGGCTCGGACTGACCGCGAATGCCCGGAATCGGTACATTGGTAGGAAGAACCGGGTTTTCGAGCGATGCCACTGCCTGCGTTCCATCAGCAGGAGCAGTCGCGTCAGCAACTGCGGTGGCGCCTGCGGCTGGAGTTGCCGTGTCGCCCGTTGCAGATACGGTTGCGGTCGTCGTTGAATTTTCAGTCGGCGAAATCAGCGCGGTCTTTGCAGGCTTTCCGTCATTTGTCGTGTTGCAGGCGCTGAGAGCAACTGCACAACCGAGGAGGAGAGCACCTTTAAGAAAGGTCATAGAAAGCGGCTTTGATGGAGCTTGTGTGCGCATGAGTGACCGATCCTATGAATCGAAATCTTGTTCGATGCGTTTTTCGAGTTCAACCAGATCAGCTGGCAGAGGCATACCTGTGGCTTTGAGCGTGTTAAGCTTCTCACGAACCGTTTCACGAATCTCATGAACGTCCTGCGGCTGGTTTACCATCTGCTCAAAAAGCAGGGCGATTTCCGCTTTAATGTCCTCGAATGCCATAAGACCCTCTTGGCTTGAGCGGTCCGTTTTGCGGCCCGTTTCAGACAATATTCTTTCAATCGATGACAGTCATGTACCACGCAAAATACGCAAAGCGGAAGCCCAGAACGTCAAAGGCGCGTCAAAATGAATATTTCAAAGCGTAATAGAACGATTTCAAGCCTCACAGAATGCGAGGAAGCATCGTATCTATCGCATTGAATTCATGTGCAAAAATTCCTAAGTCGTCAAAACCGAGACCACCATCGGGATCAAACAGATAAATGCTCATCCAGATGAGCGCACATGACAGCAAAATCGCCAAAATCGTCAGAAGCAGAAGGCGGCGACCGAGAGCTGCCTTCTGGCCCGCTCCCTCAGGTGGGTGCTTATTCATATTCAATCGTCATTCGTGGCATTCAAATCTTCTGGCGGTGTACCATGTTCTGGCTCTGCTGCAAGATAGCCCTGATGCACAAGCGCCTTTCGGAGAATGAGAATAATTGCCTCAGTCTGATTGAGGCCCGGATGCGTCTCATGAATGAAACGTTCGAGAGCGTCATGCACGTCAGTGGGGAGATAGGTGCTCATCGTTCCTCCATTATCAGAGCGCTTTCCAATGAGGCCAGCGCCCTGTCTTTCGTTCTTATCATTACCTTGTACAAAACTGATGCGCAGTTTTCACCCAAATGCTCGGAGCCCCCTAAGCCAGCCTAGACGACCTTTACAGAAATCGACCTAACGCCGCCTACTGCGCCTTCGAGAAGATCACCACGCTGGACAGGTCCGACGCCTGCTGGTGTGCCTGTGTAAATAAGATCGCCCGGTTGAAGCTCAAACAGAGACGAAAGATAAGAAATCGTTTCGGCAACCTTCCAGATCATCTGATTAAGATCGCCCGACTGGCGGGTTTCTCCATTAATTTTCAGAGAAATTTCAGCCGATTCGGGATGGCCGATTTCCGATACGGGCACAATGGCTGAGCATGGCGCGGAATGCTCAAAAGCTTTCGCCACTTCCCAAGGACGACCCGCCTTCTTTGCAACGGCCTGCAAGTCACGGCGCGTCATGTCGATGCCGACTGCATAACCATAAACATGGTCCAGTGCCTGTTCGACTACAATGTCCTTGCCGCCTTTTTTGAGGGCCACGACCAGCTCAATCTCATGATGCACGTCTTCTGTCTGCGGCGGGTAGGGAAAATCACCGCCTTCAATCACAAGGCTATCCGGGTTTTTCTGGAAGAAGAAAGGCGGATTGCGCGTTGGATCACCACCCATTTCAATCGCGTGATCGGCATAGTTCTGACCGACACAATAAATGCGATGCACGGGAAAACGCGCTTCGATTCCCTTAACCGGCACGAAAGGCTGCGGAGAAGGCGCGAAAACATAGTTTGTCATGAAAGGCTGATCCCGTGAGAATATAACTGATATTGAATATCATGCAGGCAGGAATCATCTGCGGCAAGCCTTGGCGGTGCAATTTTCCGTCATGCGTTATTATGCCGTTGTGACGATGTAATTCGCATCGCGTGAGGATGAGACCACGAGTTCGGCATTGGGAATATCATTGGAAAGTGCGCGCTGACGTGCTGCGTCTTCTGTGTGTCCATGATCAAGCCAACGCTGGATGAGGCGACGTTCAAGCTCGGAAAAAGGCACTTCCAGAAAGATCGTCATATCGAAAAACGATGCGAGTTCCGTCCAGGGCTCCTGATCGAGCAACAGATAATTGCCTTCCACCAGCAGAATTTGATGATCGGCGCGCACAATTGCTGCGCCAGCGCGTGCAAGATCAAGCGTACGATCAAAGGCCGGAATCACGACGTCTTCCGAAGCATTTTTCAAACGCCCCAGCAGAGCTGCAAAGCCTGCGCAGTCAAAAGTTGGCGGCGACCCTTTACGGCTTCGAAGGCCGCGCTCTTCAAGGATTGCATTGTCCAGATGAAAGCCGTCCATCGGCACAATAACGGCTGGCCCTACCCCGCCTTTATTGATCGCATCCCGCAGATACTCAGAGATCGTCGACTTACCTGCTCCAGGTGGACCAGCAATCGCGACAATCAAACGGCCGTCTGTATTCGAAAGCTTTGAAAGAATTTCTGCCGGCAGATTTTCCGTTGGGCAAGGCTTCATATGAGGGCACCAGAAATGAAAAATAGAAGTGTTTCTGCAGAACAGCACACAGTTTGTTATTTTCAAACAATAAGTTTGATCTATCTTGTCTTGCAATGACCGCAAAGACTGATCACTTGCTAGTTCAAATCATTGAATCGAACGGGAAAAATATGACCGTCAAGACAGTTGCCACCACGCCCTTTCAGGATCAGCAGCCCGGAACATCCGGTCTGCGTAAGAAGGTCCCGGTTTTCCAGCAGCTCAATTATGCTGAAAACTTCATCCAGTCGGTTTTCGATGTGCTGGACGGCTTTGCGGGCAAGACGCTCGTGCTTGGTGGTGATGGTCGCTTCTATAATCGCGAAGTGATCCAGAAAGTCATCAAGATTGCAGCCGCCAATGGTTTCGGTCGGATCATGGTTGGTCAGGGTGGCATTCTCTCCACCCCTGCGGCTTCCAACATGATCCGCAAATACAAGGCTTTTGGTGGTCTCATTCTCTCCGCCAGCCACAATCCCGGCGGTCCGACCGAAGATTTCGGTATCAAATACAATATCAGCAATGGCGGTCCTGCGCCTGAAAAGATCACCGAGGCGATCTTTGCGCGCTCGAAGGTGATCGATCAGTACAAGATCATAGAAGCAGCTGATATTGACCTCAACACGCTTGGAACCGCCAAAGTTGGCGACACAGAAATCGTGGTCTTTGATCCAGTCACAGACTACGCCGAACTGATGGAAAGCCTGTTCGACTTTGATGCTATACGCGCCATGATCAAGGGCGGCTTCGGGTTGAAGTTCGATGCCATGCACGCTGTTACCGGCCCCTATGCCAAGGAAATTTTTGAGCATCGTCTTGGCGCGCCGGAAGGCAGCGTGATGAACTTCGTTCCGCTACCAGATTTTGGCGGACATCATCCCGATCCAAATCTCGTTTATGCCAAAGAGCTTTACGACCTTCTTATGTCGGATAATGCACCGGATTTTGGCGCGGCATCGGATGGCGACGGCGACCGCAATCTCATCATCGGACGCGGAATTTTCGTAACCCCTTCCGATTCTTTGGCAATGCTTGCGGCCAATGCGCATCTGGCACCCGGTTATAAGGACGGCATCAAGGGTATCGCCCGTTCCATGCCAACCAGCGCCGCGGCTGACCGCGTTGCGGAAAAACTCGGCATTGGCATTTACGAGACACCGACCGGCTGGAAATTCTTCGGCAATCTGCTCGACCACGGCAAGGTAACGATCTGCGGTGAGGAAAGCTCCGGCACTGGCTCTGACCATGTGCGCGAGAAAGACGGGCTGTGGGCAGTTCTGCTTTGGCTGAACATTCTGGCCGTGCGCAAGGAAAGCGTGAAAGCCATTGTCGAAGAGCATTGGGCGCGTTTTGGCCGCAACTATTACACCCGTCACGATTATGAAGCTGTTGATTCCGACATCGCAAAACAGCTGGTTGCTGATCTGCGTGGCAAGCTTGCAAGCCTGCCCGGCACCAGCGTCAACGGTCTGAAGATCGAAAAGGCCGATGATTTCGCCTATCATGATCCGATCGACCATTCGGTAAGCGAACATCAGGGCATCCGTATCTATTTTGAAGGCGGTGCGCGTGTCGTTCTGCGTCTTTCCGGCACTGGCACATCGGGTGCCACCATCCGCATCTATATCGAGCGATATGAGGCAGATCAGGCCAAGCATGATCTCGACACGCAGGAAACACTGGCAACGCTGATTGATGCAGCAGAACAAGTTGCCGAGGTAAAAAAGCGTAGTGGACGGACTGAGCCAAGCGTGATCACATAATAAAAAGGGCCCTTACGGGCCCTTCTTTTTTACTCAAACACTATCGTCGGAGCGGGCTTTCCAGCTCCCTCACCCGACTTCATATTCGCCCAAACCTTTGCTGCAATATCGCGATAGATTTTCGCATGTTCGCTGTCGGGTTCAACGACAGTGATCGGTGTGCCGTTGTCGGAATGCGCGCGCACATCCATATGCAGCGGCACTTCCCCAAGGAATGGCACGTTTAGGCGCTCAGCTTCCTTGCGCGCGCCGCCATGGCCGAAAATGTCATAGCGCTTGCCAGTATCGGGCGCGATGAAATAGCTCATATTCTCGACTATGCCCAAAAGCGGCACATCGACCTTGCGGAACATGGCCAGTCCCTTGCGCGCATCAATCAGCGCCAAATCCTGCGGTGTGGAAACAACGACTGCACCCGCCAGCGGCACCTGCTGTGCCATGGTGAGCTGTGCATCACCCGTGCCGGGCGGCATATCAACGACCAGAACGTCGAGATTACCCCAAGCCACTTCGCGCAGCATCTGTGTCAGCGCCGACATAACCATCGGTCCGCGCCAGATCATCGGTGTGTCTTCATCCACCATGAAACCCATCGACATCACCTTGACGCCGTAGTTTTCCATTGGCTTGAGAATGCGGCCTTCAACCGTTTCCGGGCGGCCGGAAAGGCCGAGCAGACGTGGCATGGATGGACCGTAAATATCGGCATCGAGAATGCCGACCTTCAGGCCATTTGCGGCCATACCCAGCGCCAGATTAACGGCAGTCGTTGATTTACCGACACCCCCCTTGCCGGATGCAACAGCAATAATTGCGCCAACGCCGGGAATACCAGGCTTGGCTGCCGGGCGCGGTTGCGGTGGTTGGCGATTTGGCGCTGCCGCAGCCTGTGTCGGGCGTGGCTGTGGTTTTGGTGGCGGGGGCGCATCGTCACTTGTGCGACCGCCCTTCTTTTCCGCAGTCAGCGTGACCAGCGCACCGGACACACCCGGAATTTCCTTAACCGCCTTTTCAGCAGCCAATCGCATTGGTTCAAGCCCGTTTGCGCGATCCGCAGGAACCGTGATGGAAAAGAAGACCTTGCCGTCGGCAATGAAAATATCCGACACCAGACCGAGCGACACAACATCGCTTTCGAAATCTGGTCCTGTCACAGCTTTCAGCCGTTCGAGAACCTGTTCACGCGTTACGCCTGACATTATTCCAACCTCGTCTGCGGCAAGCTCTCCGCTTGCCCGCTTTGCATGTCTTGAGATAATCCAGTTTTAGCCAAAAGGCCAATAGAACCAAGCAAAGAGTTTTGAGAGACAGGTGACATAATGGCCAAAGCCATCCACACGATGATACGCGTTCTTGATGAGGGAAAGTCTGTTTCCTTCTATGATCAGGCTTTCGGTCTGAAGATCGCCGAGCGCATCGATTTCGAAAGCTTTACACTGGTCTATCTGCGCAATGACGAAGCCGACTTCGAAGTAGAGCTGACGATCAACAAGGGGCGTACAGAGCCATATAACCTCGGCGACGGTTATGGCCATTTAGCTTTTGTGGTCGATGCCCTTGATGCAGAACATGCCCGTTTCACAGGACTGGGCTTCAAGGTCGGCAAGCTGGTAGACTTTAAGAATGGCGACGTGCAGGTAGCGCGCTTCTTCTTTGTCGAAGATCCCGACGGCTACAAGATCGAAGTCATTCAGCGCGGCGGGCGCTACGTTTGAGTAAGAGGGTAAGGGGGCGCAGGCCTTCTTTGAGCGCAAGCAAAATTCCTGGCACTGAGCTCCCGCCCTGTTCCTACTGCCTTAAGAACGCTTCTATTTGACGCTTGGCAAAGACAGCCACGTTGGAATAGATAAGGTCGATCCTGAAGGAGATTTTTGGGTTGAACACGCGCGCAGTCCAGTTACGGGCAACATTGGCGATACGCATTCTGAGCGTATTGGCACTGATGCTTGTCGCTTTTGGGCACAAGCCTGTTACGCTCGCTTCTCCTGAACAATTGCTGCTTGCAGAATATGTTCTGCCTGATGGCAGTTATCCCGTTCTCTGTATCACCGATCACGCAGTCGATCAGGACGGGCATGATCGGGATCAACATCTGCATAACAGTAATATCTGCGATGCCTGCCGTATTTCGTCGGCATTCCTTTGCCCGACCCCCGCACCATCAACGGGTGCTGCACCGAATGTTGCCGCTGCTGACATTGTCGTACCGTCAGAGCCAATCTTACGGCAAACAGCCTATCCACCGTCCGCGCCGCCACAAGCGCCGCCCTTTGCCTGAAATCAATTTTCCTGCGCACGCTTAACAGTGCTGCGTCCCTACATTTGATTATTCAGGTTTCTTACGATGAAAAACACTCGTTTTCTTACATCCGCTATTTCGGTTCTCGCACTTTGCGCTTCAGCCGGCTTTGCCAGTGCCCACTCGTCGCTTGAACAGAGCGAAGCCAAGGCTGGCGGTTTCTACAAGGCGGTTGTCCGCATCCCGCACGGCTGCGAGGGCAAAGCCACGACCGCTGTAAAGATTGAACTGCCAGAAGGTTTTGTTTCAGCGCAGCCACAGCCAAAGGCTAGCTGGAAAGTCGAAACAGCCAAGGGCGACTATGCGCAGAGCTATAAGATCCACGGCAAAGACGTGACCTCCGGCGTAAAGCAGGTCACATGGAGCGAAGGCGAGTTGCCAAGCGATTTCTACGATGAGTTTGTCGTGGTTGGCCAGCTTGCCAAGTTCGATAAGGACACGACGCTTTCCTTCCCGGTCACACAATATTGCGGAACGGATGATTCCGTTGCGTGGACCGAAATTGCTGCTGACGGCCAAAATCCGCATGATCTGAAGAACCCTGCGCCGCAGCTTCGCGTGCTCGTAGCTGCCTCGTCTGATGATCATGCAGGACATGGCGCACATGGGGATCACGCCATGGCACCAACCAAGGTCGGCGATCTTAGCATCAGCGGCCCATCAATCCGCGCCATGGTTCCAGGTGCAAAAGTTGCTGGTGGCTTCCTTACCATCAAAAACGACGGCAAGGATGCAGACAAGCTGGTCAGCGTCACAACAACCGGTGTCAAGCGCGTTGAAATCCATGAAATGAGCATGGAAAATCAGGTCATGAAGATGCGCAAGCTCGACAGCGGCTTGGATATTCCTGCTGGAGAAACGGTAGAGCTGAAATCCGGTGGCTATCACCTGATGTTCATTCAGCCAGACCAGCCTTACAAGGAAGGCGACAAGGTTTCCGCGACGCTAGAATTCGAAAAGGCTGGTAAGGTCGATCTCGAATTTCCTGTGACGCCGCAGAGCGGCAAGTCCGACGATCATTCAAACCACTGATATCGTAAGGCACCACAGCATAATTCCTTAAATCTGAAACAGATTAAGATAAAATTATGCTGTAAATATAGAGTGTTAGAGCCATTTTTTTGCGCCCAAAAGGACGCACGGCGCTCTAGAGCAAAGGGCGGTAACGCGCTTCTCTCCGTGCATTATGCGCCCGTTTGCCGCAACCGCTACCCAATTGTAGCGGTTGCGTTCTTCGTTTATTGCTATAAACATGACTTTTATAGTCTAGAATAATTCTACACTGTTGAAATAATTCACTTTTCTAAAAGCTGAGTAATTGACTCCAGATCAATTTAGAGCTTTTATGCGCGAGAGTTATTTTGTGCAGCCTTTGATGTTTGGGCCTTGAACCCGTTCGATTGGAGGACCTATGATCGGTCTCAGTGAGTGCCGGTCCGCAAATGTGGATGGGTTGCCTTGGCAACTTCATCTTATGCCGACCGGATATTGCAATGCGCGAGGGGAAACAGAACGCCTCGCGAAGCAAAAGCAGCAAAGCTGCGCATCAGTTCGTACCTCTGAGTGGAGGCGAACATGAATATGCGCATAACAGAGCTGAACGGCGCCAACAGCGTGGGCTATTATGATCGCCTGCCTGAGAAGCTGGTGCTGGAAGGCTATCGCCGCTGGACAGCCGGTTTTGAAACCGGATCGATCATTCCTTGGGAAATGACCTGGGGCCTCTATTCGGAATTGCTTGGACCATCGGAAGCAAAGCGTGCTGTGGGGGAGCTCTCGCAGTTCATCCGCGTGCTGCGTCATTGTGCAAGCTGCCAGCTACGCGCCTTTCCATTCGATTCACAGCATGTCTGCCGCGAAGAGTGCCTGACGCTCGGTCTGATTTCAGGCTTGCAGAATCAGGATGGCTTACTGCTCCAAACCTGCCTTGAAGCAATCGCCTGCAAACGGCGTTGCGACGATGTGGCAGATGCAGCCCGCAGTTTTGCCGATACTTTGGCCGATTTCGGACAGACTTTGTTGCCAATACCGATTCACGCCATCGACAGTGCTTTGAACATAAACCGGCGCGCGACCTTTCACTGATTTCAGGAACGCTGCGTAGGAAATGAATTTGATTTAGGCCGCAGAAAGCGGCGCGAGGAGAACGAAAATGCAAGCCAGAACCGAACGACGCCTCGGCTTTGTTGCTGCTATCGCACTAACGACGGCAGCCTTTGCCATGCCAGCAATATCAACCCAGATGGCGCAGGATACGACTGCACCAACCACCCTTCATGCATCGGTCGACAGCATGAAGATCGAGCTTTCTCGCCTTGTTGCTTTTGCCGACACCGCGACCAAGCCGGTTCATTACGAATAAGCAAAAGCAACGATCAGCCGGGCGAAACGCCTCCAGTCCGTCCGGTAAAAACGAGAGCGCGTACATAGATCATATGTGCGCGCTCTATTTTTTTGCCCATCGGTAAACCGATCATCCAACGATGATCGGTGCTTGCCCCTGAACACGATTATAAAGATCGATGATGTCCTGGTTCATCAGGCGGATACAGCCTGAGGACATTGACTGACCAATCGACCACCATTCTGGTGACCCATGGATGCGGTAGCCCGTGTCGCGGCCATTCTGGAAGATATAAAGCGCACGCGCACCCAACGGATTTTGTGGGCCAGGCTCTTGACCATTGCGGTATTTTTCAAGCTCCGGCTTGCGCTGAATCATTTCCGGCGGAGGCGTCCAGCGCGGCCATTGCTTCTTGTATTGAACATTGGCGCGGCCCTGCCATTCAAAGCCAGCCTTGCCGATGCCTACGCCATAGCGCAGCGCTTCGCCACCCGGGAGAACGTAATACAGGAAGTGATCCTTGGTGCTGACCACTATGGTTCCAGGCGCCTCACCTGTCGGATCAGGCACGATCTGACGGCGAAATTCTTTCGGCACTTTCTGATATGGAATGGCTGGAAGTGCATAAGGCCCTTCCTGCACCGAAGCATACATCACATCCGGCGTCGTAATGTTCTTATCGACACTGATCTGCGGACGCATCGGCGAAATGCCGCTTGTGGACATCGGGTCGATGTTCATCTGAAAAGCAGACATGTCCATGGTTTGCGAACAGCCCGCGACACCGCCAAGCATGGCAGCGCCGGTGCCCAGCAGAAAATGACGACGGCTTAATTTCTCACTCAACTTAGACATACAAATCGTCCAACTCGAAACAATCGGCAAAATGCCCTTTTATCGTCCCAACAATTTGCGTCCTTATGGTTGAGGAAGCGTTAAATCACTCGCGCAAACGTTAAGAAAAATGGTTACCGTGAGGTCGATAAAATAAAGGCCGGGGAGATACCCGGCCTTTTTGATCAAGCTGTGCTGATCGATCAGTAATCTTTTTCGTAGAAGATACCGCCGCTGGAATCGCCTTCTGATCCAAGCGCGCCCTTGACCTTCAGGTTGCGGGAAATGTCTAAATTGACGGTGCCTTTGGTCGATCCGCCAGAACCGGCTTCAACACCCAGATAAATGTTGTCACGAATATAGCGCCCCGCACGAACTGCAGTCTCACCCTTACTGTCAGTCACGACATCAATATCGTCGAGACCTGTGCCCTGACGCAGTTTACCCATCAGCGAGTTGTTGGAACCGCCAGCCAGTTCCGCCGCTGCTGCAGCAAGCTGTGCAATCTGAAACGCCGACAATTCGCCGATTGAGCGCTTGAAGATCAGATGCGCTAACACCTCGTCCTGCGGCAATTCCGGTGAAGACGAGAACACGATATTGAGATTATCGACGGTGCCGGTAACAGTAACAATTGCCGTGATGTCATCGCCTTCACTGCGTGCAACGAAGTTGATTTGCGGATTAAGGTCGCCAACAAGTGTGACATGTCCTTCATCGAAGGTAATGCGCTGGCCGAGAATGCCAATACGACCGCGAATAAGATCAAACGAGCCAACGGGCTGGATGCCGGTCACGGGACCTGTCAGCCGTACGCGACCGCCCAGCTCAGTATCAATGCCACGACCACGAACAAATATCTGGTTTGGTGCGTTTACAACGACATCGAGACGCGGAACTGTCGGGCGCGCAGTGGGCGTCGGCACCTTGCTGCGGCGCGTTTCGACCTTAGCGCGATCAAGCGTCGTCTGAACGTTCTGTGGCGTATTGATATGGCGCACCGGAACATAGGTTGCACCACCGCCAAGATTCTCCGGCACAGTAATTTCGGCACGATCAACATCGATGCGGCCTGCGATCAGCGGATCACGCATCAGCGGCCCGGAGATAGTAATGCCACCATTCACCGTTGCCACCACCAGCTTGCCGTCGGCATAGCGCGCACGATCAAGCTTGATATCGATATTGGCCGGGAAATTGGCTGCAGCATTGGTCGAGATCGTACCGGTCGCAGAAATCGCGCCACCGCTGCCAAAGGCTGCATTGACCTGACGGAGTGTGATGGTTTCCCCCTCCATCGCGCCCATAATATTGATGTTGTTCAGACGAACATTGGTTTCAGGATCGATAAACTGCGCACCTGACGCCGAGAACATGCCGCGAAGCTGTGGCTTATCAAATCCGCCTGAAACACTTGCCGTCAACGAAAGCGTGCCGCTTGCCTGCGCACCACGGTCCGCAAGGAAGCGGTTGGCGAGTGCCAGCGGAAGACTGCCAGAAACATTGACACCAAGGCCCTGTCCCGAGAATGGAACCTTGCCGTTGGCTGTGACATTGAGGCCCTGCGGACCATCAACAGTCAGCGAAGAAATGTCGACCGCCTTTGCCGCATAGTTACCAGCCGCCTGCAGGCTCAGCGGCGCAAGGCCATTGTCGCGCAGAGGCTTTGCCGCCAGTCCTGTGCCACGTAGATTGAAGCTTGCAGCAGGATTGGTCAAAGGTCCGGTGACACGCGCTGTACCCGTGACATTACCCGCAAGGTCCTGCCCTTTCACAGCGCCATTCAGTGCAGTCAGTGGCAGATTGGCGAGATTGATATCGACCGCCATATCACCCTGTCCGAGCGGAACACTACCCTTTGCGGTCACATCAATGCCACCACCACCAGTAACATGGGCATCCACATTCAGGCGATTATTGTCCGAGCTACCCTTGGCATCAGCATTGAGCGGCGCGATGCCCTGATCTTTTAGCTGTGCCGCCGTGACGCCCCGCGCGGCAATATCGAAAGCAGCATTCGGGTTCTCACGCGTTCCTGTGACGCGAGCCGTGCCATTGAGCGTGCCGCCAAGACCAAGATCGGGTTTGAAGGTATTGGCGAGCGCCAAAGGCAGATTGGAAAGTGCAACCGAAAGGTCGAGACGTTCTCCGATCGCACCATTGACCTTTACCTGACCGTAACCGGTATTGACGATGATATCGCCAAACGAAATGTCACTGCCTTTCATGGCGATGGTTGCAGGTGCTGCTAGTACCGCTGAAAGTGACCCCTGCTTCACATCGGCAGATGTCAGTCCCAGTTCAAAACCGCCATCCTTCGGCTCCAGCGAACCCGATGCGTTGGCCAAAGTGCCAATCTTGAGCTTGGTGCTCGCAGTGAAGTCGGTCTTTGTTCCCGTTGCATTGGCCTTTGCATCAAAATTGTCGATGCCGAAAGTGCCAACGAGAATATCGCGCGCTGCCGCTGTGCCATCGACGACCGGTACACCAAACAGATCCTGTGCCGTTAGCGCAATATCAGCCGAAGCAATGTGATTACCATTGATCTTGAGACTATTGGCCTTGGCATTAACAGTTGCATTCTGGCGTTCGCCATTGGCATCGAGCGTAATGTCGGCATTCGCCGCACCCGTTGCATCGGCGAGGAAAAGTGCCGCAGCTGTCGAGATATCCGGTGCATCCACACCGAGCTGGCCAGCAAGCAGGCCTTTGGCATTCTGTGTAACATTGCCGGAAAGATGCGCGCCGCCTGCATTGAATACAATGTTGGTCAGGCGCTTCTCATCATTGACGATATCGATTAGTGACCCGAGATCAATCTTCTCGCCATTGAGGAACGCACTGCCTGCAAGCTTACCCGAAAGCGATGCGCCCGTCGTTGCATTGCCGTCCAGAAGCGCGTTGAAGTCAAGAGCACCATCGGCGAGCTTGCGGTCGGCAAGCGTTCCCTGTGGTGCATCGGCACGAAGGGCCAAAGCAATAAGCTTATCATCGCCACGCGCGCTACCCTTGATCGTCATGCGACCGGAAGCTTTGTCGGACAGAAGCTTGAGATCAGACAGCATGACGCCAAAATCGAAATCGGCTTTATCGGATGCAAATGAGCCATTGGCAGTGATTTCGCTCAGCTCATTGCCGATGCGGAAATCACGCGCGGAAAATCCTTCCGCGCTGCGGCCCAGAGCGCCACTGAGACGGACTTCACCGTCGAGGATATTATCCACGGCTTCGGTGCCGGTACGCATGTTCTGCGCCGTACCATCAAGATTGAGCTGGAACGCACCGCTGATCGGCCTGACAATGCCCGATGCCTTCGCGTCAATGCTGCCAGCCAGATCACGTCCGGCAAGCTCGGCATAGGGAGCAAGGCTCGCAACCTTCGCAAGGATATCGCCGTTGAATGCAAAGTCATCAATGTTGCCCTGAAGCTCAAGGCTCAGACCATTACCCTCGATGCTTGCCTTGGCGAGCTCAACGGCCGAACCGGCGCGCCAGCCGCCCTCAATCGCCAGATCGATTTTCTGACCCAGCGCTTCGGCAACTTTTGCATCCGTTGCATCAATACCGCTGATGCCGCCATTCACATTGAAAGTGACATGGCGATTTGTAATATCAGCAAGATTTTCAGCAACGCCGCCCATATCCAGCGCTATGCTGGAAGCTGATACGGTCGCATTCTTGAAGCCTGAAACCGCAAGCTTACCCGTCCAGTCATTGTTTGGACGATCGCCATAAGAGATTTGCAGCGTCGCGTTGTTAATGGTCGTATCACCACCCTTGACTGGCAGGAGCACCTCGCCCTTGCTGTCATCCTGAATGGCCGCATCAACGCGCAGCTTGTTCAGGAAGCCATCATTTCCGGATTCAGCTGAAGCTTTTATCTTTAAAGCAGCGGTATTCAACGCCAGATCATCAAGGCGGAAGCCACCGCCGTCTTTCAGCAAACCATTGGCGACAAGTGCAGTCTCTGCACCAAAGAAGTCGCGAAATGCTGGCGGAACCAGAACCGAGATAGGTCCATCGACACGCGTTGCAAAAACACGCCCATCAGCCTGACGAACAAGCGTAAAGCCGCCGGTGAGCGTGCGGCTGCCATTGGTATCAAGAGCCAGATCGATCTTGAGGTCGTCGAGCGTGCCATTGCCGGTCAGCGTCAGATCAACAGGCGGACGGCCATCAATATTGAGCACATTGGCAACAATACCATTGGCCGGTTCCGCAACCTTCAGATCGAGATCAAGCTTCTGATCGGCATTGGCATAAGCTGCCCGGAGCGAAAAATTACCACCCGGGCCATCAAGGCGTTTGATATTGAAAGCGGAATTCAGCGATCCATCGGCCAGCGACAGATTACCGTTGAGCGAAACTTCCGATTGCAGACCGAAAATATCCTGACCAAAGTGCAGGCTTGAGACGTCGAGGCTGTCGATATTGATCGAAAGCGGCAGTTCCGGCAGGCTGAAACTTGATGATTCAGGGGAAGGCAGACTGTTATCCGGCAACGGCTTGCGGATCAGGTCAATGCGCTCTGCCACCAGCGACTGAATGCTGAGGCGGCCAGTGAACAGCGCCGTGCGGCTCCAGTTGAGTTTTGCATTTTCAATTCGTAGCCATACACCTTCACGGTCGGCAATGGTAATTGCGCCGACACTTGCTTCAGATGACAGAAGGCCGCTCAGACCCGAAAACTGGATACGACGGTTTGGCGCGGAAAGCTTGCTCTCCACGAAAGAAATGAAATACGACTTTTCCTCTTCCGCCTGCTCCTGCGCGACCACAGGAATGGCGAAGAGAATGAAGGCTAGAAGTGCAAGAAATCTGGTCAAAACGCCTGTCCTATGCCTACGTAGAATGCATAGCTCGGATCGCCCGAGCGGCGGTTAAGCGGAAGTGCGACGTCGAGGCGGATCGGCCCAAGCCCCGTCAGATAGCGTAAGCCGAGACCCGCGCCGACACGCATTTCTTCCGAAAAATCTGGATAGGATTGCTCACCCACATAGCCCGCATCGACAAAGCCAACAACACCGATGGAATCGGTGACGCGTGCGCGCACTTCACCCGATGTTTCAACCAGCGAGCGGCCACCGATGACATCACCCGTCGATGTTTCAACACCGACACCGCGATAGGAATAGCCACGGATGGAGCCACCGCCACCCGCAAGGAACAGCTGGTTGGGCGGCAGATCTGCAGTATCGGCACCAACAACCGAACCGACCTTTACGCGACCTGCGAGAATCACGCGGTTTGTTGCTCCAAACCCGTAATAGGCACGGCCCTCAGCTGTAAAACGGGTTGCAAAATTGCCGCGTTGAAACTCGTAGAACGGCTGAATATTGCCTTCGAGATAGACACCGGAACTTGGGTCGGGTTTGTTGTTACGGCCATCATAAAGAAGATTGCCTTCAAGCCCGCCTGTCGTGAATTCACGCGTTCCAAAATAATCGTCATCAAAGCGGCCATGACTGGCCTTGGCGTAAAGCGCCCCCGAAAGCTCATCGCTGAAAATCTGCGTAAAGCCCGTCTTCGCATTGATCGATGTTTCGGTATAAGCGTCGAGCACTTCACGCTTTGCATCGAGTGCTGCAACGAAATCCGTGTCCGGCGTATAAACCCCAGGCTTTGTGAAGCTCGTGCCAAGCGTATAGGTAAAGTTGGCCGGATCGAACGAGTTGTCTTGTAAGCCACCTACACCACTGACCTTGGCATCAAAGCGCAAACGTTCGCCTCTGCCGAAAAGGTTGCGATGCATCCAGTATCCGGTGACGCCGAAGCCATCAAGCGTTGAGTATTCTGCACCGAAACCAAAGCGGCGCGGCTTGCGCTCCTGAACATTGAGCGTCATTGGCAGACTGCCATCCGCCTCAATTTTCTCGGCTTCCTCGAAATTCATCGCACGGAAGACTTCCATGCGACCAAGCCGCTTTTTAGCCTTCTCTATATCGTCAGGATCGTATTCCTGTCCCGGCTTCAGGCCCGTCATCCAGGCCACGAATTGCGGGTCCATACGCGCTGTACCAACCACACTCACAGGACCGTAATGCGCCTTACGACCCGGATCGAGCGAAACGTCAGCGGCAAGTGTATTGCCGTCGTGATCGGCTACAATGTCTTCACCGGTTACTTTTGCCTTCGCATAGCCCTGCTGACGCCAGGCCTCGACTGCCAGACGCTCTGCCTTCAGGATCGTACCTGAACGAGCAACCTGACCGGGTGCAAAGCCAGCTTCTTCCGGCGACTGCACTTTATCGCGCTTGTCGACAGGCGGCGGCGCAATGTTGGAAATTGCTGTGCGCGAGAACAAAAACTGAGGACCGGGATCAACTGAAATGTCGATCTTGGCATTGTCTGGGATATCGGCATCAACGGGAATATCATTGGCTTCACGACCATCAACCTTGATGGAGATCGTACCACCATATCGACCTTCGCCATATAGCGCTGATAGAATGCGGCGATAATCGCCACGCGCCTTGGCCAAAAGCCCTGCTGAACCTGATGCTGGCTTATCTTCATCCGATACGAGGCCAGAAGCGCCTTCGATAACGGATTTCACGTCAGCATCGCTACCGTCAGCGTTTTTGCGACTGCCCGTTGCCTCGACGTTGACCGAATAATGCTTGGGATCGGAGATGACCGCATCGGCATCCTCCGTCTTATCCTTGCCCCAGAGACGGACACCAAAAATCTCGAACGCCAATGCAGGCGACACCGTCATCGAAGCAAATTGCACCGCAAGCGCGAGCACAATAAGACTTCTTCCCTGTATCGTCCTGTTACTCCAAGTCATACACGTTACTGTCCGGTTTCTGTTTTACGACCGCTCGGGTAGCGCTTCGTCCTCCCCCAAATCCCAGGACGATTCAGGGATTAACATAGAGTAGTGGGAAGGCCAAGCTTCAACCCAGATGCGTTAAGACATTTCAGGCCCGGACGAGATTTTATCTAAGCAAAACCGAAAATACACATCGGCTCGATCAGAATCTCAAAATGCTTCCAAAGCCCAAACATTCTTTATTCCCTATTTTGAATAGATTGAGTCAATGGAGGGTTAATATGCAAAGCGAACATTGCAAAATGATTGCGGCCCACTGGAGGGAGGAGTTTCCAGTGAGCCGCGGATCAGGCCATCAGGAGGGGAGGATAACGACCTGATATCGATTGATTTACAGCGGTTCCAGCTAAGAATGTACCGTTGGAATCACTGTAACTGTTTGTTTTTACGCATTATCCGGACACAAAAACTGCTTCGCACTTTTGCTGGAAATGCTATAAGTGATTATTCCTACCGTCCGGCATGCATGGGACGCATGTTTCCAAAATGCATGCCGCCACCACCAAAACCGCCACCAAAACCACGATTACCGAATGCTGGTCGGTTAAGCCCGCCGAAACGACCCTGACCAGATGTGAAGCGCGGCCCCACAATCGGACCAGGCCCCCAGTTACCGCGAACCTGGCCCTGCGGCCATCCACGGCCACCCCATTGTGGACCATGGCCCCAGCGAGGGGTCCAGCCATTGCGTCCACCGCCACGATTGGATTGGCAATTGCGGCCAATACAACCGTTGTAATAGTTTGGCCCGCCTCGCCAACCTGGACCGCCCCAACCCGGCCCCCAATAGCCGCCACCTGTTGCCCAGCCGAGACCTAGACCAAGACCGAAACCAGGGGCCCAACCGTCGTTGTAGCCATCATTGCCGACAATTACAGTCGTGTTAGACGGAGCAGCATAAGCGTTGCCGTTATAGGAGCCAAAGCGAACATAACGTGCAGAAACAAACCCAACTCTGTCGCCATTATAAATCTGGCACCAGCTTCCACGACATGACCCCACATTCACGCTAACACCTGCGGGCAGAGCAGCCAAACGCGCATAATTTGCGCCGGGTCCACTGCGAACATTTACGTTTGCAGTCACAGTTGCAGAGGCTGCAAACGCCAATGCCGGAACGGCAACAGCCATAGCAAAAGTCAATCCCCCAACAAACTTATTATTAAGTACTCTCTTAAATAAAAACATCGATACTTCTCCAAATATGCAACTACACAAATGCAATGCGAAGAAATTAACAAAGCAACACATACAACATTAAATAGATTAAATCAAATAAGTCTATTTATGATGGTAAATATCATTATTGTTGATGCGGAATTATAAACACAATAGCCGTATTACGGATATCATCCAGCAATAAGAATCGAAATTTTATTAAAATTTTATACAAGATAAACTTGGAATAAATGCCTCATCTTCTTACCAAGTAAAATGAAAGCGCCCCGGAGGGAACCGGGGCGCCACGCGGCTTTTAAGGGGGAGAGGGAGGAAAAAAGCCGCGGAACCGGGCCGTCAGGCCAGGTATCTGATATCAAAAGGCCTGCAGAAACAGGCCCTTCGAAGTTTAATTATGGCAGATTACGTGCATCATCCGGCGTCATATACATCGGCATCATATTGGTATCGAGGTGATGCATGACCCAGATGGAGCCAGCAAGCACGATGGCCAGAATGATGACCGTGAAAATGAGCGCGAGGATGTTCCAGCCATTTTCCGACTTCGGATCAAGATGCAGGAAGTAAACCAGATGCACCAGGATCTGAACGACGGCGATACCGAGCACGATGGCTGCGGTGGTTGCCGGCGTGAAGTAACCGTTCATGGCCAGCATGAAGGGAACGACGGTGAGAATAACCGCCAGCACAAAGCCAATCAGATAAGACTTCAGGCTGCCATGTGCGGCTTGATCATGTGTTTCGTGTCCAGAGCTCATCACAATACACCCAGCAGATAGACAAGGGTAAAGACGCCAATCCAGATGATGTCCAGGAAGTGCCAAAAGAGGCTCAAGCACATCACGCGCGTCCGGTTCTTTTGAGTCAGGCCATCGCGCAGAAGCTGGGCCGAAAGCACCAGAATCCAGACCAGACCCGAAGTAATGTGGAGACCATGCGTTCCGACCAGCGCAAAGAATGCCGAAAGGAATGCTGAGCGGTCAGGGCCTGCACCTTCCACGATCAGGTGATGGAATTCATAGATTTCCATAACCAAGAACGCCGCACCAAGCAGGAAGGTTACACCCAACCAGAACAGAACGCCTGCACGGTTATTCCTGTACATCGACAGCGTCGCCAGACCATAGGTCAGGGACGACACCAGAAGCAGCATGGTTTCAGTCAGCACAAACTGCAGGTCGAAGAGTTCACGGCCGGTTGGACCGCCCGCGAACTGATGTGCAAGAACAGCGTAGGTTGCAAAGAGGCCCGAGAAGAGAACGCAGTCGCTCATCAGGTAGATCCAGAAGCCAACCAGTGTTGTCGACCCTGCATCATGATGGTCTTCGTGAGCGGGATGCTCGTTTCCGCCCTTGAAAGGGCCAGTAGTCGTAACAGTCGCGCTCATGGATCAGGCCTCCTGAGCATTCAGTTGCCGAGTATAGGCGTCTTCGACGCGCTGTACTTCATCGGCCGAGACATAGAAGTCCCTGTCATTGTTGAAGGAGTGGGCGATAGCAACTGCGAAGACAGCGATGAACGATGCAATTGCCAACCACCAGATATGCCACACCATGGCAAAGCCAAATGGAATGCACAGGATACCGATGATGAAGCCCGTTCCGGTGTTCTTTGGCATATGAATGCGCGCGAACTTTTCGGTACGCCGAACATAATCGTTCTGCTTCATATCCCACCAGCTGTCGTGATCGCGGACATGCGGCACTTCAGCGAAGTTGTAGAATGGCGGAGGCGACGAAATCGACCACTCGAGTGTACGACCTGTGCCCCATGAGTCGCCATCAACAACGCGCAGCTTTTCGCGATCGCGGATGGAGATCATGATCTGCAGAACCTGGAACACAATACCGCAAAGGATAATCGCGACACCGATAGCAGCAATGATCAGATAGATGTGCCATGCTGGGTTTTCGGTGTGGTTCAGACGACGGGTCATACCCATCAGGCCGAGCACGTAGAGCGGCATGAAGGCGAGAATGAAGCCAACGAGCCAGCACCAGAATGCCTTGCGGCCAAGACCTTCATGCAGCTTGAAACCAAATGCTTTTGGCCACCAGTAGATGAGACCGGCAAAGCAGCCGAACAGAACGCCCGAGATGATCACATTGTGGAAGTGAGCGATCAGGAACACGGAGTTGTGCAGTACGAAGTCTGCAGGCGGAACAGCAAGCAGAACGCCCGTCATACCACCAACAACGAAGGTGCACATAAAGCCGATGGTCCACATGACCGGCGTTTCCATGCGAACCCGCCCCTTATACATGGTGAAGAGCCAGTTGAAGACTTTTGCACCGGTCGGGATCGAGATGATCATCGTTGCAACGCCGAAGAAGGCGTTTACGCTTGCACCGCCACCCATTGTGAAGAAGTGGTGCACCCAGACAAGGAATGACAGAATGGTAATGGCAACGGTCGCATAAACCATCGATGCATAACCAAACAGACGCTTGCCAGAGAAGGTCGCAATGATTTCAGAGAAAACGCCAAAGCAAGGAAGAACCAGAATATAGACTTCTGGGTGACCCCAGATCCAGATCAGGTTCACATACATCATCGGATTACCGCCACCATCATTGGTGAAGAAGTGGAAATCCAGATAACGGTCAAGCGATAGCAGAGCGAGCGTTACGGTCAAGATCGGGAACGCAGCCACGATCAGCACGTTCGAGCAGAGTGCGGTCCAGGTGAAAACCGGAACCTGCATCATGCCCATGCCGGGTGCACGCATCTTGATGATGGTTGTGATCAGGTTGACGCCCGAAAGAAGCGTACCCATACCTGAAATCTGCAAGGCCCAGATATAATAGTCGACCCCGACATCTGGACTGAACTCCTTGCCGGAAAGCGGTGGATAGGCCAGCCAGCCGGTCTTGGCGAATTCGCCAACGCCGAGCGAAACGTTGATCAGAATCGCACCAGCAACTGTCAGCCAGAAGCTCAGTGAGTTGAGGTACGGGAACGCAACGTCGCGCGCGCCGATCTGAAGCGGTACGGCAAAGTTCATCAGACCAACGATGAAAGGCATTGCGACGAAGAAGATCATGATCACGCCATGGGCGGTGAATATCTGATCGTAGTGATGTGGCGGCAGAAAGCCTTCATTTGCACCAGAAGCCAGAGCCTGCTGGGCACGCATCATGACAGCGTCCGAGAAGCCGCGGAACAGCATCACGAAAGCCAGAATAATGTACATAATGCCGATACGTTTATGATCGACAGAGGTCAGCCAGTCGTTCCAGAGTGGACCCCACTTTTTATAGTAGGTAATGGCTGCGAGAATAGCGAGCGCCCCACCAGCTATCGCGGTCAATGTGACCATGATGATAGGCTCGTGATACGGGATCGCTTCGAGCGTAAGTTTTCCGAACATTTCTATTCTTACTTCGATTGGAGTGCGATCAGCGGTTTAGCCCCGGACAATCTCCAGGGCTAAGCCGCATCGGCAAATCAGTTTCCAAGCTGCGACAGGCGCTGCGGCTGAATGGCGCAAATGATGTCATTTGCCCAAAGGCTGAAATCGACTGGCGAAGACTTGCGTAGATTTGCGCGAGCTTCACGAACCATCTGAGCCTGGTGCATCTGATCATCCAGGCAGACCGACTTGCCATCCCAGCAACGGTTTACGATGTTATGAAACAGTGCCTTGTCGTTATAAGCAAAATGCTGAACCGGAGCTTTTTCACTTGGCTGAACCAGCGAAGCATAACGCTCACGCGACAGTTCCTGACCAGAAGCCTTTGCATCAGCAACCCACTTGTCAAAGCCGGCCTGATCCAGCGAATGCGCCTTGAAACGCATCTGGGCAAAGCCCTGGCCGCTGTAGTTTGCGGAAATGCCGTCGAACACACCTTCGTGGTCAGCAATCAGGTGAAGCTTGGTCTGCATGCTGGGCATGGAATAGACCTGGCTACCGAGTACCGGAATGAAGAAGGAGTTCATGATATTGCTGGAAGTCAGCTTGAAGTTGACAGGCACACCAACAGGCATTGCCATTTCGTTGACAGAGGCAACACCCTGATCCGGATAGATAAACAGCCACTTCCAGTCGAGCGCTACGACTTCGACATTGATTGGCGGAATATTTGATTCCAGCGGACGATAAGGATCGAGCTTATGCGTGCTGATCCAAGTTACCGTTCCGAGAACCACAATAATGGCGCACGGAATAAGCCAGACTGCGGCTTCAATCTTCGTAGAATGATGCCAGTCAGGTTTGTATTCTGCTTTATCGTTGTCGGCGCGATACTTCCACGCGAAGTACAAGGTCATAAAGATGACCGGCAGCACGACGAGAAGCATCAAACCAGTTGCGAAAAGCATAAGATCGCGCTCAGCCACACCGACCTCTCCTTTCGGAGAGAGCAGGACTTGGTTCTCGCAGCCGGCGAGAAACGCCGTGAGGGCCAAGACGGCGAACGAAACGATCGTCCGGGGGGTGCCGTGTTTCATTTGTCTTTCCATCCTGCGCGCAGAGCTTCAGCTCCGGCGCATGCGTCATTTCCTAGTTTTCGGTAAATTCTGAAAATTCCAAAGGAACCGTTATAACGAATAATTCCGTTTGTCACCTGCCTGGAGCAAAATGTACTGGTTCGAAATGTCGCGGCCGGACACGCCACATGAGTCAGAAACGACTCGGAGAACGACAAAATTGATATAGTTTGCCGTAAGTTAGCCATAAATCATGATCTTTTCTAAAACGGATAAATAAAAAAAGAAAAATAACCTAATCGTGATAGAAATTTACTAACGTAAATAGAAATCAATAATTAAAAATTCGACACTAGTACGCATCTAAATTTTAATTTACTTAAATAAAAAAATAAAAACTAATAATAAATCCGACCTGATAGAGACGTATATTTTGTTAAATGTCAACGCAACCGCGCGGAAAGACTCTCAACCCACATCAGCTTTACAGCTTCTATCTGGGAAAGTATTCGTTTTCTGAAAGAGATAAACTCCATCGTTGCGAATACCGGTCGTTTCTTAACGATCTCATTTTAGATAAGAGTTCTGACTTACCGGGCAACTTTCATGAAATAGCGACCAAGAGATACGTTCATGATTTTCGCTGAGTGGGCGATTGACGAGGCAGAGGGTGCAATACTGGCTTATACGCTGGTGACGAAGGCGGAGAGTGTTCGCAAAGGCACCTTGCTGACCGAAAATCACATCGAAGCTTTGAAACGGGCGGGAATCAACCGCGTTGTTGCCGCTCGACTGGAACCCAATGATATTGGCGAAGATGAAGCAGCCCTCGTAATAGGGCAAAGCCTGATTGAAGATATGATTGAGGCAGGCCCTGCCACAACCGGCCGTGTCAATCTCTTTGCCCGCAGCAACGGTTTGTTTAGTGTTGATGTTGCTGGCATCGATACAATTAACTTGCTCGACCCGAGGATATCAGTGGCCACGTTGAACAATCTTAGCCGTGTTGAAAGTGGGCAAATGGTTGCAACCGTCAAAATCATTCCGTTTGCCGTTCCGGGCTCTCTTATTGGAAATATTCGCACAGTCCTCGAGACAAAACAGGTTCTCAAGGTTCATTCGTTTGAGAAAACGAGACTCGGCGTCATTCAGTCACGACTTCCTTCCGTTCGCGAAACTGTGCTCGATAAAACCCACGAATTGATTACGAAGCGCGTGCAACACAATTGCGGCTCGGTGATAGCGGAGACGCGTGTAGCACACGAAATAGCTCCCTTGTCTAAGGCCATAAGTGAGCTGAGCACCAGTTGCGATCTGCTGATTATTTTCAGTGCTTCCGCGGTTGCGGACGAGATCGATATTGTGCCGAGGTCCATCGTTCAGGCAGGAGGAGAAATCCTCCGTATCGGTATTCCCGTTGATCCCGGCAATCTACTCTCGCTCGGAAAGCTCAACGGAAAGTACATCATCGTGGCGCCGGGAACAGCTCGAAGTGCGCGTGAGAATAGTCTCGACCAAGTGCTAGACAGATTAATGGCTGGCTTAGCACTTGATTCAGACGCCCTTGCACGAATGGGCGTCGGTGGACTTCTGCTTTAAAACGATCAAAAGGTGTAATCGAAAACCAAAATCCCAGCAAGGCCGCCTTCTGCGGCTTCGACCAGCGCTTTTCCGACTTTCGCGTGCTCTGGGTGGGGCAGATAAGCGTCGCGCGCAGCCGAGTCCACAAAGTCCACAACAAAGCCGTGGCGAAAGCCTTTTTCCAGATTTTCCGGACTGTTGTTATCACCAACACTTACGGCAATGATGCCCTCAATTTTATCTTTCAGAGCGACAACTGCATTCAAAGCAGCCTCAATGCTCGCGCTATCGAGTTCGGCTTTGAATTTAACAAGAACTATATGGCGTATCATGATGAAAATCCGTGCTGTGATAACGTCGAATTAATACTAGCTTGGGTTAACACCCGCGCCAAACCGGTCTTCCGAGACTTATAGCATTTCCAGCAAAAGTGCGAAGCGTCTCCGCTGGGAAATCAGTTCGCCGGACTGATTTCTTTTCCTGCTGCGATGCGTCGGAAAATGCGTAAAAACAAACAGTTACAGCAGCCCCAACGATTCAGTCTTAACTGGAGCCGCTGCAGGATAAATATTGCATGTCGGGAATAATTATCATCGCAAGAATTCATTAACAGCCAAAAACGAAAAAGGCCGGGGTGAACCCGACCTTCCGCTCTCATTTAGGTTGCGCCAGTACATCCGTGGTCACATCACCAAATGAATTCCCGATACAATATGGATATAGCAGCCGAGCATTTCAAGATTGTGACACTCTCAGGGAACCTTACCGCCGTACACCAAGAGGGGATTTCACAATCAAAGATGCCGATTAAGCCGCCATCGGTGTTTCGATCGGTTCTGGATGGTTATAATTCCAGACTTCGATCAGGCATTGCTGCATGAGATCAAGATCAACCGGCCCAATACGGCTTAATACAAGATCAAGCTCATCCGGCTCCACACCTCTATTGAGAAGCTCAACGATTGCTTCGATCAGAACTCTTTTATCGTCAAATCTATAGCGCTGCATAAACCTGCTCCGCTAATTGCCCCATTTTGATACATATACACTAAACGCTTATGGTTAACCGAAGCTTACCTGTTGACGATCATTTGAGCTAAAACTGAAATTCTTCAAGCTATAGCGAGCAAATGTCCGATCGGGTCAACCCTGATAACTCAGACAAAAATCAAACATATATTCTCAACGAACAATATTAAGCCTCAATATAACTACATAAAAATCTAAATCAAAGAATAAATGAAAAAATGCTTCATTCAACAATCCTCTTTTAAAGAAAAACATGAACTTCTTCAAAAGATACGCCAATTTCTCGCTCAACCACGTCCCAATATTAAGTGTCAGCGGCTTAATCGGCGCTAGCTTCTTGGGCGGCTATCTTTTTACGATTCAATACAAAGGTAATATCCATACGATTATAGCGGGGCAGGCATATCGATCCAACCAACCCGATCCGTCTCGCATCGCTAAATTAAAAGAGCTTTATGGTATTAAAACAATCATCAACCTGCGCGGCGCAGAGCCTGGCGCGAAATGGTATGACGACGAAGTTACAACTTCCAGCGCTCTTGGCATCAAGCTCACGAACTATGCGATGTCGTCCAGTCGCCAGCTGACGCCAGAGCGGACACGCGAGCTGATTGCACTCATGCAGACTGCTGAAAAGCCAATTCTCATTCATTGCAAAGCTGGATCAGACCGAACGGGTCTTGCCGCAGCACTTTATGTCGCCGCCGTAGCCAAAGGTGGCGAACGCAGGGCCGAAGGGCAAATGTCAATCGCTTATGGCCATTTCGGAATTCCCTTCAGCCCAACCTATGCGATGGAAGAAACTTTTGAGGCCATCGAAGCCGAGCTTGGCTTTCCGAACTCGTAATTCTGCAGCAATTCTTTCGTCTGAAACAAAAACGCCGGGGATAAAACCCCGGCGTTTCACTTACTTTAAATCAGCAATTAATCGAGACCGACGATCTTGCCATCCGACCACTTGAACACGTCGAAGCTTGGTGACGACAGATCACCCGTTTCGCCATATGTCAGCTTACCAATAACGGTATCGATTGGCTGACCGTCGCGGAGGGTCTTCGCAACGGCGGCAGAATCATCCGTCGTACCAGCGCGTTCAATACCACTCGCGAGAACCTGGACAGCGGCATATGCATTCATGGTGAATGCTTCGACCGGGATTTTCTTAGCCGTCAGTGCATCGACGGCTTCCTTGGAAGCTGGGTTCTTCGTCGCGTCAACAGCGTTGGTGAAGAGCGTGCCTTCAGCATTGGTGCCGCCGATTGCCCAATATTCGGTGTTGGACAAGCCTTCGCCGCCAAGGATGAGAGCCTTGAGGCCCGCATCATGCAGCTGACGGGAAAGAAGGCCGCCTTCACCATGATAGCCACCGAAATAAACGATTTCAGTGCCTGCGGCTTTCAGCTTGGAAACGAGCGCGCTGAAATCCTTGTCACCAGGTGTAACCGAATCATATTGAACTTCGGTGATGCCGTCTTTGTTGATTGCAGCCTTGAAGGAATCTGCAAGACCTTTGCCGTATGCGCCCTTGTCATGAACGATTGCGACTTTCTTGTCTTTGAAGTTCTTCAAGAAGTAAGCAGCCATGACGTCAGCCTGCTGGTCATCGCGGCCGCAGGTGCGGAACACATTTTCCAGACCGCGCGCGGTCAGATCTGGACCGGTTGCGGTTGGCGTAACCATCAGAACGCCATTTTCCGAAAGAACATCAGAAACAGGAATTGCGACGCCGGTCGTAACCGGACCAACCACGAACTTGATGCCATCGCCAACGATCTGGTTCGCTGCCGAAACACCCTGCTTTGGTTCACCTGCGTCGTCAGCAAACTTCAAGACGATCTTTTCGCCTTTGATGCCGCCCTTTGCATTGATGACTTCAACGGCGGTTTCCGCGCCCTTCTTAACCTGATCACCATAGGCCGCAACCGGACCTGTCAGCGGTGCAATAACACCGATCGTGATATCTGCATAAGCGGCACCGGCAAAGCCAAGTGTTGCGGCAAAAGCCACGCTGGAAAGCAGTTTCAGATTCATTCTTTTTCTCCTTTGGCGAGGTCTCGCTTTTTCATCGATGACCTCAGACAACCCATGCCGGTCAAATCTCAGCGCGATTGCGCTGCCGAAATGCCGGGCCCTCCCTTTTTTCCATCGTATGATCTCAAAGGGTTAATCTAAAAGCACGCCGCGCCATCATCCATTTAAGGTGCCAGAGCCATAATATTATCCGAAATTGCACCTGCTCTTTCGGAATCATGCTCCAGAACGGGAGCGAGCTTTCATGATGTAATAAGAATGCATTTCCGGCTTCCGATTGCAAGGGGCCAAGTGCCCGAAACTACAACGAAAATCGGCCTCCCATTAAATGCCTATCCTCCTCTCCTCCATGATGGTGATTGCTTTGCAAAAAAGGCCGCAATTCCCTCTGCGGCCTCTGGCGTTTCCCATGTATCAGCAAGGCGGGTGAGCGTCATTTCGATGACGGCCTCGTCTATCGGACTGCCCAGCGCATGAACCAGCCGCTTTGAGGCAGCAACCGCTGCCGGGGCAGTGGAAAAATACGGCCTGATCTCGGACTTTACAGACGCATCGAGTTGCTCGGCTTCGACCACCTGATGCAGCAATCCAATATGCTTTGCTTCGTTTGCATCAAACAATCGTGCCGAGGTGAAGGATCTCAGTGCATGAGCCTGACCGATACGCGCCACCACATAGGGACTGATGGTTGCCGGGATCAGACCGAGCTTGGTTTCCGTCAGCCCAAAACGCGCATCAGAAACACCAATCGCCGCATCACAAACGCTAATCAGCCCAACACCACCACCATAGGCCTGCCCATTCACGCGTCCGATAAGAGGTTTCGGCAGATCGCGCAATGCTTTGAGCATCAACGCAAGCTTGCGCGCCGCTTCAATACGTTGTGTGCGGGGCGCGTTTATCTGCTCTCGCATCCAGCCAAGATCACCGCCAGCACAAAAGCTGGTGCCGCTGCCGGTTAACACTACGATACGCACCGCATCATCATTTGCTAATCGAAGCGTGGCAGTCAGAAGCTCATCAATCATAAGACCGGACAGCGCATTATGCTGCGTAGGCCGGTTGAGCGTTAGCGTAGCAACGCCACGCTCGTCAGTAGCAATCCGGATAGTTTCAAGCTCTGTCATGCCGCTTTATCCTGACGGAGTGCTTGCGCAAACAAAGCTGCTGATCTCAGCTTTTCAATATCAAGACCTGTTTCAAAGCCAAGGCGGTGCAGCATTTCCACGACTGCCACAGTATCGACATTGCCTTTGGCACCCGGTGCAAATGGACAGCCACCAAGCCCGCCGACTGATGCATCGAACACCCTCAACCCTCTTTCAAGGCTGATCTGAATATTGTCGAGCGCCCGTCCATTGGTGTCGTGATAATGACCTGCAAGACTATGCGCTGGTGCCACGTTCAAGACTGCATCCAGCATGGCGCTCACAGTTTCGGGTGTACCACGCCCAATCGTGTCACCAAGGCTCACTTCGTGACAGCCAAGCGAAAAGAGCTGTTCCGTAACATCGGCAACCGCCTGCGGCGCGGTCGATCCATCATAGGGGCATTCGACAACGCAGCTGACATAGCCGCGAATGGCCAGCCCGTCATTGATGGCCGCGCCAATCACTGGCGCAAGCCGCTCAATGCTCTCTGCAATAGTGCAGTTGATATTGGCTTTGGAAAAACCTTCAGAAGCCGAAATGAACACCGCAATCTCATCGACATTGGCGCTCGCCGCGAGCTCATAGCCCTTCATATTTGGCACGAGCACCGAATAGCGCACACTGTCGGCACGGCGGATACCGGCCATAACTTCAGTAGCATCGGAAAGTTGCGGCACCCATCGGGGGCTGACAAAACTGGTCGTCTCGATGCGGGAATAGCCACAATCGGACAGACGGTCGATCAGTGCAATCTTTTCAGCTGTTGGTACAAAACGCTTCTCGTTTTGCAGGCCGTCACGCGCAGCCATTTCGACGATCTCAACGTGTTCAGCCATGTTCTTCCTCCAGTTCGACCAGTAGCGCGCCTTCATTGACTTGATCGCCAGCCGCGACGCTCACAGATGCGACCTTGCCATCACGCGGCGCAGTCAGTGAAAGCTCCATCTTCATCGCTTCCATCGTCACAAGCCGGTCGCCTTTGGCGACGCTGGCACCTTCCGCGACGGAAACCAGTCGTACAAGTCCCGGCATTGGCGACAGAATGCGGCTTTCGCTCGAAGCCTCCTCCTCTGCGCCGATAGACTCAACATAATGAAATATGGTGTCGCGGCCTTCGAACTGCACGGTCACGTCATGGCCGTTGCGTGAGACTGAAGCTTCCGCAACGCGGCCATCAACGGCAAAGCGAGCCAGACCGTTTTTGTAATTGCGGACTTCAACACCGCCAAAAGCAAAACCGAAATGCCTGTCGTTTTTGGTCGTGAAGCTTACAGCATGGTGTTCGCCATGATGATCAAGCAGAACCAAGCGTGAAGCCTCACCCCAAAGGCGGAACCCACGCAGGCTGCCCCATGGATCGCCTTCTTGTGGCAAATCCAGAAGACCAAGCGCACCGAGTGCCGCCAGCGCAAATACAATCTCGGAAGGTTGTTCATCCCTGAAAAGAACAGCCGACTCGCGGGCAATAAGCCCCGTATCAACATCGCCCGAGCGAAACGCTTCAAGCTTGCAAAGGTCGGACAGGAACTGGCGATTGGTGACAAGTCCGGCGATACGGGTTTTGTTTAAGGCGCTCTCAAGCCGGTTCAACGCCTCGTCACGGGTAGCGCCATGCGTGATAATCTTCGCAATCATCGGATCGTAGAACGGTGTGATGGTATCGCCGCTTCGCACACCAGAATCCACCCGCGCATTTTCAGGCGCTGCAAACAGCGCAAGCTTGCCGGTCGCGGGAAGAAAATCACGCGCCGGGTCTTCGGCATAAAGCCGCGCCTCGAAAGCCCAACCGTTTATGGAAAGCTCGTCCTGACGCTTCGGCAGGGCCTCGCCGGATGCCACGCGCAATTGCCATTCGACCAGATCAAGGCCGGTTATTGCTTCCGTCACCGGATGCTCAACCTGTAGCCGTGTGTTCATTTCCATGAAGAAGAATCGGTCGGATCGCAGCCCTTCCGACACATCGGCGATAAACTCCACCGTGCCTGCGCCGGAATAACCAATGGCTTGTGCGGCCTTCACCGCTGCATCGCCCATCGCGGCGCGCATGTCAGGCGTCATGCCGGGCGCTGGCGCTTCCTCGATCACCTTTTGATGGCGGCGTTGCAACGAGCAATCGCGCTCAAAAAGATGCACCGCATTACCAAAATTATCGCCAAAGACCTGCACCTCGATATGGCGCGGCTTGGTCATGTATTTTTCCACTAGCACAGCGCTATCGCCAAACGACGCTTCCGCCTCGCGTCGCGCACTGTCCAGCGCCGCTGCAAAGTCAGCCGCCTGATCGACACGGCGCATACCTTTGCCGCCGCCGCCAGCGCGGGCCTTGATCAACACGGGATAGCCGATTGCATCGGCTTGGCTTTTGAGGAAATCGCCATCCTGATTATCGCCGTGATAGCCGGGCACGACCGGGACACCGGCTTTCTCCATCAACGCCTTGGCAGCATCTTTTAGCCCCATGGCGCGGATGGCTTTTGCCGATGGGCCAATGAAGGTGAGGCCCGCCACTTCGACAGCATCTACAAAACCGGTATTTTCCGACAGAAAGCCGTAGCCCGGATGGATGGCTTCTGCGCCCGTATCCTTCGCCGCTTTTATGATCGCTTCGACATTCAAATAGCTTTGCGCAGAAACGGCAGGACCGACACGGACGGCCTCGTCGGCCATTTCGACATGAAGCGCGTTGACATCGGCGTCGGAATAAATCGCGACTGTGGCAATGCCCAATTGGCGCGCCGTGCGAATGACCCGACAGGCGATTTCTCCGCGATTGGCAATCAGTATTTTCCTAAACATCTGATCGCCCTCTTTACATTCTGAAGATGCCGAAGCGCGTCGGCTCGATTGGAGCGTTCAGCGTTGCAGAAAGCGAAAGACCTAGCACTTCGCGGCTCTTGCGTGGATCAACAATGCCATCATCCCAAAGCCGCGCCGAGGCATAAAGCGGGTGGCTTTGGCGCTCGAACATTTCCAGCGTTGGGCGTTTAAACTCCGCTTCACCTTCCGCCGACCATGTGCCGCCGGTGCGCTCAATGCCTTCGCGCTTGACGGTGGCCAGCACCCCCGCCGCCTGTTCGCCGCCCATCACCGCAATGCGGCTGTTCGGCCATGTCCACAGGAAGCGCGGTGAATAGGCCCGCCCCGCCATGCCGTAATTGCCTGCGCCATAGGATGCGCCAATTAGCATGGTGATCTTCGGCACATTTGCGGTCGCAACAGCCATCACCAGCTTTGCGCCGTGCTTGGCAATACCCTCGGCCTCATATTTCCGCCCGACCATAAAGCCGGTGATATTCTGCAAAAACACCAGCGGAATATTGCGCTGGCAACAAAGCTCGATGAAATGCGCACCCTTTAAGGCCGCTTCCGAAAACAGCACGCCATTATTGGCGATAATGCCGACCGGCATTCCATAAAGGCTTGCAAAACCGCAAACCAGCGTGGGGCCAAATCGTGCCTTGAACTCATCGAAGTCGGAACCATCGACCAGCCGCGCAATCAGCTCGCGTACATCATAGGGAATGCGGGTAACAGCTGAGACAATTCCGAGAATTTCTTCGGGGTCATAAAGCGGTGCTGCACCATCGCCCTTTGGAATAAACTCGCGCTTTTGGCTGTTGAAATTGGCGGCGATAGCGCGTGCGATTTGCAGTGCATGAGTATCGTCATTGGCGAGATGATCCGCAACACCGGAAAGCCTTGTATGCGTATCGCCACCGCCAAGATCTTCCGCGCTCACCACTTCGCCCGTCGCCGCTTTGACTAGCGGCGGTCCGGCCAGAAAAATAGTACCCTGATTGCGCACGATGACCGTCTCGTCGCTCATGGCAGGCACATAAGCGCCGCCTGCCGTGCACGATCCCATGACGACCGCGACCTGCGGAATGCCCGCCGCCGACATCTGCGCCTGATTATAGAAGATGCGTCCGAAATGATCGCGGTCCGGGAACACTTCATCCTGATTGGGTAGATTGGCCCCGCCGGAATCAACCAGATAAATGCACGGCAAGCGATTCTCGCCCGCGATCTCCTGTGCGCGAAGATGCTTTTTCACGGTGATCGGATAGTAGGTGCCGCCCTTTACCGTCGCATCATTGCAGACGATCATGCATTCACGGCCAGATACACGGCCAATGCCGGTGATCATACCGCCGGAAGGTGCTGCACCATCATACATGCCATGCGCTGCCGTCAGCCCCACTTCCAGAAACGGCGAACCCGGATCAAGCAGCTGCGCCACACGATCGCGCGGTAGAAGCTTTCCGCGCGAGACATGGCGTTCACGCGCCTTTTCACCGCCACCATCAATGGCAGTGCGTGATGCTTGTGCCACCACATCAATCGCTGCAAGCATGGCTTGGCGGTTGGCTTCAAAGACGGCGCTGCGTGTCGAAATTTCAGATTTCAGAACCGGCATCAACGGGTCTCCTGAAAGAGTTCCCGCCCGATCAGCATCCGCCGGATTTCCGACGTACCCGCACCGATTTCATAAAGCTTCGCATCCCGCAGAAGACGACCTGTCGGATAATCATTTATATAGCCGTTGCCGCCCAACGCCTGTATCGCCTGCAACGCCATTTGGGTGGCGTTTTCAGCTGCATAGAGAATGCAGCCTGCCGCATCCTTGCGCGTCGTCTCGCCACGATCACACGCAGCTGCCACCGCATAGACATAGGCGCGCGAAGCGTTGAACAGCACATACATATCGGCAAGCTTGCCCTGCATGAGCTGGAACTCGCCAATCGGCTGGTCGAACTGCTTGCGCTCATGCACATAAGGCATAACCACATCGAGACAGGCCGCCATGATGCCGAGCGGACCGCCCGCCAGCACCACCCGCTCATAATCAAGCCCGGACATCAGCACATTGACGCCCTTGCCTTCCGCTCCAAGCAGATTTTCGGCTGGCACTTCGCAATTCTCAAACACCAGTTCGCAGGTGTTGGAGCCGCGCATACCGAGCTTGTCCAATTTCTGCGCGATGGAGAAGCCTTTGAAACCCTTTTCGACGATAAAGGCACTGATCCCACGCGGACCAGCAGACGGGTCAGTCTTGGCATAAACCACCAGCACTTCGGCATCAGGGCCGTTGGTGATCCACATCTTGTTGCCGTTGAGAACGTAACTTTCGCCGCGCTTTTCAGCGTGCAGCTTCATCGAAACAACGTCAGAACCTGCCCCCGGCTCTGACATCGCAAGCGCGCCGACATGCTCGCCGGAAATGAGCTTAGGCAGATATTTTGCGCGTTGTTCGGGGGAACCATTACGATTGATCTGGTTGACGCAAAGATTGGAATGCGCGCCATAGCTCAGGCCAATCGAAGCCGATGCGCGGCTGATTTCTTCCATTGCCACGCAATGCGCGAGATAGCCCATACCCGCACCGCCATAGTCATCAGGTGCTGTGATGCCCAGCACACCGAGATCACCCAGTTCACGCCATAGATGCATAGGAAATGCGTTACTGCGATCAGTTTCGGCGGCAAGCGGCGCAATGCGGCTTTCCGCGAAACGGCGCACCGTATCACGAAGGGCTTCGATCTCCTCGCCAAGACCGAAATTCATGCCAGAAGCAAACATACTCGTCCTCCACAAGTTCTGCCCGGCTGCTGTTTTTGAAAACAGCTATGTTCCGGTCAGAGTGTCCCGTGGCGGACGAATAGGCAATGGCTTTGCGCGGCGTTCTGTGGCTATTTATTACCCTATTACGAAATTTTCTTTCGCGGCATGTTCCGCATCAATTCTTCTGAAGCTCGGCAATCTTGCGATAAAGCTCCAGCGCCTCGGCGTTTGCCAATGCTTCACGGTTTTTCACCTCCCGCCCATGCACAATGTCGCGCACGGCAAGTTCGACAATTTTTCCAGACTTGGTACGCGGAATATCGCTAACAGCGATGATCTTCGCAGGTACATGGCGCGGCGTTGCACCGGTGCGGATCTTGGTCTTGATACGCGCTTTGAGATCGTCATCGAGCGATACACCTTCAGCAAGTCGCACAAAGAGCACCACGCGCACGTCATTGTCCCAATCTTGCCCGATGCAAAGCGCTTCTGCGACCTCTGCCATCTGTTCGACCTGATTGTAGATTTCCGCCGTACCGATACGCACACCACCCGGATTAAGCGTCGCATCCGAACGGCCATGAATGACGATGCCATCATGTTCGGTCCATTCAGCAAAATCGCCATGACACCAGATATTATCGAAACGCTCGAAATAGGCCGCCTGATATTTCGCTCCGTCCGGATCGTTCCAGAATTGCAGCGGCATACAGGGGAAAGCCTTGGTGCAAACCAGCTCGCCTTTCTCGCGGCGCACCGGCTTGCCATCGTCGTCCCAGACATCGACAGCCATACCAAGACCCGCGCCCTGAATTTCGCCTTGCCAGACCGGTTCGGTTGGCACGCCCAGCACGAAGCACGAAACGATATCCGTTCCGCCCGAGATGGATGCGAGATGCACATCCTTCTTGATTGCGTCATATACAAAAGCAAAGCCTTCCGGCGACAATGGCGAGCCGGTCGAGGAAATGGTGCGAAGTGCGGATAGTTCGTGGGCTTCACCGGGACGCAGCCCGGCTTTCAAAACGGCGTCGATGAATTTTGCTGACGTGCCGAAATAAGTCATGCCTTCGGATGCCGCATAATCGAACAATACATTGCCATCGGGATAGAAGGGCGAGCCATCATAGAGCAGAAGCGTTGCGCCTGATGCGATGCCTGAGGCCAGCCAGTTCCACATCATCCAGCCGCAGGTGGTGAAATAGAAGAATCGGTCGCCTTCGCGAATATCCGCGTGCAGGCTATGTTCCTTAAGATGTTGCAACAGCACGCCGCCAGCGCGATGCACGATGCATTTTGGGATGCCCGTCGTACCAGACGAAAACAGGATATAAAGCGGATGGTCGAATGGCAGTCGCGTGAACTCGACAGTCTTTGCAGTGAACGATGCGAGTGCAGCATCAAGCGCGATGCCGTTTGCAGCCTTGCTGGCGACAGCTTCCGCTTCGTCGAGATAGGTGACGATAACTGAGCGCTTGCAGCTCGGAAGCTTGGCTGTGACTTCGGCAATCTTGTCGGCCACATCAATGCGTTTGCCATTGTACCAATAGCCGTCGCAGGCAAAGAACAGCTTGGGTTCGATCTGACCAAAGCGATCCAGCACGCCCTGTGCGCCGAAATCAGGCGAGCACGAAGACCATACCGCGCCGATAGACGCTGCTGCCAGCATCAGCGCAACCGCTTCTGGCATATTGGGCATCATGCCTGCAATGCGATCTCCAGGCTTCACCTCTTCTGCCAGCATGAACTGCTGGAGCTTTGAGACCAACGCGTGCAGATCATCCCATGTTAGGCGGCGCTCGACCTTGTCTTCACCGCGAAAGATGATCGCCTCGCCATCGCCTTTGTGACGCAGGAGATTTTCAGCAAAATTGAGTTTAGCGCCGGGGAAGAATTTTGCCTCACGCATATGACCTTTATCGATCAGCGCTGTTTCCCCACGTTCACCGATGATCTCGCAAAAGTCCCAGATGAGTGTCCAGAAAGCTGCACGATCTTCAATCGACCAGCGATGCAGGGCCTGATAATCAGCCAGACCTTGCCCCGTAAGCTTTTCTGCGCGCAAACGGAATTGCTCCAGATTACTTGCCGCAATGCGTTTTGCATCAGGTTGCCACAATGGCTGGCTGTCAGCGGAAACGGCCTCGATATTCATCATTCCTCCCAGAATCATGCTCGATCACTTGCAGCGCAAGTCATCAATGTGTGGGCAAATTTCTATGGGAGTGTTGAGGAAACGTCCACGGGTTTTAATGAAGGAAACGAAGCAGTACCCAAACTGAGCCTTGCTTACTTGTCCCATTGTTTTCTGAAAAAAATCGGCAGTTTTGCCAACCGATCAATAACTTATAATGAAATCCATATTGCTGGTGCATCGTTTTGGGTTGCCGATAAATATCGGGTCAACGATGACTGATAATAATGCAACTTCTGAAAAGCAGTTCAATTGGGATATCAAACAGCGGATCTTCGCCCATTTGGAGCATTTCCTGTTTTGATTGGGTCATTGGAAATGCTCTATACATTTGTTTTTACGCACATCTTGTTTCGAAAACCGCTTCGCACTTTTCGGGATGCGCTCTAAATTAACGCTATCTGGGGTTGGCGTTCTGTCAGGCTGACTGTGTGGGAGAAGCCGTTTCCACAACGATATCAGGCGTCCGGTTCTCCCAAGCATTAATCTTTGCCACCAGCCAGCGATTAACCGGGTTTTCGAAAAAATGATAAGCGACGATGGCTGCCCCGATGCTTACCAGAACGCCTGCACCGATCAGCAGAACTGCTTCGAGCGTATTCTGCCCCCAGCTTTTAGGCAGTGCATTGAAGAAAAAAAGTCCGATCAGCGGATGCAGAATGAAGATTCCAAAGCTGTAGCGGGCGAGCTGGACAAAGCCGCTCCATCGCAACGGCGTATAGAGTTGCTGTGTACTGGCGGCATAAAGCATGTACATGCAGAAGTAGAGGAAGAGGAGCCGTTTTGGCCCTTCCAGCGTTGCAGTATCAGTATCACTACCCGACGGGTGATAGAACAGAAACACGATCATGCAGGCTGCAAGCGCGATCTTGATAAGCCACTTTGGCAAAGCGCTCTGCTCGCGTCTCGCAAGCCACATACCGAAAAGGAATGACGGCAGAGCACGGAACACACCAACATCGGCAAACTGGATTCGGGTGAGCGATGATGCGCCAAGTAATCGCGCCAGATAATCACCGCCAATGATTGCAGCGACAATAATAACGAGAAGCCAGCCTCCCAGCCGCTTGCATAGAATATCAAATAAGGGGAAGCACAAATACATCATGAAAAGCGCGCTGAGCGACCAACTGACATAATTATAGGAGAAGGTCTGCCCCATCCCCCAATTGTGAATCAGCAGCAATTGCGCAAACCCGGTCCACCAGCTCATGTTCGGCTGTGTAGAGGGGTGCAACATGCCCCAGGCGGTCAGAACGGATATGAGAGCGAAGCAGGAAAACACCACGGCATGAAGCGGATAGATGCGCGCCAAGCGCCTTCCTACAAAGCCTGCATAGTGGCGAGCACCCCAAACATAATTGCGACGCCGCCCGAGGAAAAGACCGGATACAATGAAAAAGATATCCGTAAAATAAGCAAATGTTAATATAATATTTTGGATAGCGTCGTTCTTTACGGAAATCCGAAAAGAATAATGAAAGAGCGCGATTCCGATACACAATAAAAATCGCATACCGTCGAAATCAGAAAGTCTTTTCATTCAACGTATCGCAGAGTTTTACTTCATTGATATGTCAGTAGCAACTTTTTGGGAAAAGTCGAGATGCGTTACAACCCCTGCGACCATTCGGTCGTGTACAATGCTCTATCGTAAATCTCGATATAAATGATTTGGAAAATTTGGTGGAGCCAAGCGGGATCGAACCGCTGACCTCTTGCATGCCATGCAAGCGCTCTCCCAGCTGAGCTATGGCCCCATCAGACCTCTTTCGAGGTGGGCCAGACAGGAATTTCTGTCCGGTGTGGCGGCTTATTAAATGGCTCGTTACAGAAGATCAAGAGCTAAATCGCAACTCTTTTCGTATCGGGCAAATTAATTTGCCGGTTGTGCAGATTCGCCCCGCAATCTGGAACAGAACATTGCCGTTAACCCGCCTAAATGCATAAGGGCGGCCCACTGGACCGCCCTGCAAAAAAGCTTGGTGAAGAAGACGATCAGCCTTCTTCGTCTTCACCACCGACGCCGCCGCCGAGAATGCCCGACATGTCGTCGTCTTCATCTTCCTCTTCTTCAAGGAAGGTGTCTTCATCGTCGTCGCCCAGATCGACATCGTCGTCGATATCCGGAAGATCTTCGCCACCCTTCGATTCGTCGTCCGCGTCCTCAAGGGAAACGAATTCCGGCTTTTCGAGTGCCGTATCCAGTTCTTCCTCTTCGGTTTCCTCTTCGACCGCACGGCTTTCTGCTACGGTCGCTTCGAAATACGAACGCGGGTAGGAAATGCCGGTGTAAGGCGAAACAATCGGATCACGATTGAGGTCGTAAAACTTCTTGCCCGTTTCCGGGTCAATGCGCTTGGTACCAAGTTCAGTTTTTGCCACGTTTAGCCTCGTGAGTTTTTATCCCTGTCGTGCCTGTGGCACTCCACGCCTGATGTTTCCCCCGTAGCACTTGCAGCATTTCCGCCACTTGTTCACCCGGGGACACAAATTCATTCAACCGCGCCTGCCATGACTACATACATGTTGCTCGCCATCATACTCAATAACCGTAAACGGTCGAGAGAAGGCGTAAGGCGCGCCTTACGGTGTTGTTCGGTGCATAAACGCAATTTGCAGCTTTTGTCAAAGCTAAAGACTCGTTGCAGCCCCGATAGTCTTAAAGAGAGCTCTCTTTAAAGACGTATTCGCGGATGACCCCGCCCCGTTCATGTGCTAGGAAGCTGCCGCTTTGATTAATCCAGCGTGAATAACGCCAAAATGAGACAGTGAAGAATCCATGTCCCATTCCGCTACCCCGAAACCTGCAACCGCCCGCCGCTCGGAGGCTTTAACGGGCGAAATCCGCATTCCGGGTGACAAATCCATCTCGCATCGTTCCTTCATGTTCGGCGGCCTTGCTTCGGGTGAAACCCGCATCACCGGCCTGCTCGAAGGCGAAGATGTCATCAATACCGGCCGCGCCATGCAGGCGATGGGCGCCAAGATTCGCAAAGACGGCGATATCTGGGTCATCAACGGTGTTGGCAATGGCTGCCTGTTGCAACCTGAAGCACCGCTCGATTTCGGCAATGCCGGAACCGGCGCCCGCCTGACCATGGGCCTTGTCGGCACTTACGACATGACGACAACCTTTATCGGTGATGCATCACTGACATCGCGTCCGATGGGCCGTGTGCTCAATCCGCTGCGTGAAATGGGCGTACAGGTGAAAGCCGCAGAAGGCGACCGTCTGCCGCTGACATTGACCGGCCCAAAGACTGCAAACCCGATCAGCTATCGCGTGCCTATGGCATCTGCTCAGGTGAAGTCGGCAGTTCTGCTCGCCGGTCTCAATACGCCAGGTGTCACAACCGTCATTGAACCTGTCATGACGCGCGATCACACCGAAAAGATGCTGCAGGGCTTCGGTGCCGATCTCACCGTCGAAACCGACAAGGATGGCGTGCGTCACATTCGCATCGTCGGGCAGGGCAAGCTTACGGGCCAAACCATTGACGTACCGGGTGATCCATCCTCGACCGCCTTCCCGCTGGTTGCGGCTCTGCTGGTCGAAGGTTCGGATGTCACCATCCGTAACGTGCTGATGAACCCGACCCGCACCGGCCTTATCCTGACATTGCAGGAAATGGGCGCAGACATCGAAATCATCGATCCACGCCTTGCTGGCGGTGAAGATGTTGCCGATCTGCGCGTTAAGTCATCGAAGCTCAAGGGTGTCACGGTTCCTCCGGAACGCGCACCATCGATGATCGATGAATATCCGGTTCTGGCGATTGCGGCTTCTTTTGCCGAAGGCGAAACCGTCATGGACGGCCTCGACGAGCTGCGTGTGAAGGAATCAGACCGTCTGGCAGCTGTTGCGCGCGGCCTTGAAGCCAATGGTGTCGATTGCACCGAAGGCGAGATGTCGCTGACGGTTCGTGGTCGTCCAGACGGCAAAGGCCTTGGAGGCGGCACCGTTGCAACGCATCTCGATCACCGCATTGCCATGAGCTTCCTCGTCATGGGGCTGGCCGCTGAAAAGCCAGTCACGGTCGATGACAGCACGATGATTGCAACCTCGTTCCCCGAATTCATGACCATGATGCCCGGCCTTGGTGCAAAAATCGAAGTCAGCGAGCAGCAATGACAAGTTTCGTCGTAGCCATCGACGGACCAGCAGCTTCGGGCAAGGGAACCCTTGCCCGGCGCATTGCCATTCATTACGGCATGCCGCATCTCGATACCGGCCTCACCTATCGTGCAGTGGCGAAAGCTCTGCTCGATCAGGGACTGCCGCTTGATGATGAAGCAATTGCAGCTGATGTGGCGCTTAATCTTGACCTTCATCAGATGGACAAGGCCGTTCTTTCAGCCCATGCTATTGGCGAGGCGGCGTCGAAAGTAGCAGTGATGCCTGCCGTGCGGCGCGCTCTTGTTGAAGCCCAGCGCGGTTTCGCCAATGCATTGCCGTCAAGCGTACTTGATGGCCGCGATATTGGAACTGTGGTCTGCCCGGAGGCTGATATAAAGCTTTTTGTGACGGCATCGCCTGAAGTGCGCGCACAACGCCGCTTTGAGGAAATCGTTGCCAAAGGCGGGACGGCTGATCTCGATGAAATTCTGGCCGATCTCAGGAAGCGCGATGAGCGTGACATGAACCGCACCGATTCTCCGCTTAGGCCCGCTGAAGACGCGCACTTGCTAGATACGAGTGAAATGAGTATAGAAGCGGCATTTCTTGCAGCAAAAAAGCTGATTGATCACGCTTTCGCGCAGCACAAGGCATAATATCGGGACAGTTTAACGACTTTCTGATAAGATAGGCCTTGGAAATGCTGGATAATTCCGGGTTTGTTCCTATATAGGTCTCACCCATATTTATAACCTGACTTCGCGTTCCATGCGCCGGTTGTCTCAAAGAGACGGAGCTGAAGGACAGGCCTAACGCAACTCTAACCCCCGGCGCCGCATCCGATGTTGTTTCATACCGGATGCATCAGGAGTATTTATGTCTGAATTCAATCCCTCCCTCGCAGACTTCGAGTCGCTGCTGGCCGAATCCTTTGCCAACAATGACCTTGCAGAAGGTTATGTTGTAAAGGGTCGCATCGTTGCCATCGAAAAAGACATGGCAATCATCGATGCTGGCCTCAAGGTCGAAGGTCGCGTACCGCTGAAGGAATTCGGCGCGAAGGGCAAAGACGGCTCGATGAAGCCGGGCGACGAAGTTGAAGTTTACGTTGAGCGCATCGAAAACGCACTCGGCGAAGCTGTTCTGTCGCGCGAAAAAGCACGTCGTGAAGAAAGCTGGGGCAAGCTCGAGCAGAAGTTCGCCAATGGCGAGCGCGTCGACGGCGTCATCTTCAACCAGGTCAAGGGTGGCTTCACCGTCGATCTGGACGGTGCAGTTGCATTCCTTCCACGTTCGCAGGTCGACATTCGTCCGATCCGCGACGTTACCCCGCTTATGCACGTCCCACAGCCTTTCGAAATCCTCAAGATGGACAAGCGTCGCGGCAACATCGTTGTCTCGCGTCGTACCGTTCTTGAAGAAAGCCGTGCGGAACAGCGTTCGGAAATCGTTCAGAACCTTGAAGAAGGTCAGGTTGTTGAAGGCGTTGTCAAGAACATCACCGATTACGGTGCGTTCGTTGACCTCGGCGGCATCGACGGCCTCCTGCACGTTACCGACATGGCATGGCGCCGCGTCAACCATCCATCGGAAATCCTCACCATCGGCCAGACCGTTAAGGTGCAGATCATCCGTATCAACCAGGATACCCATCGTATCTCGCTCGGCATGAAGCAGCTCGAGAACGATCCTTGGGATGGCATCGGCGCGAAGTACCCGATCGGCAAAAAGATCACCGGTACTGTCACGAACATCACCGACTACGGTGCATTCGTCGAAATCGAGCCAGGCATCGAAGGTCTGATCCACGTTTCGGAAATGTCGTGGACCAAGAAGAACGTGCATCCAGGCAAGATCCTGTCGACCACTCAGGAAGTCGAAGTTGTTGTGCTCGAAGTTGATCCGGTCAAGCGCCGTATCTCCCTCGGTCTCAAGCAGACACTCGACAACCCATGGACGACCTTCGCTCAGAAGTACCCTCAGGGCACGATCGTTGAAGGTGAAGTTAAGAACAAGACCGAATTCGGCCTGTTCATTGGTCTCGACGGCGACGTCGACGGCATGGTTCACCTCTCCGACCTCGACTGGAACCGTCCAGGCGAACAGGTCATCGAAGAGTACAACAAGGGTGAAGTCGTTAAGGCTGTCGTTCTCGACGTTGACGTTGAGAAAGAACGCATCTCGCTCGGCATCAAGCAGCTTTCCGGCGACAAGGTCGGTGAAGCAGCAGCTTCGGGTGATCTGCGCAAGAACGCCGTTGTAACCTGTGAAGTAACCGCTGTTACCGATGGCGGTCTTGAAGTTCGCCTGGTCGATCACGACCTCGAAAGCTTCATCAAGCGCTCGGATCTGTCGCGTGATCGTGACGAACAGCGCCCAGAACGCTTCACGGTTGGTCAGAAGGTTGACGCTCGCGTCATCGCTTTCGACAAGAAGACCCGCAAGCTGCAGGTCTCGATCAAGGCGCTCGAAATCGCTGAAGAAAAAGAAGCAGTTGCTCAGTACGGTTCGTCCGACTCAGGCGCTTCGCTCGGCGATATTCTTGCTGCAGCAATGAAGAAGTCGGAAAACAACTAAGTTTTCCGTCCCTTCGACTGAACATGAGAAAGCCCGCCAAATGGCGGGCTTTTTCTTTATCCTGATCGCGGACAAGCATTGGAAATGCGCCGATCTGCATTTTCCATAGACATCAGGCTACAGACGTTTGTTCCGCAGCCACCTGATCCAGAATTTCCTGTCGCTGCTCTTTGGTCAGATGATCGAAAAACAACACACCGTCCATATGGTCGATTTCGTGCTGAAAACATGTTGCCAGAATACCATCAGCTTCGATCTGGTGTTTCTCACCCTCAAGATCGGTATAGCTGACAGTAATACGCGCTGGACGTGATATAGAACTCCGATAAGGCCCGACCGAAAGGCAACCTTCATCGTAGCTGCTTTGTTCCTCGGAGGAAGCAACGATCTCTGGATTGATCGCAATCAGCGGCTTGCGTTCGCCATCCCGGTAATTCACGTCAATGGCCGTGATACGCAGGAGCTTTCCCACCTGAACTGCGGCAATGCCGACACCACCCGACTTATACATCGTATCAAGCATATCATGCGCAAAAACGCGAATATCGTCGTCGATGGTTTCGACAGGCAGAGAGACCGCGAGCAAAAGCGGGTCTGGGATTTTGGTAAGCGGTAATACTGCCATTTCTAATCTCGCAAGTCGTTGATCAGCTATGACTTATCGCAGCATTTTTCCGCAGCCCGGACAATCGCAAATCTATTCTGGTGAAGTCCGACAATAGGCGTCAGACAATGTTCAGCATATGGATCAAGCCCAGACTGATAGCGCCAAGCGCCAGCAGCGACAGAATAGCTGTCAGTGTCACCCGCCCGCCAGCGGAAGCCACAGAGCGCACATCGACGCCCAGACCAAGTGCTGCCATGGAAATGATCGTCAGTGCGGTGGACGCAAACTGAATGCCGGGAAGAATGGCTTCGGGGATCAGGTGCAGCGAACGCAGTGCCATCATCACCAGAAAGCCGATGATGAACCACGGCACTAATTGCAGGAAGCCGGGTTTTACTTCCGCGTCCTTGTTGCCAGCCAGCACGGAAAGCGCCAGAATGACAGGGCCGAGCATCAGCACGCGGACGAGCTTGACCAATGTGCCAAGCTGGACGCTGATTGTGGCGATTGGAGCGGTAGCAGCCAGAACCTGCGGCACGGCATAGACCGTCAGCCCAGCCAGAACGCCATATTGCGTGAAAGACAATCCCAGCAACGGCACCAGCAGCGGCAGGAGCAACACAACGACGACACCCAGAATGGCCGTGAATGCGATGGAAGCTGCAACATCTTCACTGTCTGCACCAATGACGGGAGCCGTTGCCGCTATCGCCGAGTTACCGCAGATGGAATTGCCACAAGCAACCAGAACAGCCATGCGATGCGGCAGCTTCAGTAATCGTCCAATCCCGTAGCTGAATGTAATGGCCATCACCACAACACAGGCAATGCCAAATATAAGGCCGGGACCAGCGTCAATGACGGCACTGGCACTGATCGAAGCGCCAAGCAGCACGACCGCTATCTCCAGCAGAAGTTTCGCGGAAAAGCTAATGCCTTTGGAAAATTGCTTACCGGGGCGGAAAATGGTCCGGACGGCGGTGCCAATCAGAATTGCCAGCACCAGCGCTTCCAGCCAAGCTTTACCGGTATAATGCTCCTCAATCTTTTCAAGCCCGATCGCCACAGCCGAAACAGCAAGGCTAAGTGCAAGCCCCGGGAGAATGTTCTGAAATTTTGTGGCAGTTGCGGTGGTCATCGGAATCAGCATTCAAATCTTGAGAAATATTTTCCAATGAGATGCGCTAATTCTTCTGTTCATTCCATCGCATAATATGGCACAATTCATTCGATAAAATCGAACGATTGAAACTATGACACTGGAACAACTGCGTATTTTCATCGAGGTGGCCGAGCGCGAACACCTCACCCGCGCTTCGGAAGCACTTCATCTCACGCCATCGGCGGTGAGTTCGGCCATTCGCACGCTCGAAGAACGCTATGGCGCGATGCTTTTCAACCGCATCGGTCGTCGTATCGAGCTGACAGGCGATGGCCGCATATTTCTGGATGAAGCGCGCGCGACGCTGGCCCGTGCACAATCGGCAGAGCGTATGCTTTCAGAACTTGGCGGCGGCAAACGCGGTATTCTTACAATCCATGCCAGCCAGACTATCGCAAGTTACTGGCTACCGCCTTATCTGGCACGGTTTCATGCGACGCATCCGATGATCGACTTGCTCCTGACGCTCGGGAACACCGAGAGTGTCACGCAGGCCACGCAAGAAGGACTGGCGGATATCGGTCTCGTGGAAGGCGCTGTGCAAGCTCCCGCCCTCTCGATGCGCAAGGTTGGAACGGATCAGCTTATCGTTGTCACAGGCCCTGCGCATGAATGGCGCACTGCCGCTAAACTCACATGGGATACGTTGTTCAGCGGCCAATGGATATTGCGTGAACATGGGTCAGGCACTCGCAGCGTGTTTGAAGATGCGATGCGGGTTGCGGGTTACAATCCTGAACGCCTCAAAATAGCTCTGGAACTTCCATCCAACGAAGCGATCTGTTCGGCCGTCCTGTCAGGCAATTACGTGACTGCAATTTCGGAACTCGTCGCAGCACCGCATCTTGCAGCAGGCACACTCGTCAAGGCCGATTTTACTCTCCCACAACGCCAGTTTCTGATGCTGTCGCATAATGACCGCTATCAGACAAAGGCGCTTAAATCTTTCGCTGACATGCTGATGAGAGAACCGGACATGTCGCGCACAGAACAACTCCCCGACCGATAACCACTGTACGCTTCTTCCACGGGTATATCCCCGCACATCCCGGCCCACTATGTGCGGATCGGGAATGATCCGCACGTCGATCTGGAGGAGGTAGACATGAGCAGGAATAGAGGCGTTGTGTATATGCGCCCGGGTAAAGTCGAAGTTCGAGATATTGATGATCCGGTGTTGAGCGCTCCCGATGGGCGCAAGCTGGACCATGCCGTCATCCTGAAAGTGATCACCACCAATATTTGCGGCTCCGACCAGCACATGGTGCGTGGTCGTACCACCGCAATGCCCGGCCTTGTGCTCGGTCATGAGATCACCGGCGAAGTGATTGAAAAAGGCAGCGATGTCGAAATGCTCGAAGTGGGCGATATCGTATCCGTGCCGTTCAATGTCGCCTGTGGGCGCTGCCGTTGCTGCAAGTCGCAGGACACCGGCGTTTGCCTTACCGTCAATCCATCACGCGCTGGCGGCGCTTATGGCTACGTCGATATGGGCGGCTGGATCGGCGGGCAGGCACGCTATGTCATGGTGCCTTATGCCGACTTCAATCTGCTGAAATTCCCAGACCGCGAACAGGCCATTGAGAAAATTCGCGATCTGACCATGCTGTCCGATATTCTGCCCACCGGTTTCCATGGCGCGGTTAAGGCGGGTGTCCGCGTGGGCTCCATTGTCTATGTGGCTGGTGCTGGTCCTGTTGGACTTGCTGCGGCCGCCTCTGCCCGTATCCTTGGCGCTGCGGTCGTCATGGTTGGCGACTTCAACAAAGAGCGCTTGGAACATGCCCGCAAGGTCGGCTTTGAGCCGATTGACCTTTCAGCGAGTGATCGCCTTGGCGATATGATTGCCGAAGTCACCGGCAGCAACGAAGTGGACAGCGCCATTGACGCGGTTGGCTTTGAGGCCCGCGGCCATAGCGGTGGCGAACAACCGGCCATCGTTCTCAACCAGATGATGGAAATCACCCGCCCGGCAGGCTCTATTGGCATTCCTGGTCTTTACGTGACCGAAGATCCGGGCGCTGTCGACAGTGCTGCCAAGCAGGGAAGCCTGTCACTGCGCTTTGGCCTCGGCTGGGCAAAGGCACAATCTTTCCATACCGGTCAGACGCCGGTGGTTAAATATAACCGCCAACTCATGCAGGCTATTCTGCATGGCCGTCTAAACATTGCCGATATCGTCAATGCGCAGGTGATTTCATTGGAAGAAGCGCCGCAAGGCTACGAAAGCTTCGATCATGGCGTGGCGAAGAAATTCGTACTCGACCCGCACGGTATGCTGACAAAGGCCGCTTAAAATATTGATGCCGGGAGTTTTCGCTCCCGGCAATCCACCTTAGCGGATGGATTTAACCAGTTCGGGCTGGGTAAAACAGGTTGGTGCCAGCCCATTCTTTGACTGCCAAAGACCAATCGAGCGACGGGTTTTGAAGCCCGGCAGACCATCGGCCTTACCAACATCGTAACCCTGCGCCTGCATACGCTTCTGCATCGCAAGAATGTCGGAGCGATACATGGTGCCGACATTGCCCCATTGCGTCTGGAAATCACCCGCACCATAGGCAATACGGTCGCCAACATGGCCGATGAAGAGCGCATAGAGATCGCTCATATTGTAATCTTTAATGACGTAGAAATTCGGCGTCACGATAAAGGCCGGTCCATAACGACCAGCGGGCATGAGCAGAAAACCCTCACCGCGCATTTCATTGGCCGGAAACGCCTTGCCATTGGTGCGGGCGATACCGAGCTTTGCCCATTCGGCAAATGTCTTGCCCTGGTCTGGCCCTTCCAGAGAACAGGAAATATTCTGAGGCACATTGACTTCATAGCCCCAGTCGCGCCCCGCCTGCCAGCCATGGATTTTTAGATAATTGGCGATGGAGCCGAGCGTATCGGGCACCGAATTCCAGATGTCTCGCTTGCCGTCACCATCAAAATCAACGGCATGTTTGAGATAGGATGTCGGCATGAATTGCGGCTGACCCAGCGCACCCGCCCACGAGCTTTTCATCGAACCATTGGAGATGTAGCCGCGTGAGGTGATCTGGAGTGCTGCAATCAGCTCTTTGCGGAACATTTCCTTGCGCGTTGCCATGAAGGCCTTGGTGCCCAGTACTTCAAAGGCATTGTACGGAATTTTGACCGTGCCAAAGCCCGATTCGCGACCCCAGATGGCCACAAGGATGCGGCCCGGCACGCCATATTGCTGCTCGATGCTTTTGAGCAGGCTTGCATTCTGACCAAGCCGCGCTTTGCCGCCGCTTGTGACAGAACCAATCGTTTTGGCATTGAAGTATTTGCCCGGCGCGCCGAACTCCGCCTGTTTCTGCTCTTTGGGTGCTGTTGGTTTTTCGCCCGGAATGACAAGATCAGGCAGTTTCCAGTTGATCGTAACACCTGCAAAAGCCTGCTCAAAAACAGGGCGTGAAACACCAGCCGCCTTTGCTTCGGGCCAGAGGTCTTTTTCAATCCAGTTGCGATACTGGCTCTCAATCTGCGCTTTGGAGGGGGCTGCAAAAGAAGGCGCTACAGATAGGGACGCAGCCACACAAAGAGCCGTGGTCAGGCCTCGTTTCCAGAATGCAGCCTTCATACACGTCTCCCAAAACAGAATAATTGAAACTTAAAGCGTCGTTCGCGCTCGCAATGCAGCCGCAAGCGTTCCTTCATCGAGATAATCAAGCTCACCGCCAACAGGAACGCCATGCGCAAGCCGTGTTACACGGACTTCAAAATTTGTCAGCTGATCGGTAATGTAATGCGCTGTCGTCTGGCCTTCGACTGTCGCATTCACCGCGAGAATCACTTCCTTGATGTCGCCCGTTGCAACGCGCTCGACCAGCCCTTTGATGTTGAGATCATCCGGGCCAATGCCATCCAGAGGCGACAGGCGACCGCCCAGCACATGATAGCGCACATTCATGGTGCCCGCGCGTTCAAGCGCCCAGAGGTCGGACACATCTTCCACGACGATCAACGTCGTAGGATCACGACGAGCATCAGTGCAAATGGTGCAGGGGTCAGAAGTATCGACATTGCCGCAACATGAGCAGATGCGCACTTTTTCAGCAGCCTCTTGCATGGCACCGCCAAGCGGCACCAGAAGCGCCTCTTTTTTCTTGATCAAGTGCAACGCCGCACGACGCGCAGAACGCGGCCCCAATCCCGGCACACGAGCCAGAAGCTGGATCAGACGTTCAATTTCGGGACCGGCGATACGTTTTGACATGCTGCTTTAGGTGGTTGGGGAGTCATAAAGAGGTAAAAAGGGGAGCTGGTTAGCTCCCCGAATAGTCTTAAAACGGCAGCTTGAAGCCCGGAGGAATTGGCAGACCGGCGGTGAGCGACTGGGTCTTTTCAGCCATTTCAGCTTCGAGCTTCGCCTTGGCATCATTATGAGCTGCGATGATCAGATCTTCGAGGATTTCGACCTCGTCTTCCTTGGCAAGTGAAGGATCTATGCGCAGAGCCGACAAGGTGCCCTTGCCCGAAAGCGTGACAGTAACCAAACCGCCACCCGAAGAAGCGGTTGCTTCAAGATTGGCAATCTCGTCCTGCATGGCCTTCATCTTGGCCTGCAGTTCCTTTGCCTGTTTCATCATGCCCATCATGTCACGCATGGGTTCACTCCATCATTTTTTGAACGCGCATCTTACTCCGAAAACCGCTTCGCACTTTTCGGGATGCGCTCTAAAATTCAATCATCGTCAGAAGGCGCGCCGGGCACGTCTTCGACAGTATCAAGGTCTATATCGTCATCATCGCCCTGTTCTGCAACGGCAATGCGGACATCTGTTATCTTTGCGCCCGGAAAAGCTGCAAGAATTGCAGCAACATCGGGATCAGCGCGCGCATCGGTCACGAGGTTATCGCGACGCTCGGTTTCAGCTTCTGCAACAGTTTGCCCAGAAACGTCACGCGCAACTGTCACGACCCAGCGAATGCCGGTCCAGTTGTGCAGGCGCTGCGAAATATCGCTCGGCAGCGATTTCGGTGCATCGTCGGTCAGACCAATCTCAAGCCTTCCGGCAGCGATGGAGGACAGGCGCACGCAGTTCTTGACCAGAATCTTGAACTGCATGTCGCGAAACTTATCAGCCAGCGCAACGATATCATTGAGGCTGTTGATCTGAACCGAAGGCTGTGGTGTGCTATCGACAAACTGCTGTGGTGCGGGCGGTTGAACCGGCTGCGGCTGTGTTTCCACCAGACGCATGGCTGTTGCAGGACCACCCGATGCAGGCATCATGGTTGAGGCGGAAACCGCATCAACACTGCCGCGCGCTTCTGGCTGCGAACCGCCATTTGGCCTTGCGCCGCTTGGAGATTGCGGACGCGGAGCCGAAACAGAGCCATTTTCAAGTCCACGCAGTGCTTCATCAAGCGTTGGCAGATCAGCGGCATGGGCCAGACGGATCAGCAGCATTTCTGCGGCCTGCACAGGCCGCGTTGCCGTATCCACTTCTGCAATGCCCTTAAGCAGCATTTGCCATGTCCGAGACAGCACGCGCACCGAAAGCTTCTGCGAAAAATCGCGACCGCGAACGCGCTCATCTTCCGAGAGCGATACATCTTCCGCCACATCCGGCGTAAACCGTAGACGTGTCACCAGATGATTGAAATCGGCCAAATCAGTAAGCACGACCGATGGGTCGGCTCCGACATCATATTGCGCACGAAATTCGGTCAAAGCACCAGCAACGTCCCCACGCATGATCATCTCAAAGAGATCGATAATGCGCGCGCGGTCTGCAAGACCGAGCATTGAACGCACGGCTTCCGCCGAAACATGACCCGCGCCATGCGCGATGGCCTGATCAAAAATGGAGAGCGAATCGCGTGCGGACCCCTCGCCCGCGCGCGCAATCATCGCAAGCGATGTGTCATCGACTTCGATTGCTTCAGCTTCGGCAATCCGGCGCAGATGTGCAGCCAACGTACCCGATTCGATGCGACGCAGATCAAAACGCTGACAGCGCGACAGAACTGTGATCGGAACCTTGCGGATTTCGGTGGTGGCGAAGATAAATTTCACATGCGGCGGCGGCTCTTCAAGCGTCTTCAACAGGCCATTGAAGGCTTGATTGGACAGCATGTGCACCTCGTCGATGATGTAAACTTTGTAGCGCGCCGAAACAGGGCGATAGCGCACCTGCTCGATGATTTCGCGAATATCATCGATACCTGTATGCGAAGCCGCATCCATTTCGATGACATCGACATGGCGGCCTTCCATGATCGCCTGACAATGCTCACCCATTACGGAGAGATCAATTGTCGGCTGATCGATAGAATCGGTCTTGTAATTAAGCGCGCGCGCCAGAATACGCGCAGTTGTGGTTTTGCCCACACCGCGAACACCAGTCAGCATCCATGCCTGCGCGATACGACCGGTCTCGAACGCGTTTTTCAGCGTGCGGACCATCGGCTCCTGGCCGATCAGATCATTGAAATTCTGGGGGCGATACTTGCGGGCGAGAACGCGATAAGCGCCAGTTTCGGATTTTGTGTCCATTGCGACCCTTCCGTTCCCTGTTCGCTTGTTCCGATCAACAAACTCTAAACAGTTTGGACCGCAGACGAAAGTGACTTCGACGCTGGCTTATCAACCATCAACAGCCATAATCGTCATGAAAGAAAGGTGGGAGGCTGGCACGATGACCCGTGCCGTGCTCGTTGGGGCTGCTTCCTTCCGGACCTGACCCGGTTGGCGAGTGGCTCGTCCACCACCAACCTCCCACGCTGCATATCGTCAATTATGAAGCAAAAAGCAAGAAGGGCATGGCGCAAAAAACAAGCGCAGAGACGAAAAAACTGATAAGAATTCTATTATGGAACAGTTTGAACTCGATAAACGGCTTTCCGCCGACACTTTTTCAGTGGTCCCGCTCGGCCTTTGCGAGCTGCGGCTCATGAATGACAAGCGCTGGACATGGCTTATCCTTGTTCCGCGCCGTGGCTCATTGAGCGAAATTCACGACATGACGCCGCTTGATCAGACCATGCTGACCTTTGAAACCGGCATTGTTGCGCAGGCGGTCAAGAAACTGACCAATTGCGAGAAGATCAACAGCGGCGCGCTTGGCAATATCGTACGCCAGCTGCACATCCATGTCATTGCGCGCAATGAAGGTGATGCAGGCTGGCCCGGCCCCGTCTGGGGGCACGGCACCCGCGAACCCTATAGCGATGCTGACGCACAAAAGCTGATTGAAGAAATCCGCGAAGCACTCTGATTCCCTCCCAAACATTTTCCCGAGAACATCATGGCTTTTCGCCTTTACGACCTGCCGGAGACAGAACCGAGCCGTCTTGTCGGCTTTGCAGGCAACCGCATTGACCGCCTTTCCGAAAAGCGACAGGACGATTCCGCTTTTACAGCGCTGGAGTTGCCTGAAACCCGCGTGATGGTTTTAGGCGGCAATAAGCTTCTACTTGATTATACGCAAGAAACCGCGCCCCGCGCCCTGTTCTCACTTGAACAAGCACAGGCATTTTCGCCTGATCTCAACGAGCCGGTACTGCTTGGATTGCAAGATGGCGCACCGATTGTGGCACTCATGGCACCGCTCGATCCGGATGCTCTTGCAGAGCCATTTCGGGCGCAGGACTATCGCAGCATCTACATGGAAGGGCTCGTACCTGCAGATATCGTCGGTGCTTTGGCACAAGCCGCAGCACTGACCGCATGGCACAGCAACCACCGTTTTTGCGGGCGTTGTGGCACAAAAAGCGAAATGCGTGCCGGTGGTGGCAAACGTGTCTGCCCGAATTGCGGTGCCGAGCATTTTCCGCGCACTGATCCCGTAGCGATCATGCTGCCCGTTCGCGGTGAGAAATGTATTCTCGCGCGCAGCCCACATTTTACCGCAGGGTCTTACTCCTGCCTTGCTGGCTTTATCGAGCATGGCGAGACAATCGAAGCTGCTGTGCGCCGTGAGAGTTTTGAGGAAATGGGGCTCGAAATCGGCCGCGTCGCCTATCATGCGAGCCAGCCATGGCCATTCCCCTATTCACTGATGATCGGCTGCCATGCCGAAGTACTGTCTGACGACTTCACTATTGATCGTTCAGAACTGGAAGACGGTCGCTGGTTCGACAAGGTGGAAGTGCGTGCCATGCTTGCAGGTACACATGAAAATGGGCTGCGTGTACCGGCATCCGGTGCCATCGCAACCCACCTGATCAAGGCCTGGGCGAGTAGTTAACTATTCAGCCGCCAACAACTGCGTGCCGCGCGTATCGGCCCCTTTATAGACGCCGAGAATGCGCACTTCCTTGGTGAAGAAGCGCAGTTCTTCCAATGCGAGCTGAAGGTTCTGGTCTTCCGGATGACCTTCGACATCAGCATAGAACTGCGTCGCGATAAAACGGCCGCCGATCTGATAGCTTTCCAGCTTGGTCATGTTGATGCCGTTGGTAGCAAAGCCACCGAGCGCCTTATAAAGCGCGGCTGGCACGTTGCGAACACGGAAGACAAAAGTTGTGACTATGCGCTCGCCGTTTTCTGGACGTGGCTCCCATTTTTTGTTCTTGGACAGAACGACGAAGCGGGTCACGTTGTCTTCCGAATCCTCAACATTCTCTTCCAGAATATCGAGACCGTAGAGTTCAGCCGCAAGGCTTGGCGCAAGCGCCGCCATTGAGCGATCTTTCATGTCGGCAACGAGGCGTGCAGCGCCCGCCGTATCGCCTGCAATCACTGGCTTCCAGCCATTGCTACGAATGACATTGCGGCACTGACCGAGCGCATGAATATGGCTGTGAACAGTCTTGATTTCTTCGCGCTTGACGCCCGGAAGCACCATAAGCTGGAAGTGGATCGGCAGGAAATATTCACCAACGATATGCATATCAGCAAGCGGCAGCAGATAGTGAATATCGGCAACGCGGCCTGCGAGCGTGTTTTCGATCGGGATCATGGCAAGATCCGCAACACCGCTTTCGACCGCATTAAAGGCATCTTCAAAAGTCGGGCACGGCAAAGGCTCCATATCGGGAAACATGTTGCGGCAAGCCGTATCGGAATTGGCGCCCGCTTCACCCTGAAAGGAAATCCGGTTGGTCTTCATCGTATCCGTACTTTCTGAAATGTTTCGCAACAATCGAAACTTACTTATCACAAACCCTTTGCGATAATTTCCCGTGCCCGGTCAAGATCAGCCTGCGTATCAACGCCAAGCGGAACTGTACGGACAATCTCTGCTTCAATGCGCATGCCGTCTTCAAGGGCACGCAATTGCTCAAGTTTTTCGCGCTTTTCGAGCGGCGAAGGCCCGATCTTCACAAAACGCTCCAGCGCCGCCCGGCGATAGGCATAAAGACCGATGTGATGATAAAGCGGGCCATCACCATAAGGGGCAGTAGCGCGTGTGAAATAGAGCGCACGCAGGCGTTCGCCATCATTCATCGGCGAACCAACGATCTTGACTACATTGGGATTGATCTTTTCTTCATCCACGGTGATCTCGACGCCAAGCGTTGCGATATCCGCAGGTCCATCGACCAGCGGCAATAATGCACGGCGGATTGTTTCAGGGTCGATTGTCGGCAGATCACCTTGCACATTGACGATCGCCTGCATCTCGCCATTCGGATCGACTGTCTGCAGCGCCTCATAAATGCGGTCCGAGCCCGACTCATGATCGCTGCGCGTCATAATGACCTCATGACCATGTGCCTGAACTGCTGCAAAAATATCTTCGCTATCAGTCGCCACCACAGTACGACCGAGCTTGGCTGCCGCAGCACGGTCGGCCACATGCACGATCATCGGCTTGCCGCAAATGTCGGCGAGAGGCTTGTTTGGCAGGCGTGTGGAGGCCATTCGCGCCGGAATGAGTGTCAGTGTTTTCAAAGTCTGAAGCATGATCGCCTCTTGGTGTTTAATGTGGCCTTAAAAGGTCTGATGTTGCTTCCTGGCGACCTTTATCTGCATAGCAAATGCAGCAAAAGTGTCAAAAAGTCACGGGGGTAGCACCCCTTATAGGTGTTGCACCCCCCCTGTAAAAGACCTAGTTTCCGCCCAATGCCGGGGAGAGACTTGCTAGCCTTTTACACAGGTTCTGCATGCCGGCTTTGGAGGCGTTGAGTAGAGGGAGCGCTGACCGGCGATGAATTCAACCCGGACTAATAAGTTTATCATGGCTTTTCTGGCAACGGTTTTCGTTGTCATGACAACGGGCATTCTGTCCGATACGCTGTTTCATGCACCCGCACCTGAAAAGCCAGGTTTCATAATCGAAGCGGCAGAAGCTTCGACTGGTGGTGAAGCTGCACCTGCCAAGGAAGAAGTGTCGATTGCAACTTTGCTGCAATCCGCTGATCCTGCACGCGGCGAAACCGTCTTCAAGCGTTGCGCGGCATGTCATACCGGTGAAAAGGGTGGCGCCAATAAGGTTGGACCACATCTTTGGGATGTGCTGGACCGTCCAGCTGCCTCTGTTGAAGGTTTCGGCTATTCGGCTGCGATGAAAGAATTTGGTGCTGCTGGCAACAAGTGGGATTACGAACATCTCAACAAATTCCTCACCTCGCCAAAGGGCTTCATCAAGGGCACAGCCATGGGCTTTGCTGGCGATAAGAAGGACAATGAGCGCGCCGATCTGATTGCTTATCTGCGCACGCTTTCCGACAATCCTGCTCCGCTTCCGACAGCCGATGCAGCCCCTGCGGAAGGTGGCGAAGCAAAACCTGAAGGTGCGGCGCCTGCAGGTGAAGCTGAAAAGCCTGCAGAACAGGCTCCAGCGGGCGGCGGTGAAGCACCTGCGCCGGCACAGCCAGCGCCAGCGAACTAAGCTGATTGAAATATCGAGAAAAAGCCGGGTTTCGACCCGGCTTTTTTATTGCCTGCATGTTTTTTCAACTTGTGCCTTTCTTCCTCCGCAAAAACCCATAAAAATCGCTCCCAAAATATCCGAAGCAGAAACGGAGATGCTGGATGAGAGGTTTTTGGGCGGGAGCGTTCGCAGTAGCCATGCTGGCGAGCACGGTATCGTTTGGTCATGCCACGGATGCCGAGCCTCAATGGAGATATGCTTCCAGCCTTATCGGCGAGCCCAAATATCAGGCAGACTTCAAACACTACGACTATGTGAACCCTGATGCGCCGAAAGGCGGCTCACTCAATCAAGTGGCAGTCGGCACATTTGATAGCCTCAATCCGTTTGTGGTTCAGGGCGTGCCCGCAGCAGGACTCGCCGATTTTGGCGGCGGAATGCTTTACGATACACTGATGACGGACTCGCTGGATCAGGGATCGACACAGTATCCGCTGATTGCGGAGGCTTTGCAGTATCCCGATGATTTTTCCTGGGTGAAGTTCAAACTCAATCCCAACGCCAAATGGCATGATGGCAAACCGATCACTGTCGATGACGTTATCTGGTCTTTCGATATCCTCAAGAAGCAGTCGCCGCTTTACAACAAATATTATAGCGATGTGGAAAAAGCCGAGAAGACCGGCGACCATGAGGTGAAATTCACCTTCTCGCAGACCGGCAATCGCGAGTTGCCACAGATTGTTGGTCAGCTTGCCATTCTGCCAAAGCATTGGTGGGAAGGTAAAAATGCGCAGGGCAAGCAGCGCGATATCAGCCGCCCCACATTGGAAATTCCGCTCGGTTCCGCTGCTTACAAGATCAAGAGTGTTGTGCCCGGTCGCTCCATCATATGGGAACGTGTAGCCGATTATTGGGGCAAAGACTTGCCTGTAAATGTCGGACGCAACAATTTCGATGAAGTGCGCTACGAATATTACTTCAACGAAGATGCGACATGGGAAGCCTTCAAGAAGGGCGGTCAGTACGATTACCGCAATGAGAATCGCGCGCAGCGTTGGGCCGAGCAGTATAATTTCCCAGCGGTGCAACGCGGCGATGTTGTAAAAAAATCATTCCCATTCAATGCGGTCGGTCGAATGCAGGGGTATTTTCTGAATACCCGCAAGGATAAGTTCAAAGACCCGAAAGTACGTGAAGCACTGACCTATGCTTTCGATTTTGAATCGATGAACCGCCTTCTATTCTTCAATCAGTACACACGCATCAACAGCTATTTTGCTGGCAACGAACTGCAGCTGAGCGGAGCGCCAACGCCGGAAGAAACGGCAATTCTTGAAACCGTAAAGGACGCGCTACCGGCCGAGGCTCTGACCGAAGAGTTCAAGCTTCCGGTTTACGATACGCCACAGGCAACACGCGATAATCTGCGCAAGGCGTTGCAGCTTTTTGGCGAAGCTGGCTGGAAATTGCAGGGCAACAAGCTTGTTGATGCCAAAGGCAATCAGTTCACGATTGAATTTCTGGGTAAAGACCCAACGGATGAACGCATCTATAATCCGTTTGCAGCAAGCCTGCGCAAGATCGGTATTAACGCGACGGTCCGCATCGTCGATACCGCGCAGTATCAAGCCCGCGTTAATGACTTTGATTACGACGTAATCACCTCCGTCACCGCACAGACCGCCTCGCCAGGCAACGAGCAGCGCGATATGTGGGGTTCGAAAGCCGCGGACTTCAAAGGTAGCCGCAACTATGCGGGCATTAAAAATCCGGCCATCGACAAACTGATCGACCGTATCATTTATGCGAAGGACCGCGAGGAGCTGGTTACGGCATCTCATGCCCTCGACCGCGCATTGCTGTGGAATTATTACGTCATTCCGCAATGGTATTCCGACCACATCAACGTGGCCTACTGGAACAAATTCAGTATGCCGGAAGAGCAGCCTGAATATATGGGGATTGACCCATTTTCCTGGTGGATAGACCCTGCGAAGGAAACCAAGATCAAGACTGGCACTGAATAAGGACGGCGAAAATGACCATCCTACTTATGGACCGTCGCCATTTTCTAGGTCTTTCAGGCAGTGCCGCTATTGCGGCCTGGCTTCCAGAAATGGCCTTTGCCAAATTGCCAACCCAAAAAGCGTTGTATGGATTATCGGCTTTTGGCGAACTCAAATATCCGGCAGATTTTACGCATTTCGACTATGTGAACCCCGATGCGCCAAAGGGCGGAACATTCACGCTGGCACCGAACACATGGTTCTGGAACCAGAACACACAGACCTTCAACACGCTCAACACTCTGACGTTTAAAGGCGATGCGCCGCCGCGCATGGAACTCACTTTCGACAGTCTGATGGCCTCAGCACTCGATGAACCTGATTCCATGTATGGTCTGCTGGCGAAGAGCGTAACTCTGTCTGAAGACCGCCGGTCTTTCCTGTTTGATCTTCGTAAAGAAGCACGCTTTCACGACGGCTCAACCGTTGAAGCAAAAGACGTGGTCTTCAGCTATATAACGATCAAGGAAAAGGGGCATCCCCTCCTTCGACAATCGCTGGCGGCTATTGAAAAAGTGGATGCGGTCGGAACATATCAGGTGCGTTTGCGCCTTGCAGAAGGTCGAAATCCGCAGGCAATTCTTGATTCTCTTGAACTCCCTATCCTTTCTGCAAACTGGTTCAAGGATCGCGAGTTTGATTCGGCCAGCATGGAGGCCGTTCTTGGATCTGGCGCTTACCGGGTCGGAAAAGTGTCTGCTGGGCAGGCAATCGAATATGAGCGTGTAGAGGATTATTGGGCGAAAGATTTGCCCGTAAGGCGCGGCACCAGCAATTTTGATCGCATTCGGATTGAGTTCTATCAGGATCGCCAGCCGGAGTTTGAAGCCTTCAAGAAAGGTGCCATAGACTTTCGCGAAGAGAATGTCGCAAAGAACTGGGCGACGACCTATGACTTCCCTGCCGTTCAGCAGAAGAAAGTGATCAAGCGCACGTTCCCGAGAGAGAAGCGTCCACTGATGCAGGCATGGGCGCTCAACCAGCGCCGCGAACGTTTCCGCGATCCGCTCATACGTGAAGCCATCAATCTTTGCTTTGACTTCGAATGGACCAACGCAAACCTGTTCTACAATACCTATGAGCGCTCGCAATCATGCTTCAACGGCTCGGATTTTGAGGCGACGGGAGCGCCGGGATCAGACGAGTTGAAGATCCTTGAACGCTACCGTGACAAGCTTCCGCAGGAGATTTTTGCGGAAGTTCCGGTCATGCCGGTTTCCGACGGCACCGGACGAGATCGCAAACTTTTCTCGCGTGCCGTTGATCTGATGCAGCAGGCAGGTTTTGAACGCAAGAACGGTCAGTTCCATGACAAGAGCGGGACGAAATTCTCGCTGGAAATTCTCAGCAACTCAGATGCCTTTGGACGCATTTACAATCCCTTTGTACAGAAGCTGCGGGCAATTGGCATTGATGCGAGCCAACGATTGGTCGATGCCAGCCAGTATCAGGCAAGGTTGCAGAATTTTGATTTCGATATGGTCGGCATGGCGATCCAGTTCAGCGCGACGCCAACCAAGGATTCGCTAGCGAGCATGTTCGGATCAGAATCGGCAAAAACACCGGGCACTTATAACTTTCCGGGCACGTCTGATCCCATTATCGACGCATTGATCGAGGATGTGGGCAAGGTTTCCACGCGCGACGAACTAGTCGCAACGATCCGGGTGCTAGATCGGTACTTGCGTATCCGGCGCGAGTGGATTCCAAATTGGACTGTAGCGAATCACTTGGCGGCCTATTGGGACCGTTTTGGTTTCAAGGAGCCAAAGCCCGATTATGGCTTCCCGGTTGAGACGCTTTGGTGGATTAAAACATAACCCCAAAAGGGGGACCCGTTTTCGGGCAAGATCATGATCTTGAAAAACAAAAGGGCAAAAGCTGTTGGCAAGCCATAAGAGCAACCTGAATTTCCGGAGCCGTGAAGGCTGATGGGCGCTTATATTTTACGCCGCCTGCTTTTGATGATCCCGACCATTCTCGGCATCATGGCCATATCCTTCGCCGTTGTTCAGTTTGCTCCCGGCGGGCCTGTTGAGCGTGTGATTGCACAGCTTTCCGGTCAGGGCGGCGATGCTCTTGACCGACTTTCGGGCGGTGGCGGTGATTTTGGCCAAAACAACCTCGATAGTGGTTCATCCAACTCGAAATATCGCGGTGCGCAGGGACTCGACCCCCAGTTCATTGCCGATCTTGAAAAGCAGTTCGGCTTCGATAAGCCTCCCCTCGAGCGCTTCGGACAGATGCTCTGGAACTATATGCGCTTCGATTTTGGCCGCAGCTATTTTCGCGACATCAGCGTGATCGACCTCATCAAAGAGAAAATGCCGGTTTCCATCTCGCTCGGACTGTGGCTCACCTTCCTGTCCTATCTGATCTCGATCCCGCTTGGCATTCGCAAGGCGATCAAGGAAGGCACCCGCTTCGACACATGGACCAGCGCCATCATCATCGTCGGCTATGCTATTCCGAGCTTCCTGTTCGCCATCCTGCTGATTGTACTTTTTGCCGGTGGTTCGTTTTTCGACTGGTTCCCGCTCCGTGGCCTCACCTCGCCTGATTTTGCGCAAATGTCGGTATTGGGAAAGATCGGCGATTATCTCTGGCACATGGTTCTGCCCGTAACAGCTCTGGTCCTGTCGGCCTTTGCCACCACAACCCTTCTGACCAAGAACTCGTTTCTGGAAGAAATCCGCAAACAATATGTGACCACGGCACGCGCCAAGGGACTGACCGAACATCAGGTGCTTTACCGCCATGTGTTCCGCAATGCCATGCTGATCGTAATTGCTGGTTTTCCGGGCGCCTTCATCTCGGCATTCTTCACTGGCTCACTGCTGATCGAAACGATCTTCTCGCTCGATGGTCTGGGGCTTCTTGGCTATCAGTCGATCATCAACCGCGATTATCCGGTAGTGTTTGCCAGCCTGTTTATTTTCTCGCTGATCGGGCTTTTGGTCGGGCTTTTGTCTGATCTTATGTACACATGGATTGATCCGCGCATCGACTTTGACCGGAGGGACGTGTGATGACAGACGCCACTTTTTCCCCTCAAGCCAAGCCGGTAAAGCGCCCGTTTCTTTCACCGCTCAATCGTCGTCGCTGGCAGAATTTCAAAGCCAACAAGCGCGGTTACTGGTCGCTGTGGATTTTCCTCGTGCTTCTTGTGGCAGCGATCTGTTCCGAGTTTATCGCTAACGACCGCCCGATCCTCGTTTCCTACAAAGGCGAGCTGCTCACGCCGGTTTTTGTCGATTATCCGGAAGAAAAATTCGGAGGCTTTTACGCCGTCACCGATTACCGCGACCCGGTTATTCAGGATGAAATCAAGAATAATGGCTGGGCAATCTGGCCACCCGTTCGGTATTCCTACAACACCGTCAACAACGAGATTCCAGAAGCAGCACCTTCAAAGCCTACATGGCTTTATACGGCAGAACAGCGTTGCCAGCGTTACCCGGACGGTATCAACGACCCGAACTGCATCGTCGGCAACTGGAACTGGCTCGGCACTGATGATCAGGCCCGCGATGTCTTTGCCCGCGCGCTTTATGGCTTCCGCATCTCGGTGATGTTCGGTCTGATCCTCACCTTCTTCTCCGCCATCATCGGCGTGACAGCTGGTGCTGTGCAGGGCTATTTCGGCGGTTGGGTCGATCTTATCTTCCAGCGCGTGATCGAAATCTGGTCTTCGATTCCGGTGCTTTATCTGCTGCTGATTATCGCTGCGATACTACCGCCCGGATTCTGGGTATTGCTGGGCATTATGTTGCTGTTTTCATGGGTCGCCTTTGTTGGCGTGGTGCGTGCTGAATTCCTGCGTGCCAGAAACTTTGAATATGTGAATGCAGCCCGTGCACTCGGCGTGAAGAATGGCACAATCATGTGGCGACATCTTTTGCCCAACGCGATGGTCGCAACGCTTACCTTCCTGCCGTTCATTCTCAATGGTTCGATCACGACGCTGACAGCGCTCGACTTCCTTGGCTTCGGTTTGCCGCCAGGCTCGGCCTCGCTTGGCGAATTGCTTGCGCAGGGCAAGAACAATCTTCAAGCCCCATGGCTTGGCATTACAGGCTTTGTGGTTATCTCGGTCATGCTGTCGCTGTTGATCTTCATCGGCGAAGCCACCCGTGACGCATTTGATCCACGAAAGGCATTTCAATGAGCCGGTCAATGAGTGGGTCGATGAATAAGCCTTTGCTTTCCGTCCGCGATCTTTCCGTCGCCTTCCGCCAGAATGGTGAAGAACGCATTTCCGTCGACCGCGTTTCCTTCGATATCGCCGAAGGTGAAACAATTGCACTGGTTGGTGAGTCTGGTTCCGGCAAGTCCGTTTCAGCACTCTCCATCCTGAAGCTTTTGCCCTATCCGGCTGCAAGCCACCCATCCGGGGAAATTCTCTTCAACGGCAAAGACCTGATGAAGGCTTCCGAGCCTGAGTTGCGGCGCGTGCGCGGCAACGATGTCACCATGATCTTTCAGGAGCCGATGACCTCGCTTAATCCGTTGCATACGGTGGAGCGACAGATCGGTGAAATTCTGAAGATGCATCAGGGCATGAGCGATCAGGCAGCACGCAAGCGGACGCTGGAATTGCTGGAAGAAGTGGGCATCCGTGAGCCGGAAAAACGCCTGCAATCCTTTCCACATCAGCTTTCGGGTGGCCAGCGCCAGCGCGTGATGATTGCCATGGCGCTTGCCAACAAGCCAAAGCTGCTGATCGCTGATGAGCCAACCACAGCACTCGACGTCACAGTGCAGGCGCAAATCCTGAAGCTTCTTGCAGACCTAAAAGAAGCACAGGGCATGTCGATGCTCTTTATCACCCATGACCTCGGCATCGTTCGCAAAATCGCCGACCGGGTTTGCGTGATGAGCAAAGGCAAGATTGTCGAGACTGGACCGACCAAGGAAATCTTCGATAATCCGCAACACGAATATACCAAGCATCTGCTTGCCGCAGAGCCAAAGGGCGAGCCACCACTGGCCGATCTCTCTGCCAAGACAGTGATGGAAGGCAAGGATGTCCGCGTCTGGTTCCCGATCAAAAAGGGCTTCCTGCGTAAGACAGTCGATCATGTGAAGGCCGTAGATGGCATTGATGTGGAACTGCGCGCGGGACAGACGCTGGGTGTCGTGGGTGAGTCCGGTTCCGGCAAGACGACGCTTGGGCTGGCCCTGTCGCGCATGATCTCATCCAAGGGCGAAATCCGCTTCGACGGACGCGATATTGCGAAGTTCAGCTTCAAGGATATGCGCCCGCTCCGCCGTGAAATGCAGATCGTCTTTCAGGACCCGTTCGGCTCATTAAGCCCGCGTATGACCATCGCAGATATCATCGCTGAAGGTCTGCTGGTGCATGAGCCGAAGCTTTCCGCTGATGATCGCGACGAGCGCGTTGTGTCCGCGCTCAAAGAAGTGAACCTTGATCCTGAAAGTCGCTTTCGTTACCCGCACGAGTTTTCCGGCGGTCAGCGCCAACGCATTGCCATCGCACGCGCCATGGTACTCAATCCGAAATTCGTAATGCTGGATGAGCCAACTTCGGCGCTCGACATGAGCGTACAGGCGCAGGTGGTTGATCTTTTGCGCGCATTGCAGAAGAAGCATGATCTCGCTTATCTTTTCATAAGCCACGATCTGAAAGTAGTGCGGGCACTGGCCAATGATGTGCTGGTGATGCGCAATGGCAAGGCAGTCGAATACGGAACGTCGAAGGAAGTCTTTGCCAATCCGAAAACGGAATATACCAAGGCACTGATGGCAGCAGCCTTCCACATGGAGGCAACCACTTTGGGAGGAGTGAAACAATGAGCAAAAGCGGCAATATCTTACTCTCCGTGACCAATTGGGACCCGGCCATCTGGATCGATAGCTTCAAGGCCCATGCGCCTGAACGCAATGTCGTGACAGAACGTACAGAAAATGATCCAAGCATCGAATACGCGCTTGTCTGGAAGCAAAAGCCCGGTTCGCTGACCAATCTTCCAAATCTCAAAGTGATATTCTCGCTGGGGGCTGGCGTCGATCATGTCTTTCATGATCCGCATATTCCGGACGTACCGCTGGTACGGGTCATTTCAGATGATCTCACCATGCGCATGACCGAATATGTGGTCTGGCAGGTGCTTGATCATCATCGCCTTGGCGCAAGCTACCGCAAGCAGCAGAAGAATCGCGTCTGGCATGAAGACCCACGCCAGCCAGCAGCCCATGAAGTGACTGTCGGCATTATGGGATTGGGTGTCTTGGGCCGTGATGCAGCAGAAAAGCTCAAAGCGATTGGTTTCAATGTTACCGGATGGAGTCGCCGTCCGCAGGAGATCGACGGCGTTCAGACCTTCAACGGCAAGGAAGGCTTTACACGCTTCCTCAAGACCGCCGATATCTTCGTCTGTCTTCTGCCTTTGACGCCGGACACCAAGGGCATTCTGTCCATGACGATGTTTGCGCAATTGAAAAGCGACGGTCCGCTGGGCGCGCCTGTGCTGATCAACGCAGGTCGTGGTGGCTTGCAGAACGAAGCTGATATTCTTGCAGCTCTTGATCGTGGCCTGCTTTCGGCGGTCACGCTCGATGTGTTCAACCAGGAACCGCTGCCCACTGATAGCCCGCTCTGGGCGCATCCGAAGGTAACGATCACGCCACATGCGGCTGCAAGCTCCTCGGCAACCGCAATTGTTCCGCAGATTATCCGCCAGATCGAAGCGTTTGAACGCGACGGAACGCTCGAAAACGTGGTTGACCGCGCCACGCAATATTAGGCGCTGATCGAAATATTCCCATTCTCGCCGACCGTCACCCGATGGCCGGCGAGTTTCTTTTGCTTCTCCCGGTCAAACTCGACTGCGATAGGAACATCATGTCCCATCTCGCGTGCAACAATAAGCCCGAGAAGCAGGATCGCATCGGGTTCATGCAATATGATTGCGGCCGGTGCCAAACCGGCATGAACCAGCTCGAGCAGTACTGCTGCGGCTGATGACGAGCCGATCGTTCCCGGTAAACACAACACATAGCCCGAAATACTCTGCCCGTGTTCCGGGTGGCGGACATCGGCAATCCGTCCGGTTTTGGGGTCAACTCCGCCCCAGAAGCTGATAGGAGCCGACAAAACCAGTGCGTGAGCTTCTGTTGCCTTCCCCGCGACCAGAACCGATGACATATAATTGGAGGTACTCATGCGGCCTGCCTCTCAAATATAGGTCGACCAGCGACAGCACTTTCAACGCATTCCTCAAGTGAGCCATACAGTACGCCATAGCCGGTATTACCCGGCGCATAATGCGCGAACTTGCCGGAATTGGTCATCAGAACCGCATCATCTTTTGTTGGCATGATCGGCGTCACCACAACACAAGTATCCGCTACGATGACAACGCCTGCCTTTTCAAGCAGCGCTCTGCGTCCGTTCTTTTCCAGCTCAACAAGGGCATGTCGCCCGGTACAGGCATAAAGCGGCACGGCAAGCTTCCGACCCGCGATTGCACGTTCGAGCCTGTCAAATTCAGTGATCGACAGATGCGGGCTGCCAATCGCCACCGCATCTATTGAATCCGCATGATCGACCGTCGACAGACGTTTGCGGGTGGCTTCGATCATTTCCTGTGTCACATGAATGATGCCGTCTGGCTTTTGATGCTGCATGGCTGTTTCAAGGTCGGGAGCTTCCGGGGTCACACCCGCGACGTGGAAAAGGCCAACAGACCCCACCGAGGCTGCCGCAGCTCCAAAGGCCTTCAGCGCATCTTCATCCGGACGCATTCCCGCACCAGCCACAACACCGATACTTGTGCCAACACTCCGGCCAAACAGATTGCCAAGAATCGGCCACGCGACCTCTGATTGAAGGAAAGCAGGATTAATTGCGGAAATATCGAGAATAACCGTCGCTCGACGATTCTCGTTTCGATGGAGACCATAATCAGGTGCGCGTCCGGCAATAGCGCAAGCTATATCCAGAAAATCGCCGTAGCGGTTTGTCCTGGCACCAAGCACGGAATTGCAGAATACGACGGCGTTCGACTCGCCCCATGCAACGTCTGTTCCCTTTGCGGGACGATGTCCGGCCTGATAAGGCGCGCAGGTCCATGTCGGCTCGCATCCGAGCTTGATATAAGCCCGCATCATGCGTCTGGCCATGTCGGCCTCATGTTGCGGCAACAAATTGCGGGAACAGCCGGTGAGATCAATAGATCCCACATTAAGGGTGGCGCGCACTTTGGTTCTGGCACCGCCATCAACCAGTCGTTCAGCGAACAGCGTACCGCTATCGCCGTGATAGAGCGCACCATCAATATGTGCAGACGCGATCGGGATGAGGCGCGATGCCCCCATCAAACGCGCTGTTTCGGCTACGATGCGCATGGCCATCGCAGCCCCTTGTCCCTGTTCCCCGGCAGCTATCGACTGCTCTTCATGGGTTAATGTCAGTGCCACGCGAGATCTCCTTACGCATGGTTATCGATGTCGTTCTTGTAAACCCGGGATGGCATGTCTCGGCTACTTTGCGATAGCCGAGCCTACCGAAAACAATGTGATTGCGTTCAAGCTCGATACGCACTTGCAGTTCCATTACAGGTTTGCCGCGCGTGACTGCCTGCTGCTCGGCCTTTGCCATGAGCTGACGTGCAATACCCCGGCCTTCAAAGGCAGGTGCGACAGCAAGCTTGCCGAGATAAAAATGATTTTCTTTCTCAGCGATGAACACACAACCAGCCAAAGCATCACCGATGAACACTGCAAAGCCGGTTTCTACGGCTGCCTTCCCTTGAAGAGCCTCTATCGTCAGATGATGCGCAGACGATGGCGGATCGATAATGCCATCCATATAAACGAAGCTGCTCTGAATGAGCTTCAAAAGTTCGTCCCAGTGACCAAAATCCGCGTCGATGGATGTCATGCGAAATTCTGTCATTTGGGTTTGCGTGCCTTGTATCGGATTGTTTCAAAACGCACGTTCAATGCGTTGTAAAGCAGGAGCCTTCCGACCAGCGGTTCGCCAATGCCCGTTATGAGCTTGATGACTTCCATGGCCTGCAAATTGCCGATCACGCCCGGCAATACACCGAGAACTCCGGCCTCAGCACAGGTCGGCACGGCACCCGGCGGCGGCATATCCGGAAACAGATCACGATAGGAAGGATTAGGCGCTCCATCTGCGCCCTTTGCATAAGGCATAAGCACAGTGACCGTGCCGTCAAAGCGCCCCATTGCACCTGAGACCAGTGGTCGCTCTGCCAAAGCGCTTGCATCTGCGAGTGCATAACGTGTCGTAAAGTTATCAGAGCCATCAACAACAACATCATATTGGCTGATCAGGGCTTGTGCATTTTCACTGTTGAGGCGCAATGCGTGGCCTTCGACCTTCACATGCGGATTGATACGAGCAATCGAAGCCGTCGCACTTGCAACCTTGCTCTGACCAACGCTCTCAGTGTCGTGGATTACCTGTCTCTGCAGGTTCGACAACGACACCGTATCGTCATCGACAAGGCCAAGTGTTCCGATACCAGCTGCGGCCAGATATTGCAGAACCGGCGCACCGAGTCCGCCAGCTCCCACCACGAGCACACGGGCAGCTTTCAGCTGCTGCTGTCCAGGCCCGCCGATTTCCGGCAGCACAATATGGCGCGCATAGCGCTCTAATTCTTCGGATGAAAAGGGCTTTGATGGTGCGTTCATGATGCATAAACATAGGCCCGTTAAGGCCATCTGTCAGCGGATATTTTGTCTCAAAGTCTGGTGAGTTCGCCCCCAGCAACATTGAAAAACTGCGCATCCCCTTCAAGAGCTTCAAACAGTGAACGGTCGGTGCCGGTCATGAAAGCCTGTCCGCCAAGATCATCGAGAATACCAAATAAAGCCGCGCGGCGTCCGGTATCGAGATGGGCCGCGATTTCATCAAGCAACAAAATCGGTGCCATGCCCGAAAGCTCGCCCGTCAGCCTTGCATGAGCCAGAATAAGCCCGATCAGCAGTGCCTTCTGCTCGCCGGTGGAACAAAGGGCAGCGGGCATGGATTTTGGCCGATGCTGCACAATCAGATCCGTGCGATGCGGGCCTTCAAGCGTGCGTCCTGCAGCGCGATCCCGGGCACGACCGTCTCGCATTGTGCGCCGAAAATCTTCTTCAAGATCAAGCGCTGCTTCAAGACCAATGCGCTGCTCAAGTGTTCCTTCAAGAAAGCAGTCTGCCTTGGGAAAAGGACCTTCAGCAGGCAGGCGTTCAATCATCGCAGCGATCAGCCGCATGGCCTCTGAGCGGGCCGCCGCTATGGCAATGCCAAGCTCAGCCATCTGGCTTTCAATCGCATCGAGCCACTGATTGTCGCTGTTACCATCGCTCAGCAGCCGATTGCGCGAGCGCATGGCCTTCTCATAATCCAGCACGCGCTTGCCGTGGCCGGTATCGATTGCCAGCACCATGCGGTCAAGAAAGCGCCGCCTGTCCGATGCGCCACCGGTAAATAGACCGTCCATTGACGGCACCACCCAGAGAATGCGCGCATAATCGAGAAGTTCGTCACCGGATGCAGCATTGCTATTGATGCGGACTTTGCGGCCGCCTTCACCACCGCCCGCTGTGCCGGTGCCGATTTCAGCATCACCATAGATCATACAATCAAGCGAAGCATGAATGGCAAAGCCATCATGGCCGCTGGTGCGAGCCACGTCATCATAGGAAGCACGGCGCAGCCCCCTGCCCGGCGACAGAAAGGAAACGGCTTCAATGAGGTTGGTTTTGCCTGAACCGTTTTCACCTGTCAGCACCACATGGCCGGGACCAAGCGGGAGCGTGAGTTCCGTGTAGTTGCGGAAATCAGAAAGTTTAAGCCGCCGGACCGAGACTCGATCCGGACGGCTTATAATGGGTTCAGAAATGCTCACGGTCGGTTTTCATATCCTAGACGCGCATAGGCATCAGAACATAGAGCACATCTTCATCGCCGGTATCGCGCACCAGCGTAGGAGAACCGGCATCAGCCAGCATGAAGACGGCATCGGAACCGGAAAGCTGGCTGGTGATGTCGAGCAGATATTTCGAGTTGAAACCGATATCGATCGGATCAGCATCGTAATCCGCAGCCAGTTCATCGGTCGCACTTCCCGAATCGGGATTGTTGACCGTCAGCGTCAACTGACCATCAGCGATCGAAAGCTTGACCGCACGGCCGCGCTCACTGGAAATCGTGGAAACACGATCAACAGAAGCAGCAAATTCCTGACGGCTGATGGTGAGCTTCTTGTCATTGCCCGAAGGGATCACGCGCTGGTAATCCGGGAATGTGCCATCGATGAGCTTGGAGGTCAGAACCACCGAGCCAACAGTGAAGCGGATTTTTGCGTCAGAAAGTTCAACCGAAACAACCGTATCCGGAGCATCAACGAGCTTCTGAAGTTCAGCAACCGTCTTACGCGGAATAATGATGCCCGGCATACCTTCAGTGCCAGAAGGGGCTTCGAGTTCAGCGCGTGCCAGACGATGGCCATCGGTTGCAACGGCACGCAACTTCAAAGCACCATCGCTTTCAATGGCGTGGAAATAAATGCCGTTGAGGTAATAGCGAGTTTCTTCCGTCGAGATCGCAAACTGGGTGCGATCAATCAGGCGCTTCAGAGCCTGTGCATCGATGCGGAATGAATGGGTGAAAGCGCCGGCAGTCAGTTCCGGAAAATCGGACTGTGGCAGCGACTGCAGACGGAAAGAGGATTTTCCGGAAATCACCGAAATCGACCCGCCATCCGGATTGGTGGACAGCATCACTTCAGCGCCATCCGGCAGTTTGCGCACGATATCATAAAGAAGATGTGCCGGAACCGTGGTGGCACCAGCCTGCTCGACCATGGCTGCGGTTGCTTCATTGACCTCAAGATCAAGGTCGGTGGCCTTCAGCGCGAGGCTTGCGCCCTCTGCCTGCAAAAGCACGTTCGACAGGATAGGAATCGTGTTGCGGCGTTCGACAACGCGATGCACATGATTGAGGGATTTAAGAAGGTTCGACCGTTCCAGGGTTACACGCATATTGAAACGCACTCGCTCTCTAGGACTGGGCAACCGCGCAACGGGCAGACGCCCCTATCAGTAAGGCGCTTGTGGCGCCCGAAGGTTTGCTAAAGTGGCAGATTTTTGAGACGAAAAGCAAGCCCGCGCCACGTCGCAAATCGACACGGCGCGGGCTTTTTAACTAATTTCTGTCGATCAGGCTGCCTGATCGTTGATCAGACGCTTGAGAAGCTCAAGTTCTTGCGCCAGCTTGGTGTCAGCACCGACCAGATCTTCGATCTTGCGAACCGCATGAAGAACCGTCGTGTGGTCGCGACCACCAAAACGACGACCGATTTCCGGCAGCGAACGTGGCGTCAGCATCTTGGCAAGATACATTGCAACCTGACGTGGCTTCACGATGGTACGCGTGCGGCGATTTGAAAGCAGGTCCTGCTTCGACACATTATAGTGACGAGCAACGATGCGCTGAATTTCTTCAATGCGGATGCGCTTTGGTTCGCCTACGCGTGTCAGGTGACCAAGCAGTTCGTCAACGCGATCAATCGAGAGATTAGGCTCGAACGACTGACGGAACAGAAGCTGGTTGAATGCACCTTCCAGTTCGCGACCCGATCCAGTGACCGTACGGGCGACATGAGCGAGGATATCGTCATCGATATTGAGGCTTGGATCTTCGACCTGAGCAGCCGTCAGACGGCGGCGCAGCATCTCGACGCGCATTTCGTAGTCTGGTGCAACAACTTCCAGAGCGACACCGCCCTGAAGACGCGAGCGCACGCGGACATCAAGCGATTCCAGTTCCGAAGGTGCACGGTCGGCGGCAACAACAACCTGCTTAGCGCTATCGAGCAGCGTGTTGAGCAGATGACAGAATTCATGCTGGATCGACTTGCCCTGCAGGAACTGCATGTCATCGATGACGAGCAGGTCGATATCACGAAGCTGTTCCTTGAAGGAAAGAGCATTGTTGTCACGAATCGCAGTTGCAAAGCGCCACATGAAGTATTCAGCGGTCAGATAAACGACTCGGGCCTTTTCCTGACGCTGCAGCGCTGCTGCGGCAATTGCCTGAAGAAGGTGAGTCTTACCAAGACCGACAGATGCATGGATGAAAAGCGGGTTGAAGCGAACAGCGCTAGAACCTGCTTCTGCGATGGTGCGGGCGGCGGCAAGGGCTACACGGTTGGATGCACCATCAATGAAAGAATCAAACGTATAACGTGGGTCGAGCGGTGAGCCGAGAACGGCACCGGAAGCGGCAACCGATTCTGCAACAACTGCGGAACCGCGTTTTTCAGCACTTGGCTGGCCTACAGGGAAAGCCATCTTTTCGCGTGGGGCGACAGACAGTTTTGCTTCAATCGCGTCATTCGTATCCGCTGCTGGTGCTGCAGTACGAACGACTCTGCTCACGCCGCGCACAACGACTTCCACTTTGAGAATCTGCGGATTTTCTTCCTGCCAAAGCTCGGTCAGCAGTTCAGAATAATGATTGTTGATCCAAGAGCGGAGGAATGCGGTCGGAACCGACAGACGAACAACGCTTTTGGAGAGGTCATCGAGCTTGAGGCGACCAAACCAGCTTGAATAAATCTCGCTGCCGACGCGTGCCTTGAGCTTTGCAGTCAGACGCTCGAAAACGTCTTCGCCGACGTTGCTTTCAGCACTCACCACGAGGCTGTTTTCTTTTCCAGTAGCAGAAGATCCATGGATACGGTTCGCATGCGCATCATCACCCATCGTTGCCGTCGACTTACCAGTCATCATTGCCATCGTCTCGCCTGCCTTCACATTCCTACGCGCTAGTTTTACAGCGCTTGTCGTTATTTCCTGCATCGTGTCCGGTTTGGGGAACCGGAAACCCAGCTGGTACTCAATTCACACTGGTTCTTTCTAAGAACCGCACACAAACTCAAACCGTCCGCAATCGAACAACTGCTGCGGACAAACACCCAGATAACTCCTGTTGAGCTACTCGTTACGACTCATCAAATCCTTGCTCAAGGCTGATTGCCCGGATCGGAATTTGCCACAACCATTCAATTGCGAAGATGCGCCAAAAACAGCATTCCGGTTAATGAATGGTAAGCAATCACCAAAAGAGACAAACTTAATAAGAACAGGACCTTAAGACCAGAATTCAGCACCCGCGGACAAAGCTGCCCACGCCAATAAGACATCCTATTTAATGCTAACTCCGGGCCATCGGCCCACCCCTCTTATGGCTCTGACTTTAACGAAGCCTTACGGCAAAGAGCAAGCCTAAGATCTGCAGTTTTTTCTTCAAGAAAGACTTGCATGCCCTGTGCCCTCAAGCAGAGAATCGGTCGAGAGAGCAATAACGCCTTTGGATTCAATGCGTTTTGATTGACGGTTTTTTAGACGGGCACGATATGTTCTCCGACAAAATAATTTTTCAAAAAGTGGCTTGACTCAGAGGGGCTTCCGAGTCCTCCGCAGGGGCTGTGGATAACTGTGGATAAACACGCACAAGCTTTTGAAAATAATGAGGAATTCGCCGCATATATCTTTCGATTAGTTCTAAAACTATCTGCCTGATATGAAATATTGCTAAAAAAACATACTCATAGTTTCGAGGGTACGTTTCTTTAAAAAAGTTCCAAAAAAGAAAACCCGGCTAACAATGAGCCGGGTTTCGAAACCTAATTTTATAAATAGGTAGTATTAGGCGTTCAGAGCCTTAACGCGTGCAGCAAGGCGCGAAACCTTACGAGCAGCGGTATTCTTGTGAACGACACCCTTTGAAGCAGCGCGCATCAGTTCAGGCTCAGCAGCCTTGAATGCAACCGATGCTGCTTCCTTGTCGCCGCTCAGGAGAGCGTCTTCAACCTTGCGGAGGAAGGTGCGAACGCGCGAACGACGGGACTTGTTGATTTCGGTGCGGGCAGCGATCTTGCGCACTGCCTTCTTGGCCGAAGGAGTATTGGCCATAAATGCCTCTCTTTTTTCTGTCAGCAGCCCACTGGATTTAACCGTCGGGCACAAAACCTCTAGGGCAGCCATAATGCCTAGGGCCGCCGATCCGTGGCGGGCTTATAGATCAGCTTTGCCTTCGCGTCAACGAGGATTCTGATCTCAAAGCGCGTCAGAAGGCCGGATATGCGGCCTTCTTGCCGAATTTCAGGCAGTCAAGGCAGCTATAACGCCTCAATTGCCCTTCCCGCCCTCTTCACATCAGCGATTCTTGAACGATGGCGTGCGCTTGTCGATAAACGCAGACATGCCTTCTTTCTGATCTTCCGTGGCAAACAGCGAATGAAACAGGCGTCGCTCAAAACGCAGGCCTTCATCAAGTGTAGTCTCATAAGAACGGTTGACCGATTCTTTGACCATTTGCACGGATGGCTGCGAGAAAGAGGCAATACGCTCGGCAGCTTTCAAAGCTTCTTCAATCAGCTCTTCCGGTGCAACAAGACGCGAAACGAGGCCGCAACGTTCGGCTTCTTCAGCACCCATCATGCGGCCGGTCAAACACATATCCATCGCCTTCGACTTGCCAACAAAGCGCGTGAGGCGCTGAGAGCCGCCCATGCCTGGCATTACACCCAGTGTAATTTCCGGTTGGCCGAATTTGGCATTGGTGGCTGCGATAATGAAATCGCACATCATGGCAAGCTCACAGCCGCCGCCCAACGCATAACCTGACACGGCAGCAATGATCGGCTTGCGGGTACGATCCACTTTCCGCCAATCTGCAAACATGTCCTGCAAATAGGCATCGACGAAGTTGATCGGCTGCATTTCCTTGATGTCGGCACCTGCCGCAAAAGCCTTTTCCGAGCCGGTAAGAACGATCGCACCGATTCTGCCATCGGTATCGAAGGCGGCCAGTGCTTCCGTCAGCTCCTTGAGTACTGTGCTGTTGAGTGCATTGAGCGCCTGCGGTCGGTTGAGACGGATGAGTCCCACGCCACCGCGCGTCTCCACAACGATCGTTTCATAAGCCATGAGAAAGCTTCTCCTCCTTGATCGGTTCATTGTGGCGGCCAAGTTGGACCGCCCGACTCACTTTGGCAAGGTCAGCTCAGAATCAACTTTGGCAGGAAGCGCAGAAAAAGGTCGAACGGCCTGCCTGCACGGCGCGTTCCACAACTCCGGTACAGCCCGGCGTACGGCACGGCTCTGCCTCGCGCCCATAAACGGAGAATGAATGCTGGAAGTAACCAAGCGCACCATCAGCCTGAATGTAGTCCTTCAGACTGGAGCCGCCAGCTGCAATCGCCTCGGCAATCACAGTGCGGATATCTTCAGCCAGCCGGTCAAGAAGTTTCGCATCCTGGACAATTGAACCTGCGGCACGCATCGGGGAAAGACGCGAGCGCCACAGCGCCTCGCAGACATATATATTGCCAAGCCCTGCGATGAGGCGCTGATCAAGCAAAGCCGCTTTCAACGGCGTCTTGCGGCCTTCAAAGAGCGTTCCAAGCAATTCACCTGAAAGGCGATTGCCTGTAGGCTCTACGCCCAGACCTTTCAGAAAGGGATGTTCATCCAATGTGCCCTTCTCCGCAAAGAGCATGAATCCAAACCGGCGCGGGTCGTTATAGATGACGCGTGCGGTTGACCCATTTCCCCTCAAGAGATGGAAAACGACATGGTCATGTTTTGCGATTTTGGATCGCTCGTGATGAAAGCCGCCCGGCATTCCTTCCGCATCATCCGCTTCAATCCGAAACGAACCGGACATGCCAAGATGGCTGATGATCGAAAGCCCATCGTCGAGATGCATCGTGAGATATTTTGCGCGCCGCCCGAGCGCGTCGATGTTGCGTCCGGACAGACGCTCAACAAAGTGATCGGGAAAAGGGAAACGGAGATCAGGCCTGTTCTGCTCGATCCGTTCGATTTTCGCGCCTTCCATGAAAGGCTGCAAACCGCGGCGAACCGTTTCGACCTCAGGTAATTCGGGCATTTTTCATCTTTCAGGCGGGAAAAGAAACAAGCTGTCACGACCATATAATGCCGCTCGGCTGCATTTGCCATCCGTTAACCCAAACCAGATCGAAGTAGGACCCGACCTATATTAACGTTTTATTTTCCTTGTTTCTTAAACTCATCACAATTGCCAGGCACTAAAAAGAACCCCAACGAGACTTCAGCTCAGGGTAAGTAACATGCCGGCTTTGATGACGCGCTTTTTTAAAAACAGATCGGGTGCAGCGATGATCGAATGCACACTCATCGGTGCGCTTGCTGTTATCGCCGTCATTAGTGGCATGGCGCTTTTCGCTGGAAAGCCTGCTTCCGCTTTTGATTACAAGGCCGCACAGATCCAGATGACTGAACGAAACTAAGTTGTCTCTCTTCATGCAGAATTGAATAGCCGCCCTGTTCACGCAGGGTGGCTATTTGTTTATTGATTGAGCCAGAAATTCTAATCGCCGAGGAATGTCATGACCGTTGAGATCGTAGCCGCAAAATCAGCAGACAGCCGCCCAATCTGGTTCATCGGAAAGAATAAGATCGAGCAGACAGCGCTGACATCCGATGTTCAGGCTTGGGCCAAGGCCAATGATTTTAACGGGGAATCCGGTCGTATTCTGGTACTTCCCGGCAAAGACGGCACGATTGCCGGTGCTTTGTTTGGCACAGGTGATGACGACCAGGGCGGTCAATCGCAATTGCTCGCCGGAAAATTGGCGCGCGGCCTCCCCGAAGGCGACTGGCATATCGAAAATAAGCCAGACCACGCAGAACTGGTAACTCTCGCCTTCTTGATGGGCGGCTATAGCTTCACGCGCTATCGCAAGGGCAGCGACAAAACTATCCGTCTGGCGGTGCCGGCAGGCGTCAACGCCGCTGAAACACAGCATATTGCCGATGCCGTAACGCTTGCACGCGATCTTATCAACACGCCGACCAATGACATGGGACCAGATGCGCTGGAACAGGCTGCGCGCGATCTTGCTTCCAGGAATGGCGCAAAGGTCAGCACGATTGAAGGCGATGCGCTGCTGAAACAAAACTTCCCGATGATCCATGCGGTTGGTCGCGCAGGCAGCATTGCGCCGCGCCTCATTGATCTCACTTGGGGCAAGGATAGTGATCCGAAGATCACCCTCGTCGGCAAGGGGGTATGTTTCGACACTGGCGGTCTCGATATCAAGCCAGCGAGCGGCATGTTGCTCATGAAGAAGGATATGGGCGGCGCTGCCAATGTGCTGGGCCTTGCGTCGATCATCATGAATGCAAAACTCCCGGTTCGACTGCGCGTGCTTATCCCGGCAGTTGAAAACTCGATCGCGGGTAATGCATTCCGCCCAAGCGACATTCTGCAAAGCCGCAAGGGCTTGAGCGTCGAAATTGGCAATACCGATGCGGAAGGCCGTCTCGTTCTGGCCGATGCGCTGACGCTGGCCGACCAAGAAGAGCCGGATCTCATCATCGATATGGCAACACTGACCGGTGCTGCCCGTGTGGCGCTTGGTCCTGATCTGCCGCCTTTCTATACGCATGACGATGCGCTTGCAGCAGCCATTGCAGAAAAGGCTGACGAGACGGCTGATCCGCTCTGGCGTATGCCGCTGTGGGCGCCCTACGCGCAAAAACTTTCATCGCGCGTGGCGGACATCAACAATGTTACGACTGACGGCTTTGCTGGATCTGTGACCGCTGCACTGTTTCTGAGCCGCTTTGTCGAGAAGGCGAAGAACTGGGCACATTTCGATATTTATGGTTGGGTGCCGGTCGAAAAGCCTGCCTCGCCTGTCGGTGGTGAAGCGCAGGCCATCCGCGCGCTCTATGCGCTTCTCAAGCATAAATATCCCGCAAAATGAAATAACTTGCCTGCAAAAAGAAAACGTCGTTGAATGATACGGGTCCGAAACAATCACCTTAAATTCGGTAGGATATGCCCGTTGAACTGAAGCCTTTGCAGGCACTGACATTGCTGAGAACGCTTTCACTGGCACAGGTGCAGGATGAAATGCCTGACCTGACCACGCGGCAAGCGGCTATCCTTCTGACAATTTATCTGGAAACACCCCCGCATACCGTGCGAGGGCTGGCAGCCAAGCTGAATGTCACCAAGCCGGTGATAACGCGTGCGCTCGACACGATGGGAACGCTCGATCTCGTATCCCGGCATCGTGATGAAAAAGATCGTAGAAATGTGCTAGTAAAGAGAACAGTCACTGGCGCACTTTATGTCGAAAGACTAGGCGATCTTGTGATTGCCAGAGCCAGGGAACTACCGTTGTGAGCATACTCGATCGCCGTTTGAACGCCTACCGTCCCGATCTCGCCGATGAACGGCTGAGTGGTCAGGTGGCAGCAGGTCGCTTTACGGCTGGCACGCTGATGCATGTTTCCGATTCGGTTGTCGACCTGCGCGCAGAACCACGCCCCGATAGCGGACCACAGACGCAGATCATCTTTGGCGACACAGTACGCGTTTTTGAAGAGCAGGACGGTTGGTGCTGGGTTCAGGCTGAACGCGACGGCTATACCGGATATGTCTCCGCAGCATCACTGGAGAAGCCGGTTGATGATGCGACGCATATGGTCATCGTTCCGCGCACGTTCGTCTATCCCGGTAATGATCTTCGATTCCCGCATACAAAAGCATTGTCACTCGGTTCGCGCGTGCGAATCGTCGGCACCTCTGAAAAACGTGGCACCGAATATGCACTGCTTGAGAGCGGTGAAGCGTTAATTGCCAAGCATTTCGCGCCTTTGAGCGACCATGCCCACGATTTCGTTTCGGTAGCCGAAACACTCCTGCATACGCCTTATCTCTGGGGTGGGACTTCAGGCTTCGGGATCGATTGCTCCGGTCTTGTCCAGCTTTCGATGTGGGTCGCAGGTCGCAAGGTCCTGCGCGATTCGGACATGCAGGAAAACACGCTCGGTGAAATCGTCGAACCCGACACAGACTATTCTAATCTCAAGCGCGGCGATCTGGTCTTCTGGAAGGGTCATGTCGCAATTTGTGCCTCACCTGACATGCTGATCCATGCCAGCGGCCATACGATGACCGTAACGCTCGAGCCTCTCAAGGATGCAATCAAGCGCATCGCTTATCTCTATGACCTGCCGACTCTGATCAGAAGGCCCTGAGGACAGGGTATCTATCATGAAGGGAAGAACATCACTCCCACGATCAGCACTCTGGATGACTACACTCGGAATCTCAGCGCTGCTCATTGGGTTTGTTGTCTTCTTCCCGTCCGCCGTTTCTCTTGAAAGGGCAGCACGTATGACCATCACAGCCTCACCAGCCAGCTTTGCCAGCGTTAACGGCATCGAAATGTACTACCGTGTTGTGGGCAAGGGACCGCCAATACTGCTGATCCATGGTGGGCTTTCTGACCAGCATGTCTGGGATGCGCAGCTGCCTATTCTGGCGCGTGATCATATGGTGATTGTCGCAGACAGTCGTGGTCAGGGCCGCTCGACACGAACGACCGAGCCACTCACCTATGAGTTGATGGCAGATGATTATGTTGCCCTGCTCGACTATCTGCACGTTAACAAGGTCGATCTTGTTGGCTGGAGCGATGGCGGCATTATCGGCATCGATATTGCCATCCGCTATCCTGAGCGACTGAAAAGCCTGTTCGCACAGGCTGCAAACGTCACACCGGAAGGTTCAACCGGCTATGCGCTGGCGCGCGCCGAAGGAAAGCCAATTCCCGAACTCCGCCACTACAGCAGCATCGATAAGGAAATTCATGCGCTTTGGGCGAATGAGCCGAATTACACCGCAGAAGATCTTTCAAAAATCGATGTTCGGACAGCAATCGTTATCGGCGACCGGGACACCGCAATTACCCGCGAACATACTGAGTTTATTGCAGATCATATACCTGGAGCGCAGCTGGTCATATTGCCCGATTCCGGTCATGGCGTTCCGGCCGAAAACCCACGCCTTTATGCGAAAACGGTTCTGAAGTTCATTGCGGGCAATAGGCTGGACGCACCGCTAACTGCCAGCAAATAATTAGATTCGGTTCGGCAACACACGGTCCGGTGGGCGATGTCCGTCGACAAAAGCCCTGATATTGATGATGACCTTGTCACCCATATCTACACGGCCTTCAATCGTTGCCGATCCCATATGCGGCAGAAGCACGACCTTGCCTTTTTCAGCAAGCGATAAAAGGCGTGGATTGGCAGCTGGCTCATGTTCAAACACATCAAGCCCGGCCCCGGCAATCTTGCCCTGCTCGATCAGTTCGACCAGCGCATTTTCATCAATGATCTGACCGCGCGCCGTGTTCACGAGATACGCGGTCGGCTGCATCAAAGCAATGCGGCGGGCCGAAAGCAGGTGAAAGGTTGCAGGCGTCGACGGGCAATTGACCGAGATAATATCCATGCGAGCCAGCATCTGATCGAGGCTGTCCCAGTAGGTCGCTTCCAGCTCTTCCTCAACCTGTGCGCTGACGCGTTTGCGATTGTGATAATGGATCGACAGACCGAAAGCCTTGGCGCGGCGGGCAACGGCTGTGCCGATGCGGCCCATACCGACAATACCCAGACGCTTGCCCCAGATACGGCGCCCAAGCATCCAAGTCGGCGACCAGCCCGGCCATTCGCCGTCACGCTCATTAAGGACATTTGCGCCTTCAACCAGACGGCGTGGCACCATCAAAAGCAGTGCCAGCGTCATGTCGGCGGTGTCTTCGGTCAGCACATTGGGCGTGTTGGTGACAGTGATGCCGCGCTTTGCAGCGGCAGCTACATCGATATTGTCAACACCATTGCCGAAATTGGCGATCAGTTTGAGATTGGGTCCGGCCTGCTCAATGGCTGCTGCATCGATCACATCGGTTATGCAAGGCACCAGAACATCGGCTTCTTTCATCGCAGCAATAATTTCCGGCTGCGACATGCGATGGTCGTCAATATTCAGACGTGCGTCGAACAGTTCCCGCATTCGGGTTTCCACCGGGTCCGGAAGTTTCCGGGTAAGTACGACCAGCGGCTTTTTCTTGTTCGACATCTCCACCCCTTTTTCTTGAGCAGTGCCACCTGTGCAGGTCCATAAATTTCACAGGAAACCTGGCTCGCCGATTCTCATGTTGAGACCTCCTTAACCAAGAAGGTGCAATATGAGATATTGCTTCGGCTGCTCATCTCTAGCAAGGCGGCGCAGCAAAGACAAAGAAAAACAGAATCGCGAAAGCTGCCCTTGCGTCTCCGACGCCTCTCCGGAAACCTGTGAGAAGACAAGCTTTTGCCTGACTTGTTTGAGAAGCAGAGGCGGAAAAACCGCACAATTTTATTTTTGCAGTTGCAGACGGAAACTCCCCATTCGTTGGAACTGCCGTGAAGTGACAGGACGGCGAGAGGTCAGAATTGTACCGAGTACTTTCGCAACGCTTTTTTATCGCAGCACTTGGCAGCATTGCCTTGCTGCTGGTGGTTGCGCCGCTAGGCGCATCGCATAACCATGCTGCAATGGCTCAAGCATCAGCAGGCACAACGCTGGGCGCAAGTGGCTTGCCTGTACCCCGTTTTGTCAGCCTCAAGCCGGCACGCGTCAATCTGCGCGTAGGTCCGGGGCGTGATTATGCCGTGTCATGGCTATTCATGAAATCAGGCCTGCCTGTCGAAATCATTCAGGAATACGATAACTGGCGCCGCATCCGCGATGCCGACGGCACGGAAGGCTGGGTCTATCAGTCTCTTCTGTCCGGCAAGCGCACGGCGATTACGGCACCATGGCTCAAGAACGATCAGGGCGCGATGATTACCATGCGCCGCGATCCGAGCGAAACATCGGGACTGTCGGCGGAAGTCGAGCCCAATGTTGTCGGCACAGTTCGCGAATGCAATGGCCAGTGGTGCCGGATGGATATTCAGGGTACGCGCGGCTGGATCAGGCAATCGGATCTCTGGGGCGTTTATCCGGATGAAGTGTTCGACTGACCCGGCACAGCGTCAGTCTTGACGTTGCATCATTCCTGAGGTTAGTTCTCACAGAACAAAACCAAGAAGGAGTTTTATGCGCAGAAGTTCAGCGTCTCCGTTTTAACGGATTTGGACCCATCCAACGGATGGGAATTTTGTGCATAGTTAAACTCTGGAATAATCATGAAAAACATGACGGTTATCATCCGCGCCTATCAGGCTGCGGACAAACAGACATTGTCTTCCATCTGGTATCGCGCTTCTTTGGAAGCACATGCGTTTCTAGGAAAAGACCTGCTACGCGATCAGCAGAAGCTTATCGAAGACGTCTATCTCGAAAAGGCAGAGACCTGGGTCGCCGTTTTAAATGGTGAGCCGGTCGGGTTTATAGGCCTGTTGGATTGTTTCATCGGCGGACTCTTCGTTGATCCCTCCGCGCAAGGATATGGCATAGGCCGCCGCTTGCTCGACTATGCTCTGGCATTGAAAGGCGAACTCTCTCTCGAAGTCTACGCCGATAATAAAGGTGCCTGCCGTTTCTATCAGCGGCTCGGCTTTCAGGAAATCAGTCGTCGCGAGGAAGATGATAACGGGCTTCCGTTCGCCAATATATGGATGCAGCGAAAAGCTTAGAAAACGCCTCCAATACGCCGTTTCACGCTTTTCAGAACGAGCTCTAATAAATAGCGGGGCGATTGCTCGCCCCGCTTCAAAGTCGGTATGCGACTTGAATTATTACCAGGCCGGAATAACCGAGCCTTTGAAAGTTTCAGCAATAAACTGCTTCACTTCCGGGCTGTGATAGCTGCTAACCAGCGTCTTCACCCAGTCGGCATTTTTGTCGGCAGTGCGGACGACCAGCACATTGACATAAGGTGCCTTTTCGCCTTCGCGGATAAGCGCGTCACCAGCTGGGTTAAGACCTGCTTCCAGCGCATAATTGGTATTGATGACGGCAGCATCCACATCTTCGAGCGAACGCGGCAATTGCGCGGCATCGAGTTCCACGAACTTCAGGTTTTTCGGGTTTTCAGTCACATCAATTGACGTGACCTTCAGGCCCTTCGACGCATCGAGCTTGATCAGGCCGTTATCTGCAAGCACCAGAAGCGCACGACCGCCATTGGTCGGATCGTTCGGGATGGCGATGGTCGCACCGTCAGCCAGTTCCGAGATGTTTTTCATCTTTTTGGAATATACGCCCATCGGGAAGTTGACCGTTGGCGCTACTGTCTCAATCGGAAAGCCACGATCTGCGACCTGATTGTCGAGGTAGGGCTGATGCTGGAAAGAATTAGCATCAAGCGCCTTATCGGCCAGTGCCATGTTCGGAATCACATAATCAGAAAATTCCTGAATATCGATTTCCATACCCTTGGTGGCTGCGACCTCCTTGACCTTTTCCATGATCTGCGCGTGCGGCCCTGGTGTCACGCCAATGCGAATCTTTTCAGCAAAAGCGCTTCCAGTTGAAAAAAGGGCGAATGCAGCGGCTGCAATGATCAACTTACGCATAGACGTCTCCAGTCAAATCGTTATCGACGCATTCGTGCTTGGTTGGGAAGTCCGCTTTCAAATGCGCCTGTGAAAGGTGATGGACCGGATGAATCACTTTAACCCATAGTGCGCAACAAAAAAGCGGCCCTAAAGGCCGCTTTCCAAAAACCAATATCAAACAGCTTAACGCGTCTTGCGTCGCAAACGGACGATAATATCCACATTGACGATTTCCATGCCTTCCGGTGCTTCGGGCATGTTGGAGACTGTTGGCTGACCACGTTCGCCATGCGGAATATCGAAAACGACATTCTCGCCTTCAAGGAAGAAGTGCTGGTGATCAGAAATATTGGTGTCGAAATAGGTTTTAGAACCTTCAACGGCAATGATGCGCAGCATACCGGCTTCGGTAAACTGGTGCAGCGTGTTGTAGACGGTCGCAAGCGATACCGGCACATTTGCCAGTACAGCTTCTTCATGAAGGTCTTCAGCGGAAAGATGCCGATCACCCTGCGCGTAAATCAGGCTGGCAAGCGAAACACGCTGACGCGTCGGGCGCAAACCAGCCCCGCGAAGCCGTTCTTCCATTGAAACCATCGAGTGGTTGGCATGATAATTCTGCATATTCACCCTTGGATCCGTCACAAGCTTGTAGCAATTTCGTCAAAGATTAAACGGGCTGTTGCCCATTGCATACTGACATTGATATATGCCGTTGCGAATTAAGTATCAATAGGCATGGTAAAACCCGCCTTTTTTGGGAAAACCCTCTGCACTATTTTACTGACGGAAACACTCTATGTTAGAGGTGTTCCCGAACAGACGACAACCCGACTGCTTCTGGCGACAGAAATGGTCACATCAGAATGATCCTCAAGGGAGGCGTAATGGCAGAACAGAAATCGAGCTACGGGTATGAAGAGCTCCTAAGCTGCGCACGCGGTGAGTTGTTCGGTCCCGGCAATGCACAGCTCCCCCTGCCGCCAATGCTGATGGTGCACCGCATCACCGAAATTTCCGAAACCGGCGGGGAGTTCGACAAGGGCTATATCCGCGCGGAATATGACGTAAGCCCAGACGACTGGTATTTCCCATGCCATTTTCAGGGCAACCCGATCATGCCTGGCTGCCTTGGCCTCGATGGCATGTGGCAGCTGACAGGTTTCTTCCTCGGCTGGCTCGGTGAGCCGGGCCGCGGTATGGCTCTGTCCACTGGTGAAGTGAAGTTCAAGGGCATGGTTCGCCCACACACCAAGCTTCTGCAGTACGGCATCGACTTCAAGCGCGTCATGCGTGGTCGCCTTGTTCTCGGCACAGCAGACGGCTGGCTGAAAGCTGATGGCGAAACCATCTACAAGGCAAGCGACCTGCGCGTCGGCCTGTCAAAAGATGGCGACGGCGCTTAATACATTCATCATTCACGGGCGCGACTGCAGAAAATAATGAGTTTTCATGCAGCCGCGCTCAAAACATGCGAAGATCGCACCTATGTAACCGGGAACAAGGGTCAACCTTCACGGGTTGATCACACGGAACAGGTGTAAAGGAGAACGCGATGCGGCGTGTGGTCGTAACGGGTATGGGGATTGTATCCTCGATTGGAAACAACACCGAAGAGGTAACAACCTCTCTGCGTGAAGCCAAATCCGGCATTTCCCGTGCTGAAGAATATGCCGAACTCGGTTTCCGTTGCCAGGTGCACGGCGCGCCGAAAATCGACGTTGAAGCGCTCGTAGATCGCCGCGCAATGCGTTTTCATGGTCGTGGTACGGCATGGAATCACGTCGCTATGGATCAGGCGATTGCCGATGCAGGTCTTTCGGAGGAGCAGGTCTCCAATGATCGTACCGGCATCATCATGGGTTCTGGTGGTCCTTCGACACGCACGATCGTCGATTCCGCCGATATCACCCGTGAAAAAGGCCCAAAGCGCGTCGGTCCTTTTGCAGTGCCGAAAGCTATGAGCTCGACGGCATCGGCCACGCTCGCAACATTCTTCAAGATCAAGGGTATCAACTACTCGATCTCGTCGGCTTGTGCGACGTCGAACCATTGTATCGGCAATGCGTTTGAAATGATCCAGTACGGCAAGCAGGACCGCATGTTTGCGGGCGGCTGTGAAGACCTCGACTGGACGCTTTCGGTGCTGTTCGACGCAATGGGTGCCATGTCATCCAAGTATAATGAAACGCCATCAACCGCCTCGCGCGCTTACGACAAAAACCGTGACGGTTTTGTTATTGCTGGCGGTGCAGGCGTTCTCGTGCTGGAAGATCTTGAAACAGCCCTTGCTCGCGGTGCGAAGATTTACGGCGAAATCGTCGGCTACGGTGCAACGTCTGACGGCTACGACATGGTAGCACCATCAGGCGAAGGCGCGGTCCGCTGCATGAAGATGGCGCTCTCGACCGTCACAAGCAAGATCGATTACATCAACCCACACGCAACCTCGACGCCAGCAGGCGATGCTCCGGAAATCGAAGCGATTCGTCAGGTCTTTGGCTCAGGCGATGCCTGCCCGCCAATCGCAGCGACCAAGTCGCTGACCGGCCATTCGCTCGGTGCAACCGGCGTTCAGGAAGCAATCTACTCGCTTTTGATGATGCAGAATAACTTCATCTGCGAAAGCGCTCATATCGAAGAACTGGATCCTGCCTTCGCGGACATGCCTATCGTTCGCAAGCGCATCGACAATGCTCAGCTCAATACCGTGCTCTCCAACTCCTTCGGATTTGGCGGCACCAATGCCACGCTGGTGTTCCAGCGTTATCAGGGCTGACGGAGAGGGACAATATGGAAGGTCTGATGCAAGGTAAACGCGGCCTCATTATGGGGGTCGCGAATAACCACTCACTCGCATGGGGAATTTCTAAGCAGCTCGCAGCGCAGGGTGCCGAACTCGCATTTACCTATCAGGGCGATGCACTCGGTAAACGCGTCAAGCCGCTGGCCGAACAGGTCGGTTCGGATATGGTGCTGCCTTGCGATGTGGAAGACATTGCTTCGGTCGACGCAGTTTTCGCTGAAATCGAGAAGAAATGGGGAAAGCTCGATTTCATCGTTCACGCCATTGGCTTTTCGGACAAGACGGAGCTGAAGGGACGTTACGCAGACGTCACCACGCGCGATAATTTCAGCCGCACTATGGTGATCTCTGCCTATTCCTTCACGGAAATGGCACAGCGTGCAGAAAAGCTCATGAAGGACGGCGGCTCGATCCTGACGCTGACCTATGGCGGTTCCACGCGCACTATCCCGAACTACAACGTTATGGGCGTCGCCAAGGCTGCTCTTGAAGCGATGGTTCGTTATCTCGCTGCCGATTACGGTCCGCAGGGTATCCGCGTCAACGCGATCTCGGCTGGTCCGGTTCGCACGCTGGCCGGTGCCGGCATTGGCGATGCACGCGCAATCTTCAGCTATCAGCGCCGTAACTCACCGCTTCGCCGCACTGTCGATATCGATGATGTGGGCAAATCGGCTGTTTATCTGCTGTCGGATCTTTCGAGTGGTGTAACCGGCGAAATCCACTATGTGGATTCGGGCTACAACATCGTTTCGATGCCAACGCTGGAAGAACTGAAGAGTTCGGCTGACACACGCGGCGAATAAGTCTCATAAGCTTGATAAAAAGGCCGCCTTTCGAGGCGGCTTTTTTGTTTCATTTCTTAGCATCTAATATTTTGAAGCCGTTCGCTTCCTCAAGAACAGTCACGTTCTTAAACAAGCTTTTAAGTGTCGCCTCATAAGGCAATTGCCTGTTCGCTACCATCAGCAGTCGTCCGCCGGTTTTCAGCCGTGAAGCGGCGGCTGCGATAAAGGTTTGACCGAGCGACACTTCGGTTGCCCGTCCCTCGTGAAACGGCGGGTTCATAATCACCGTGTCGTAAATGCCGGTCAGTTTTTCACTCGTCACATCAAACCAATTAAACGAAATCGGCACGGATGCACCAAGACGCTCCAGATTGCCGCGCGCGGCCTCCAGTGCTTCGTAATCAGCTTCAAAAAGATCGATACCCTTAAGACGATCAGCATATTTGAGGCTTTGCGCCGCCAAATAACCCCAGCCAGCACCAAGATCGGCGACCTGACCAAAGACGATCTTTTCCATATGCGGCACCAGCAGAGCTGAGCCTTTATCGATCACGCCATGCGAGAACATACCCGGCTCTGTGCGGAACACATCATCAATATCTGTCGCCAGCGGCTTCAGAGCATCGATAAAATCATTTGTCAGGTCAGCAGGGCGTTGCAGCCAAAAGGCCACCGCATGGTTCTTTGAGAGGCGATCGCTGATTTCAGCGATATTACTGACCCATTTGCGAAAACTATCGACACCAAGCTTCTTGTCGCCACACACCACGATCCACCCACCCGGTTCAACACGCGCCAGAAGCTCCGCAAACCATGCCTCATTGCGTCCGCGATGTTTTCCGAGCAGAAGTAGCCCCCCAGAATAACGGCTCTCCTCGTCTAATTCTGGTGCCAATCTAGGAATTGCGTTGAAGCCTTCCTTGTTGAGTGCCAGCCAGTCGGGACGCCAGGGTTGCAGGAAAGTCAGTGCCTGTTTCCATTCGGCCTCAAGATTCCGATTCGCAGACAAGCCGCAGGCAAGGTACGATTGACCCTCTACAGGCATATCCAGGATGTCCTGATAGAAGGGGAGAAAGAGTGTCTGTTGTGCCGGTGTCATCATGCTTCACCCATGCCGATCAATCGCTCTATGCGCAACAAAAAGCGCGCCACATGGACGCGCTTTCTCGGTTAACAGAAGATGCGACGCTTACTCAGCGTCAGCTTCTGCCTTCTTTTCTGCAACGACTTCCTTGCCGGTTTCCTGATCGACGACTTTCATCGACAGGCGAACCTTGCCACGCTCGTCAAAGCCCATGAGCTTGACCCAGACCTTCTGGCCTTCCTTGACCACATCAGTGGTCTTGGCAACGCGGTCGGCAGCCAGCTGCGAGATGTGAACCAGACCATCGCGTGGACCGAAGAAGTTTACGAATGCGCCGAAGTCAGCAGTCTTAACAACTGTACCTTCGTAGATTTCGCCAACTTCTGGTTCAGCAACAATCGAGTGAATCCACTTCTTAGCGGCTTCGATTTCCTTGCCGTTCGACGAAGCGATCTTGACCGTACCATCGTCTTCGATGTTGATCTTGGCGCCAGTCTTTTCAACGATTTCGCGGATAACCTTGCCACCCGAACCGATAACATCACGGATCTTGTCGGTCGGAATGTTCATCACTTCGATGCGTGGAGCAAATTCACCGAGTTCTTCACGCGAGGTCGAAAGGGCCTTAGCCATTTCGCCAAGAATGTAAACGCGGCCGCCCTTAGCCTGTTCCAGAGCAACCTTCATGATCTCTTCGGTGATACCGTCGATCTTGATGTCCATCTGAAGCGCGGTGATGCCGTTTTCAGTTCCAGCTACCTTGAAGTCCATGTCGCCGAGGTGATCTTCATCACCAAGGATGTCGGAAAGAACAGCGTAACGCTCATCTTCCTTGATCAGGCCCATGGCGATACCGGCAACCGGACGTGCCAGCGGAACGCCTGCATCCATCAGCGCCAGCGAGGTGCCGCAAACAGTAGCCATCGAGGACGAGCCATTCGATTCGGTGATCTCGGAAACCGAACGGATCGTGTAAGGGAACTGTTCAGCAGCTGGCAGCATTGGGTGGATTGCGCGCCATGCGAGCTTACCATGACCGATTTCACGACGGCCTGGCGAACCCATACGGCCAGTTTCACCAACCGAATACGGTGGGAAGTTGTAGTGTAGCATGAAGGATTCCTTGTAGGTACCCGTCAATGCATCAATCATCTGTTCGTCTTCGCCGGTGCCGAGCGTGGCAACAACGATTGCCTGCGTTTCACCGCGGGTGAAGAGCGCCGAACCGTGCGTGCGTGGCAGAAGGCCAACTTCCGAAACGATCGAACGAACGGTCGAAAGGTCACGACCGTCAATGCGGCTACCGGTGTCGAGAATGTTCCAACGAACAATCTTAGCCTGCAGGTGCTTGAACACGGTTGCAAATTTTTCAGCCGAGAATTCTGGCTCTTCAACGCCCTCAGGGAAGAAGTGAGCCTTCGCCTTGGCCTTGGCAGCGTCAACAGCTGTGTAACGAGCCTGCTTTTCGGTGATCTTGTAGGCATCACGCAGATCGGTCTCAACGACTGCAAGCATCTTAGCTTCAAGGTCCGACAGATCTTCCGGCTGGAAGTCGCGTGGTTCCTTGGCAGCAACTTCAGCGAGTTTGATGATCGCATCGATAACTGGCTGGAATCCTTTCTGGCCGAAAATAACGGCGCCGAGCATGACTTCTTCGGAGAGTTCCTGTGCTTCCGATTCAACCATCAGAACGGCGTCAGAAGTACCGGCAACAACCAGATCAAGCTTCGATTCTGGCATTTCGTCGATGTTCGGATTCAGAACATATTCGCCGTTGATGTAGCCAACGCGTGCACCACCGATCGGGCCCATGAAAGGAACGCCGGAAATGGTGAGTGCTGCCGAAGCTGCAACCATCGACAGGACATCTGGGTTGTTTTCGAGGTCGTGCTGAACGACAGTCAGAACAACCTGTGTGTCGTTCTTGTAGCCATCAACGAAAAGCGGACGGATCGGACGGTCGATCAGGCGCGAAACCAACGTTTCGTTTTCGCTCGGACGGCCTTCACGCTTGAAGTAACCACCAGGGATCTTGCCAGCGGCATAGGTCTTTTCCTGATAGTTGACGGTGAGCGGGAAGAAATCCTGGCCTGGCTTTGGTTCCTTGGCAGAAACCACAGTCGCGAGAACGACGGTTTCACCATAGGTTGCCAGAACTGCACCGTCGGCCTGACGTGCGATCTTACCGGTTTCGAGTGTGAGCGGACGACCGCCCCATTCGATTTCTACTTTGTGGGTATTGAACATATCTTGTCCTCTTGTGGCGATGCCGCGCAAAAGCGCCTGAAGACATCACCTCGGTTGGCGGACAGGCCACGGGCAAGACAACGGGAAGTTCGTTACGTGTCGGAACATTCATTTGCGAATATTCTCTGGCACGAACTACCTGCAATCCTGCCCCATGACTGGTCCAGGTCATGAGCCTTATGGCTCGTCATCGGCATGACGGAATGCACCCGGTGCGCCGTCTCATGCCAGTGGGCATACGCCCAATATAATCGCATTCGCTATTGGAAAGCGGCTATCCGCTCATCCTTGGAATACACTTTGCGCATCTTGTCCGAAAACCGCTTCGCACTTTTCGGGAGGCGCCTTAAATCAAAAGGGCGACGTTTTGAGACGTCGCCCGATTTTACCGTTAACGGCGCAGACCCAGACGGGAAACCAGCGCCTGGTAACGTGCCTGGTCGATGCCCTTGACATAGTCAAGAAGACGACGACGCTGCGAAACCAGCTTCAGAAGGCCGCGACGCGAATGATTGTCATTCTTGTGGCCCTTGAAGTGTTCGGTGAGGTTGGCAATACGCTCGGAAAGAACCGCAACCTGTACTTCAGGAGAACCGGTATCGCCTTCCTTGGTGGCGTATTCCTTGATAAGTGCTTGCTTGCGCTCAGCAGTAATCGACATCGTACACCCTTTCTTGATGAGAGGAAAAACAGACGCCCAGGCCGGGATGTCGTCCAGCGCGGGCCATTTACACGATCTGACGTACATTATGTACGATCGCTGAAGGGGCATATAGTTCAAATTTGGCAGAAATACCAGTCCGAAATATGCCCCAACTTTTGAGAGACCAGTTTAGCCCGCTGTAAACACGCGCTTTGGCTTGAACTGACCATGCTCAATGTAGCCAATGGCAAGCAGTTTGCCATGCGACGTCACGCAAGCCTCATCCGCTTCAAGTGGCGCATCGCGGCCACGAATGATCACGGGATTACCGAGACGAACGCGCTGTGCCTGATCGTCAGACAGGGCAACCTGTGGCAGGCAATCTAGTGCGGCACCGGTATCGATGATCAGGGCATCCATTGCCGAGAAGTCGCGACGTGCTGCTGGCTGCTCAACAATCTCGGCATCGGCCTCGCCTTCTTCCTTTTTCGGCGGCAGCGGAGGCCACGCTTCTTCGAGCTCTGCCAGAGTTACCAGATCTTCATCGGTGAAAGGAGCAACTTCGATGCGACGCAAATCCGAAATATGGCCATAGCAGCCGAGATCACGGCCCATATCGCGCGCAAGCGAGCGAACATAGGTGCCCTTGGAGCATTCGACTTCGAATTCGGTGCGATTTGCGTCCGGAAACTCGACAATTTCGAGGCGATCAATTTCGACTTCACGCGCCGGAATTTCTACCGTTTCACCTTCACGCGCCAGATCATAGGCGCGTTCGCCTGCAATCTTGATAGCCGAAAACTGCGGCGGAATCTGCGAGATAACGCCTGTATAATTAGGCAGCAGCGCTTCGACAGCCGCACGCGATGGGCGGTTATCTGAGTTTTTGGTGGCAACACCTTCAAGATCGTCGGTCGACCGTTCCTCGCCCCATGTCACTGTGAAACGATAAACCTTGGTTCCATCCATGACGTAAGGTACGGTTTTGGTGGCTTCACCCAGAGCAATAGGCAACATGCCCGAGGCAAGAGGATCAAGCGTACCGGCATGGCCGGCCTTTTCGGCATTGAACAACCACTTGATCTTCGAGACCGCTTCGGTCGATCCCATGCCCTTCGGCTTGTCAAAAATGACCCAGCCGGAAACCGGACGACCTTTTTTCTTGCCTCGTCTTGCCATGCTTTATTCGTCTCCATTGCGGGAGGTTGCGTCCTCGCCGTCATCTTCATCATGCCCAAGGTCACGCGCCACTTCCGGCGAACGGAGAAGCGCATCAATCTTGGAAAAATTATCAAAGCTGGTATCTGCGCGGAAACGGAATTCCGGCATATATTTCATCTGGCTGAGGCTTGGAGCCATGCGACCGCGAATGAATTTCGCGTTTGCAGCCAATGCTTTGATCACAGCCTGTACATCAGTGCTGCCCAGCGGTGTGATGAAGCAGGTCGCGATCTTGAGATCAGGCGACATGCGAACTTCCGACACCGAAATAACCGTACGCTCGATTACGTCATCGCGAATTTCTCCGCGCTGAAGAACCTGAGCCAATGCGTGACGCACCTGTTCGCCCACACGGAGCTGGCGCTGGGAAAGGCCACCTGAGCCTTTTGGATCTGGAGAACGTGCCATAGCTGTATCCTCGATAAACAGCCATCAATCGGCGCTCAGTCCCGAAAGGCTGGCCGACAAAATGGCTACAAACTGGTAAGCGCAATAAAGCGCAATCTACCACAATTCAGATGGGAGTCAGACCCTCGGAACCGGGCAACGGAAATGTAAGAAAGCCGTGCCGCCCATGATAGGGCGACACGGCATAATGCTATTAAAGCGTACGGGTAATGTGTTCGACGCGGAACGCTTCGATCGTATCGCCAGCGCGGATATCGTCGTAGTTTTCGAACGCCATACCGCATTCCTGGCCCATAGGCACTTCCGACACTTCGTCCTTGAAGCGCTTGAGCGTCTTGAGCTTGCCTTCGTGGATAACCACGTTGTCACGGATGAGGCGGACGCCTGCACCACGTTCAACCTTACCGTCAACCACACGGCAACCAGCAACCTTACCGACCTTGGTGATGTTGAAGACTTCGAGAATCTCAGCATTACCGATGAAGGTTTCACGGCGTTCTGGTGACAGAAGACCGGACATTGCTGCTTTAACATCTTCGATCAGATCGTAAATGATGTTGTAGTAGCGGATTTCAGTACCCTGCTGATCAGCTGCATCACGCGCCTGCTTGTTGGCACGAACGTTGAAGCCGATGATCGCGGCATTGGAGGCTTCGGCCAGCGACACGTCGCTTTCCGTGATACCACCTGCGCCCGAATGAACGATGCGGGCACGCACTTCGTCTGTGCCAAGCTTGTCGAGAGCGGTAATAATCGCTTCGACCGAACCCTGCACGTCACCCTTGATGACGAGCGGGAATTCCTTAGTACCCGAAGACTGAAGCTGGCTCATCATATGCTCGAGCGAGCCACGCTGGCCTGTCTGACGTGCAACAGCCTTATCGCGGGCAAGACGCTGGCGATAATCGGCAATTTCACGAGCCTTGGCTTCATTGGCAACAACTGCGAAGCGATCACCTGCCTGCGGCGTACCCTGGAGACCGAGGATCTCGACCGGCATAGCAGGTCCAGCTTCCTTCACATGATCGCCATGGTCGTTTACCAGAGCGCGTACACGGCCCCATTCGTTACCGGCAGCGATGATGTCGCCCGGATGCAGCGTACCCTTCTGAACCAGAACGGTTGCAACCGAACCACGACCGCGGTCGAGCTGGGCTTCGATAACCACACCTTCAGCCGTACGTGTCGGATCAGCCTTGAGATCAAGGATTTCAGCCTGCAACAGAACTGCTTCAAGCAGCTTGTCGAGGTTGATCTTGTTCTTGGCCGAAACTTCGACGTCTAGCACTTCACCGCCCATGGTTTCCACAAAAACATCGTGTTGGAGCAGCTGTGTACGAACCTTCTGCGCATCGGCTTCAGGCTTGTCGATCTTGTTAATTGCAACAATGATCGGAACGCCAGCTGCCTTGGCATGATTGATCGATTCAATGGTCTGCGGCATGACGCTATCGTCTGCTGCAACCACCAGGATCGCAATATCGGTCGCCTGAGCACCACGAGCGCGCATTGCCGTAAAGGCTGCGTGGCCTGGCGTATCGATGAAGGTGATCTTCTGGCCGTTCTGTTCGACCTGATAAGCACCGATATGCTGCGTGATGCCACCAGCTTCGCCCGAAACGACGTTTGCGTGACGGATAGCATCGAGGAGCGAGGTCTTGCCGTGATCGACGTGACCCATAATGGTTACGACCGGAGGACGTGAAACCAATGCGCCTTCGTTATCAGCAACATCGAAGATGCCTTCTTCAACGTCCGATTCAGCAACGCGTTTGACGGTGTGGCCAAATTCTTCAGCGATCAGCTGCGCCATATCCGCATCGATGACGTCGCCTGGCTTCATCATCTGGCCCTGCTTCATCAGGTACTTGATGATATCAACCGAACGCTCGGTCATACGCTGTGCAAGTTCCTGCAGCGTAATGGTTTCAGGAATGGTCACTTCACGCGAAATCTTTTCGCGTGTTTCCTGCATCTGCGAACGCTTAAACTTTTCCTGACGACGACGCATCGCCGACAGCGAACGCGAACGACCTTCATCTTCCAGATTGCTGGAGATCGTCAGCTTGCCACGACGGCGGTCATCTTCACCCTTAACAACCTTCGGTGCGCGCACTTCAGGCTTTGCTGGAGTGCTGCGACGTGCGCCGGCTGGACCACGACGATCATCGTCATCGACGGAACCGCCCGGCTTGCGCTGCTGGCTCTGAGGCAAAGGTTTATTGGCTGTTGGAATAACGTCGGCAATCGCTGGCGATGCCGGACGCTGTCCCTGGCCTTGACCCTGACCGGGACGACCGGAATGTTGTGGACGACCGGAATGTTGCGGACGTCCGCCCTGCGGCGCAGGACGCGCATCGTCACGACGCTCGGTGCGTGCTTCGGTCTGTGGAGCGCGCTTGGCAGCTTCAGCCTCGGCACGAGCCTTGGCTTCTGCTTCTGCCTTGATACGGGCTTCTTCCTCCGCCTGACGGCGAGCGGATTCTTCACGTTCCTTGGCGCGGCGTGCATCTTCTTCAGCGCGGCGCTTGGCTTCTTCAGCTGCGCGAACGCGATCTTCTGCATCACGAACCAACGCGCCTTCGAGCGCACGACGGCGTGCGTCCATTTCGGAGCGAGACAGCGTGTTCAGCACCATGCCCGAGCGATCAGACTGGCGAGGACGCTGTTGCTGCTGGCCAGGGCGCTGCTGATGACGTGGCTGCTGCTGTGTTGATTGTGGGCGCGGAGCCGCCGGTGCGGCAGCAGCAGGCTTTGGCTGCGGTGCTGCAGGAGCAGCCGGGGCCGGTGCCTTGGCTACTGGCTGAGCAGGTGCAGCTTGTACCGGCGCAGCAACGGGAGCCGTTGTTGCAGCTGGTGCTGGCGCGGCCGCAGGTGCTGGAGCTGCCGGAGCAGGCGCTGCTGGCTTCGGTGCCAGTGCTTCCGCTTCAGGCTTCTCATCAGGCCGTGAGAACTTGCGCTTCTTGGTCTCAACGACGACAGCCTTTGTGCGGCCGTGGCTGAAATTCTGGCGCACGGTGCTCTGCTCAACGCCTGGCCGCTTAATGGTCAGCGTCTTCTTGGAGTTGACGCTCAGCGTCTTGTCGTCGTTTGTTTTATCGCTCATTACGTTTCCGTTTCCTTCGCGGCTTCAGCCGCTTTACCCGAGCATTATCCAACGCGATCAGATCATTTTGAATAATGCTCCGGTCATCCACTTTAGCGCACAATCCGGTTAGGCCAACCAGGCCGATTATCCGGTTCATGCTCCAGAGCGGATCCCGTCTCGTCGGGATTAAGAGAACCGCTCTACCAATTTATAACTCAGCAGTGTCGGACTGCCGTTTCAACTCAATGGGCTTTCGCCACGATAACGATGCAATAAAAGCAACCGTTGCACGACCCCGGCTGCTGCCTTTCCGTCGAGCACGGCTGCATGTATCACATTTCCACCCCCAAATGCCAAATCCATTTCTTCTCCCTTAAAAAGAGTGAAGGCCGGGATTTCGGGGCCATCCATACGCACCACCACACGGCGGGCTTGATCCAGTTTACGCACGCCATCAGAAGCGGCTTCCTGCGCATGTAAAACCAATGCCGCAGCACCGGAACGAATTGCCTGATCCACCTTAGTGGAACCAGATACAACTGCACCGGATTTACGAGCCAGCGCGAGACTACCGAGTGCAGACTTCGTCAACAGCTGGTCAACCAGCGCGCCAAGATCTGCTTGCGGCTTCACATCGTCTTTCAGCGCCCGCGCAAAAAGCTTGCGCTTGACGGCTTCGTCTACAAGACGACGTTCCGCCTTGACCCAGCAACCTCTGCCCGGCAAATTCCGCTTCAGGTCAGGTACAACCGAACCATCAGGCCCAGCAACGAACCGGATCAGATCATCTGCCGATCCGCTTTCCCGCGTGACGATACAGGTTCTATCATTCATATCCTGCTCCGCACGCAAACTCGGTTTTACCATCGATGCCTGTTACTTATTACCAAACTGGCAGCGACCTAGCAGAGCTGACGCCACTTCTCAATACGAAACTCTAAAACGCCATAAATTGCGCCCGAATTGCTCCGGGCGCAACCGCAATGCCGTCTCTTGTCTTTTTACGAAGCGACTTCTTCTTCGCCAGCTTCGCTCTCGTCGTTGGTTTCAACCGCAACGAGCTCTTCTTCAGTGATCCAGCCAGCCTTCAAGCGAGCAGTCAGGATCATCTGTTCAGCATCAACGCGTGAAACATCGAAGGAAGAGAGGATACCGCTGTGATTAACGGTTTCTCCGTCCTTGCGTTCACGCCAGCCGACGAGATCGTCAACAGCATAACCAGCAAAGTCTTCGATATTCTTCACTCCGTCCTCGCCGACGGCAACCAACATGGCTGTTGTCAGACCTGGAAGCTCGCGAAGTTCGTCTTCAACACCCAGTTCCTTGCGGCGGGCATCCTGTTCGCCTTCAATGCGCTCCAGGAATTCGCGGGCGCGTTCCTGAATTTCACCAGCGGTATCTTCATCAAAGCCGTCGATCGAGGCAATTTCGCCCGGCTCGACATATGCCAGTTCTTCAACTGAGGCAAAGCCTTCAGAAGCCAGAACCTGACCAACCATCTCATCAACGTTGAGGGCTTCCATGAACAGGTTTGAACGCTCGGCAAATTCCTTCTGACGACGTTCGGATTCTTCGTCTTCCGTCAGGATGTCGATATCCCAGCCTGTCAACTGCGAAGCAAGGCGCACGTTTTGACCGCGACGACCGATTGCTAGTGATAGTTGGTCATTCGGAACGACAACTTCAATACGTTCTGCGTCTTCATCAAGAACAACCTTGGCAACTTCAGCAGGCTGAAGCGCGTTGACGATGAAGGAAGCTGCATCTGGCGACCAAGGAATAATGTCGATCTTTTCGCCCTGCAGTTCGGCAACAACAGCCTGAACACGAGAGCCGCGCATACCGACACAGGCACCAACCGGATCAATCGATGCGTCGCGTGAAACCACAGCGATCTTGGCGCGCGAACCTGGGTCACGAGCAACCGACTTGATTTCAATGATGCCGTCGTAGATTTCCGGCACTTCCATGGTGAAAAGCTTCGCCATGAAAGAAGGATGCGTACGCGACAGGAAAATCTGCGGGCCGCGCTGTTCGCGACGAACGTCGTAAACATAAGCGCGGATACGATCGCCATAACGGAAAGCTTCACGCGGGATCAGTTCGTCACGACGAACGATTGCTTCACCTCGACCAAGATCAACGATCACATTGCCATATTCAACACGCTTGACGGTGCCGTTAGCGATTTCGCCGACGCGATCCTTGAATTCGTCATACTGGCGGTCGCGCTCGGCTTCGCGCACCTTCTGCACGATAACCTGCTTGGCAGACTGGGCGGCAATACGGCCGAAATCCATTGGCGGCAGCTGGTCGGCGATGAAATCACCAACCTGCGCATCTGGATTGCGATCGCGCGCAGTGAACAGCGAAATCTGCGTGGAATAGTCTTCAACAGTCTCGACCACTTCGAGCAGACGCTGAAGCTTGATCTCACCGGACTTTGCATTGATGTCGGCGCGGATGTTGCTTTCCTGACCGTAACGCGAACGCGCAGCCTTCTGGATCGCATCGGCCATGGCCGCAAGAACGATCTCACGGTCAATCGACTTCTCGCGTGCAACCGCATCGGCGATCTGCAGAAGTTCCAGCCTGTTTGCACTGACTGCCATAGGTCTCTCCTTGGTGACGCATCCGTTCGCCTTTAGGAACCGGACGCCTGAAACTCACTTTGAAACTTACTTCTCTTCGGATTCCGTCGAAGCGGCTTCCTGATTGTCTTCGGTCGACTCGTCTCCGCGCCCATCACCCAGACCATCTCCGGGAATGCGGCCTTCCCGCAGGGCCTTGTCCTTGCGCAGCGCATCGCGAATGAGTTCATCGGTCAGAACCAGACGCGCATCGGAGATCAGATCGAACGGGATGCGAACAACCGGTTCATTACCGTATGAAATCTGATCACTTTCGATCACGATGGAATCTGCATCACCGACCACGATGCGACCGCGAAACTTCTTTCGTCCTTCATGAACGATCGAGGTCTCGACCTTTGCGATATGTCCCGCCCAATCGCTGAAATCGGACTTACGAACCATCGGACGATCAATACCCGGCGACGAGATTTCAAGATGGTACTTGCCGCTGATCGGATCTTCGACATCGAGAACCGGAGCCACGGTGCGGCTCAACAATTCGCAATCCTCAACTGTCATCGTGCCATCTGGACGCTCGGCCATGATCTGCAGCGTCTGACCATTGAGGCCGGAAAGGCGCACGCGCACAAGGCGGAAACCCAGCGTATTGATCACCGGCTCCACAATGCCTGCTACTTTTGCATCGACGCCCGTTTCGCGAATGATACGCTCATCTGCGTTTACGGCCTCAATTGCCTGTTCCTGTTCCGTCACTCGATAAACCTTTTTCACAGAGCCGTAGTTAACAAAAAAGAGCGGGTCCGGGAGGGCCCACTCTTGTTCAAACGACCAAGAATTTGAAACTTATATACCAGCTGATGCGGATTTTTTCAAGGCCGCAATTGAGGCCGCAATTCAACCAACCATCAAAGCCTGATGAATGTCAGATAGGCAGCAACGCGTCCTTCACGGAAAGCCTTTGCTTCATAGCGCGTGCCTGGCCAGCCTTCATAGGCGTTATTCCAGTCATCCGGGCCTTCCGCCTGCCATTCGAACGCCGGGTGCCTGCGGCAGTGCTGCAGCGTCCAGTTGACGTAATGTTCGATATCGGAAGCGAAGCGGAACTTCGTGCCTGGCTTCAGCAGACGCGCGAAACGATCAAGATTTGCATCACTGACAAAGCGCCGTTTCCAGTGGCGACGCTTATGCCAAGGATCAGGATAGAAAAGATCGATGCCAGAAAGCGATGCATCAGGCAGCCAATCCAGCACATCGGTCGCATCTTCATCATAGAGACGAAGATTGGCGCGCGGCGCTTCATGAAGGGCCGCCAGCATCTTGGCCATACCATTAACGAAAGGCTCGACACCAATGAAGCCCGACTGCGGATAGCGCCCACTCTCATGATAGAGATGTTCGCCACCACCAAAGCCTATTTCCATGCGCACATTCTCAACCGGCGCTTCAAACAATGTCCTCAAATCCTGCAGCGCAGGTGTATCGAGGTCCAGTTTCAGACGCGGCAGCAAATCTTCGAAAAGATTATTCTGATGTGGGCGGAGTGGCTTGCCATGACGGCGGCCGAAAAAGTTTCCGGCCGCGCGTACTGGATGGGATTCATCGGTCATTTATCGCTGTTCCAGTTAAAGCGGTATCGTGGGAACCGCTCTAACTCTTTTTTACGCATTATCCTATGCAAAACCGCTGCGCAGTATTGCTGGAAATGTAATCAATCAGGCTGATAGTGCTGCCTTCAATGCCTTGGTAAGATCGGTCTTCTCCCAGGAGAAGGAACCATCACGACCAGCCTTGCGACCAAAATGGCCGTAAGAAGAGGTCTTGGCATAGATAGGCTTGTTGAGATCTAGATGCTTGCGGATGCCGGTTGGCGACAGGTCCATGACCTTGCGCAGCGCTTCCTCAACCGCCGATTCGTCAACCTTGCCGGTACCGTGCAGGTCAACATAGACCGAAAGCGGCTGGGCAACGCCAATGGCATAGGAAAGCTGGATCGTGCAACGGTCTGCGAGATTGGCCGCAACTACGTTCTTGGCAAGATAACGCGCAGCATAAGCAGCCGAACGGTCAACCTTGGTCGTGTCTTTGCCGGAGAATGCACCGCCGCCGTGCGGTGCTGCGCCGCCATAAGTGTCGACGATGATCTTGCGGCCGGTCAAACCGGCGTCACCATCCGGGCCGCCAATGACAAATTTACCGGTTGGATTGATGTACCAGTTGCAGTTTGCCGCAATCGGCAGATCGCCAAGCGCTTCGCGAATGTAAGGCTCGACAACCGAACGCACCTTCTTCGAATCCCAGCTGGCCTCGAGATGCTGCGTCGAAAGAACGATCTGCGTGACTTCAGCGGCCTTACCGTTCTCGTAACGAACCGTCACCTGGCTCTTGGCGTCAGGGCCGAGCTTGCCTGGATCGCCTTCACCTTTGTGGCGGGCTTCGGCAAGCTTTTCGAGAATCTTGTGCGAATAGTAGATCGGTGCCGGCATGAGATCTGGGGTTTCACGGCAGGCATAGCCGAACATGATGCCCTGATCGCCTGCACCTTCTTCGCCCTGACGATCAGATGCGTTGTCCACACCCTGCGCGATGTCGGCAGATTGTGGATGCAGAAGCACATCGATTTTCACCGTACGCCAGTTAAAGCCGTCCTGCTCATAACCGATTTCACGGATCGCCTTGCGCGCTGCCGAGCGGAAACGAGAAGGATTAATCAGTGGATGCCCCGCCGCGTCGTGCGCGATGGTGCCGTCCTTATTCTTCTTCAGGAAAGTGTCAGGCACGCGTACTTCGCCAGCGATGACCACGCGATTGGTGGTGGCAAGCGTTTCACATGCAACGCGAACAGACCAAGGATCGACGCCGGTGCGGCGCGCCTCCTTGTAAATCATGTCTACGATTTCATCGGAAATACGGTCGCAAACCTTGTCTGGATGACCTTCAGACACGGATTCGCTGGTGAAGAGATAAGAACTGCGCGACACGGGTAACCCCTCTTGAAAATCCAACGGAACGAATGTCCGCCATGGAAACACAGTAGCGCCCGGAACTGTTTCATTACGTTCCGGGCACATCAATGTGTTAGCGAAGTTGGGATTGGACCGTCAATGCATATTCTTGTTGCAACACCGCGATGCCGGAAAAAATCCTCCCGGCATACGCTTTTGTGAACAAATTACGCCTTATTCGCCTTCTGCAGCGAGAGACTTCACAAGATCAATGATTTTACGACGTACTTTAGGATCCGAAATCTTGGTAAATGCGCGCGTTAGCTGCACACCTTCGTTCGAATTGAGAAAATCAACGACGTAAGTCGCTTCATTGTCCTCAGCAAAACCACCGGGCGTTGTCGCACTGGAACCAGGCGCGTCTTCAAAAAAGAAAGAAACAGGAACGGTAAGGATAGAAGAAATAGCTTGAAGTCTGCTTGCACCGACGCGATTGGTGCCTTTTTCGTATTTCTGGATCTGCTGGAAAGTGATGCCGAGGCTTTCGCCTAATTTTTCCTGACTGAGACCCAGCATATTGCGGCGAAGGCGGATGCGGCTGCCAACATGCACGTCGATGGGGTTGGGTTTCTTTTTATTCTCAATCATACAGCTTTCACTCCTCGCAACTGCGAGCTTTCATTCATGTCCTGTTCATCTGAACAGCGATAAAATTCATTGTGGGAGGTAGTCTGACAGGTTTGCGCAAGAAACCGTCACCGCGCGACCATAACAGCTTAACAAAATTGTCGTGTCAATGAAAACGCCTGCCAATTGGCAGCCGCATGCACACGCATACGGCGAGTAAGGTTAACAGGATAGAAAGAGCCTGCTTACCACCGGGTGCATTGCCCCAAAATGGGACACGTTCTTCGGGAAGATAAGCATCTATGACGCCAACGGCGTCGAGTGGAAGTTGCTCTATGATTCGACCATAGGCATCGACGACTGCTGAAATACCATTATTTGCTGCACGCACCAACGGAAGGCCTTGTTCAACCGAACGCACCTGTGCCTGTCGGAAATGCTGGTAAGGTCCCGGCGTGTCACCGTACCAGGCATCATTGGTAACATTGACGATCGCAGTCACCTTGCGTCCAGTATAGGAAAGCTCGTCAGGGAAAATTGCTTCATAACAAATGAGCGGCAGGAAGGTCTGGCCTTCCATTACGTTGATGGCGTGGCGCGCCTTTGCGGCAGTAAAGCCGCCTGGCATCTCCACGATTTCCTGAAGACCTAAACTGCGCAAAATCTGCTCAAATGGCAAATATTCACCAAATGGAACAAGATGCACTTTGTCAGTGTAATCGATGATTTTTCCATCGCCGTTGATCGTCAGGATCGAATTATAATAACGCGGGTCGCGGCGCGGCACGAGTTCTTCGCGCACGGCACCCGTCAGCAAAACCTGATCGTCACCGACCACATCGGCAATACGCGCGAGCGCCTCTGGTGTCGATGACAGAATATAGGGAACCGCAGTTTCCGGCCAGATCACGACATCCGGCCTTGGATTGCCGTTTTTTGGCGCCTGTTCGGTCATCGCAATGAATTTGTCAAAAATTGCGCGACGCTCGTTGTTGTCCCACTTCAGGCTTTGCGAAATGGAAGGCTGCACAATACGGATCGAGAGCGTTGTGCGGTCTGTGTCGAGTGCAGGCGCGTTTGACAAGACCCAGAAGCCGAAGCCGATATGAGCGGCCACAAGCAGCGCTGCCAGCCCCATCCCCGTCTTTGCCAGTTTCCCGCCGCTGAGCAGCGCCGGTGCAGAAAAGACAAGCGCTGCAAGCGCACTCATGCCAACAAGACCGATAATCTCCACCGATTGCATCATCATTGGTGTCGGCATCGCGGCATAGCCCAATGCATTCCACGGAAAACCCGTGAAAACAAAGGTTCGCAACCATTCGGTGAAGCCGAAGCCAAGTGCGACAGCGAAAATACGCCCCATACCATCGGACCAGAACAGCCGAGCGATCATCGCAGCCAGTCCGTAGAAAATGGCAAGAAACGCCGGAAGGCCTAAAACGGCAAGTGGTATGGCCCAGGCAAACTGTCGCGCATCGACCAGAAGGGCCGACCCGATCCACCAGAGACCGGACACGAAATAGCCGAAGCCAAACCACCAGCCGATGAGGCCAACCGGGAAAAAGCGTTTTATCGGGCCTTTGTTCGCGTCGGGAACAGCGCCATCCATCAGCCAGACAAGCAGAGGGAAGGCGAAAAAGCCTGCGATGAAAACATCAAAGGGAGGCTGCGTCAGCGTCGCAATGGCGCCGCTGATAAAAGCAACCAATGCTCGACGCCAGCCGCTTAAAGACGCTATTTTCCCCGCAAGCCCCTTGATCATCAGGCCTCTTTGGACGCTTCCGTTGTTTCTGGCGTGCTATCGGAAACGCCTTCATCCGTCTTGGGTGTGGTTACGGCACGCAACTGCCTGCGACGATCAGCTTCTGAAAGAGGTACAATACGAACCCGCTTCACACGACGCGGGTCAACTTCCAGCACATGGAACTCATATCCCGGAATTGCCTGAACCACTTCACCGCGTACTGGAATGCGCCCGAGAACGGAGAAGATAAGGCCGCCGACAGTGTCGACATCCTCGCCATGCTCGCCCACTTCAAAGGAAGGGCCGATCTTCTGAGTCAGCTCCTCAAGATCAGCACGAGCATCAACAACAAAAACGCCGTCTGCTTCTTCGGCGATCATTATTTCTTCGTCGTCGTGCTCGTCTTCAATATCGCCGACGACCATTTCGACAATATCTTCCAGCGAAGCCAGACCGTCTGTGCCACCATATTCATCGATGACCAGCGCCATCTGGATATGGGTTGCCTGCATACGCGCCATCAGTCCGCTTGCCATCATCGATGGCGGTACGAACAAAACCTTACGCATCAGATTAAGTTCACCAATCGTCTTGGTAAGATCGATCCGGCCCATGTCAAACTTGGCAGCACTTGTCTCTGCAGTCTTGCGCGCGGTCGTTCGGCGGCTCGTCTTCTGACGGGCCTGCTTAGTGATATAATTAAGAACATCTCGGATATGGATCATGCCGCGCGGATCATCCAGCGTTTCGGCATAAACCGGCATACGCGAATGGCCCGAGCTTTCGAACAGTTCGAGCACTTCCCAAAGAGGCGTCGAGATTTCAACGGCCACGACATCCGCACGCGGAATCATCACGTCTTCGACGCGGATTTCACGCAGGCGCAGAATGTTATGAAGCATCGCCTTTTCTTCAGGCGAGAAAGCGGAGTCTTGTTCGCTTTCGGTGCTTGAAAGCGCATCAGCCAAATCTTCACGCAAGGAAGATGACTGACGCGAACGCATGAACGGGAAAATATTTGCCAGCAGGGAACGCTTTTCGCTCGATTGTGAGCGCTGCGTACTTTGCCCTTCGGCGTCTTGTGTGTCGCTTCGGCTATCGCCAGCGGTCGAGGAATTGTTTTGGTCAGCCATGATCAATCTGTTTCAACGTTTAAATCGGATACAGCATAAGGGTCAGGGATGGCAAGAGCATGAAGGATTTCGCGCTCACGGCGTTCCATCTCCTCGGCCTCCTCTTCCGTCTCGTGATCGTATCCCAAAAGATGCAAAAAGCCATGCACCACGAGATGGGAAAGATGGTTATCGAGTGGTTTGCCCTCTTCGATAGCTTCGCGTTCCACCGTTTCCCGTGCGACGATAATATCGCCAAGCATCGGGCCAGGCTGCTCGCCAGCCTTTACAGGGTAAGCTGGGAAGGACAGCACGTTGGTCGGCTTGTCCTTGTTACGCCACTCGGCATTGATCTTCCGGATTGAAGCATCGTCTGTAAAAACCAGACTGAGTTCGCTCTCTGCAGGCTTCAACCGGAGATTATCCCAGGCCGCCTCAACGGAGCGTTTCACAAGCCCTTCAAGGACTGTTTCATCCGGCCAGTTGCCGGCTTCGATCATAATATCGATTTGGATCGCGTTGTCTGACACTTCTGTCGCGGCTTGCGATGAAACAGCCGCTCTATCCTTCCAGTTGTTAAAAGAGACGTCCGCCTGAAAGCGGACGTAATATTTTTAGATCGTCATTGTCTCACAGGAATGCAAGACTAATCTTCAATCATTCCGACCGTGCGTGCTTTTTTGCATCATTGTCGTAAGCGCCGACAATTGCAGCCACCAGCGGATGGCGCACGACATCTTTCTCGGTAAAGCGCACCTTGACCACAGAATCCACGCCTTCGAGAACTCGAAGCGCCTCAACGAGACCGGATTTCTGGCCGGGCGGAAGATCGATCTGGCTTGGATCGCCATTGACCATCATGCGCGAACCTTCACCAAGACGTGTCAGAAACATCTTCATCTGCATGGATGTCGTGTTCTGCGCTTCATCGAGAATGACGGCCGAATGCGCAAGCGTGCGGCCACGCATGAAGGCAAGCGGAGCGATTTCAATCACGCCAGCTGTAATAGCGCGTTCGACTTTTTCCGCAGGCATCATGTCGTAAAGCGCGTCATAAAGCGGGCGAAGGTAAGGATCGACCTTTTCCTTCATGTCGCCCGGCAGAAAGCCGAGACGCTCGCCTGCTTCAACAGCCGGACGAGAAAGAATGATGCGCTCCACAAGACCGCGCTCCAGCAACATGGCTGCATGGGCGACCGCCAGATAGGTTTTACCCGTACCCGCAGGACCGACACCAAAAACCAGCTCCGAGCGTTCCAAGGCACGCATATAGGCGTCCTGAACCGGGGTGCGGGCAAAGATCGTCTTCTTGCGGGTGGATATCTGCGCCGACGAAAGCTTGCCCTTGTTTTCAAGGGTCGGCAGTGTCAGCTGATCGTCGGCAGCAATCGCCATGCGAAGAGCACCATCAACATCTGACGGTCCAAGTTCATGGCCCTTTTGCAGAGTTTCATAGAGATTATCCAACGCACGCCGTGCCTGTTCGGTGGCGGTGGGTTCTCCACGAATCGAAAGCTGATTGCCCTTTGAACGCACATCGACACCGAGCTTCTGCTCGATACGCGCCAAGTTCTCATCGAACTGGCCGTAAAGCGCACTGGCAAGACGGTTATTGTCGAATGTGAGGACGATATGAGCCATATCGGAGGCCCCAGAAGCTGAGCTTGTAACCGGGGTTATAGTCGGGCTGTTTTGCGTTTGAATGGTTGGCTTGGCAGGCTTTAACTTTTCCGTAGCGCTCAACCGCATCTCCCTAAGGTTCACGCATTGCAATCGCAGTACCGGCAGAATGTTCGGTACGAAACTCGAGACACCGCGACTACTGCCTGAATGACATCATGCGCTTAGACAAGCTTTTGCGCAATAAGACTATTGGTGCCAGTCCCCGTAATTTTTACGCGGATGATTTCACCGACCTGATCTTCATTGTCATCGATGATCGCAGGCAATAGCCATGGCGAACGGCCAACCATCTGACGGTCGAAACGGCCCTTCTTTTCCAGAAGCACATCCATTTCACGGCCAACGAGCGAATCCTGAAACGCATATTGCTGTTCGTTCAACAGCGTCTGAAGACGTTGCAGGCGTTCATCCTTGACTGCTTCTTCCACATGGTCGGGAAGATCCGCCCCGGGTGTGCCGGGACGCGGCGAATATTTGAACGAATAGGCCTGCGCATAATGCACTTCGCGCACCAGACGCATCGTATCTTCAAAATCCTGATCAGTTTCGCCGGGGAAGCCGACGATAAAATCACCCGATAGAGCCATATCCGGGCGCACTTCACGGATACGCTCGACAAGGCGGATATATTCATCAGCCTTGTGACGACGGTTCATCGCCTTGAGAATACGATCCGAACCCGCCTGAACCGGCAGATGCAGGTAAGGCATCAGCTGACGAAGATCGCGATGCGCTGCAATCAGCGTGTCGTCCATGTCACGCGGATGGCTGGTCGTATAACGCAAACGCGCCACACCGGGGATGCGTGCAAGGCGGAACAAAAGCTCACCAAGCCCCCACTCGCGACCATCATCACCCTCGCCATGCCATGCATTGACGTTCTGACCCAAAAGCGTGAGTTCGCGCACGCCGCTATCGGCTAGGCGTTCTGCTTCAGCAACAATCTGCGCAACACTGCGCGAGACTTCCGAACCACGCGTATAGGGCACTACGCAGAACGTACAGAACTTGTCGCAACCTTCCTGAACCGTCAGAAAAGCCGAGACACCACGCTTGCGGGTTTCTTCGCGCTTTGGTGCGGGCAGATGTTCGAACTTGTCTTCGATGGCATATTCGGTTTCGACAACCTTTTCGCCGCCACGCACGCGCGCAAGCGCATTCGGCAAACGATGATAGGTCTGAGGTCCGATCACCAGATCGACATTGGGCGCACGGCGCAGGATTTCCTGACCTTCAGCCTGTGCGACGCAACCGGCAACACCAATGGTCAATTCCTTGCCATTTGGTCCTCGTTTATCAGCCATCTTGCGCAGGCGACCCAGCGCTGAATAAAGCTTTTCCGATGCCTTTTCGCGAATATGGCAGGTGTTGAGCAGAACCAAATCAGCATCATCCGGCGTATCGGTCGTGACATAGCCTTCCTGTGCAAGGCTGTCGGCCATGCGCTGGCTGTCATAGACATTCATCTGGCAACCATAGGTCTTCACAAAGACCTTACGTGTGTTGCTGCCATCTGATGCTTTTTGAATATCGGTCATGTTTTCGCTCATGGCGGCTATCTAGCGTTTTTATCACGGCATTAAAAGGCGACAAACTTACGCTCTTAATCTTCCGCGATCTCGCGACCATGCAACGACGTCTGCAAAAGCGCCCTCACCCGGTTTTCCATGGAGCGGGCAAGCGCTTTGCGATCCGTATCGGCGGTTACCACAATCGGCTCACCGAAGCGCACTTCAACATCGATGGCACCTTCGCGCAGGATGCCCTTGAGATGTGGCATCAACTGAACATCACCCGGCCATGAGGCAATCGGGCGATGATAACGGCCCATCGCCATGCCATGCACACCAGTATAGGCAATTGCTACCGGCTGCACGATCACTTCCGGCACGCTGGCTTCGCGGATTGCTGCATGGGCAGCACCAAAAAGTGCGGTTTTAAATGGCAAGACACGATTGCCATCCGATGTCGTGCCTTCGGGAAACAGCACCATGGCATCGCCATCAGCCAGACGCCTGGCGATGTCGGATGTTTGTTCGCCGGTCTTGCCGCGCCGTTCACGCTCAACGAAGACGGTGCGCTGCAGCACTGCAAAGAATCCAAATACCGGCCAGCTTTTGACTTCGGACTTGGCGATGAATGACACCTGCCCTGTCGCCGAAAGAACGACAATATCGCTCCATGATGTGTGATTGGCGACCAGCAGCAGCGGTCGGCCTTCCGGCATTTCTCCGACAATCGCGATCCGAAAACCAAACAGGCGCGCTACAATGCGATGAAAAAAATTCGGCAGGCGGCGTTTCCATGTGTTTTTCAGTTTCAGAAAAACATACTGCACGGGAATAAGCGACAAGCTCAGCGTCACCATCGCTGCAACAACCAGAACGATGCGGATTGCACCAATCATTGTGGTCTCACCAGATCGCGTCGCAGAATGAAAGCCGACGAGCGGCCATTGGTTGTTTCATAATAAGCAGGGCGATCACCGACCTTGTTGAAACCCATGCGCCGATACAATACGAGTGCCGCGATGTTGTTTTCATCAACCTCCAGAAACAGCGTATCTGCGCGTTCCTGATAGAGATAACGCAGCACCGCATCCATCATCGAGCGTCCGACACCCCGCTTGCGCACCTCATCAGAAACCGCAATCGTTAAAATTTCCGCTTCGCCTGCAACCAGTCGCGCCAGCACAAAGCCACATGCCTTGCCGGGCTTACCCTCGGGCCGCGCAACAAAGCCGAACACCGAATCCTGCGCAATCAGCGAGCGGAAATCGTCCGAGCTCCAGCCATGATGAAAAGCCAGCGCGTGAATACGTTGGATTTCGCCGCTGTCCTGTGCGCCAAGCGGCTCAATTGAAACAGGTCTGCGGCCAAAGCGTCCAAGCACAAAGCTCATCATGACGCTATTCCCCGCCTGCCTTGCGCGGCAGTGCAAAACCCGTCTGCGGCTTCACATCAGGGCCACGCATATAAAGCGGCTTAGGGGCCTCACCCGGCTCGTGCAAGGCTGCGAGCTTTGCATAAGTGCCGATGTGTGCTGTCGGCTCACCGCGCGCAACACTGAAAGAACCTGCTAGAGTTTCATTGAGCGCAGCGGCAGCCGAACCCGACAGAATCGTGTCGGAAGATTGCTGTTGAATAAGCGCCAGCGCTTCCTCACGCGCCAGCACCATCGGGCCAGTTATGGCCACCCCGTCAGCACCAAAGGCCTGCGCATAAATCTCACCACGATGCGCTTCAAGCAAAACCAGAACCGGCTGTCCTGGATGGCTTATTGCAACTTCAGACGCGAGTGCATCAAACGCGCTTACGCCAAGTGCCGGGCGATCAAGTGCGAGTGCAAAACCGCGTGCGGCCGACACACCAATCCTCACGCCGGTAAAGGAACCAGGACCGACATTGACAGCTACACGATCAAGTTCGGTCATAGAAATTCCGGATTGCGTCATTGCCTGCCCAATATAGTCCATCAGGACTTCAGCATGTCCCTTGCCGATATTCTCGCTGATTTCAGCAAGAACTGTATTTGTGCCGGAATCATAGACTGCGGCAGCACACCAGGAAGAGGCGGTATCGAGGGCGAGTATCTTCATGTGCCATCGGGTAAATCAGAAATCGTCCTGCGACAAGCGAAACACATAAAACCGGCTAAATTTGCAGCTGTTTTCAGGAACAAAACTTTGTGCGGAACGTTTTTATGCTGGATGCGGGGCGGATACCATTTACCGTATCCCAAGACCGGCCTTTTATTGAGATCTGGCGAGACCGGTTTTTTTAGAGAAACAAATCTGTTTTTCATCGGTGATATCCCAATCACCGAAAACAAGCCGGATCGCGCAAAGGATATGAGGATAAAATGTCCAAGAAGTCGATGCATGCAACCCGCAACGATCTTCCCTCCAATACAAAGACCACGATGATCGCGCTGCTGAATGAAAATCTGGCCGCGACAATCGACCTTGCCCTCATCACCAAGCAGGCTCACTGGAACCTCAAGGGACCGCAATTTATCGCCGTGCATGAATTGCTCGACACGTTCCGCACTGACCTCGACGAGCATGTCGATACCATCGCCGAACGTGCCGTACAGCTTGGCGGAACCGCCTATGGTACGACACAGGTTGTCGCGAAAGACTCCAAGCTTGAGGCTTATCCGACCGACATTTACGCTGTTCATGATCATCTGGCAGCGCTGATCGAACGCTATGGCGATGTTGCAAATCTCGTACGCCAGTCGATCAAAGATGCAGATGAAGCAGGTGACGACACCACGGCGGATATTTTCACCGCCGCCTCGCGCAGCCTCGACAAGTCGCTGTGGTTCCTAGAAGCCCACGTTCAGGAAAAGAACTGATTTTGGTGTTCTGAGAATACGAATAAGGCCGGGAAATTTCCCGGCCTTATTTTTATCAGTTGGCCCATTCGCCGCCACGCATGACAGGCTCTCTGCTGCCATCTGCATTAACCCCATCGACATCAATCTTGTCGGAACCGATCATCCAGTCAATGTGAATGAGGCTTGAATTACCACCCTGTGCTGCAATCTGTTCAGGTGTAAGCTTTGCACCATCGATAAAGCATTTCGAATAGCACTGGCCGAGCGCGATGTGGCTCGCAGCATTTTCATCAAACAGCGTATTATAGAACAGAAGCCCGCTCTGCGAAATTGGCGAGGAGTGCGGAACCAGCGCCACTTCACCCAGACGACGTGCGCCTTCGTCCGTATCCAGTACCTTGTTGAGTACTTCTTCGCCACGGCTTGCCTTGGCTTCGACAATGCGTCCACCTTCAAAGCGCACGGAAATATTGTCGATCAGTGTGCCCTGATGCGACAGCGGCTTGGTACTCGATACATGCCCCTCGACGCGCAGCGCATGTGGTGTGGTGAATACTTCCTCGGTCGGGATATTCGGGTTGCAGGTTATGCCGTTCTTGGCCGTCGATGCGCCGCCATGCCATTCATGGCCATCGGCAAGACCGACCGTCAGGTCTGTGCCCGGTCCCTTAAAATGCAGCGCGCTGTAGGCTTTGCCGTTGAGGAAACGCGTGCGGGTGCGCAATGCTGCATTGTGCGCGGCCCATGCACCGACCGGATCGTCCACATCAACGCGGGAAGCAGCAAATATAGCATCGGCCAGCTTGCGGGTCGCAACGTCTTCTGCGTCATCTGGGAACATCAGCTTCGCCCATTCCGGGTTCGGGTAGGAAACGATATTCCAGTTGATGTCGAAACCTGCGATTTTTTCGAGCGCTGGCTGATAGGCCTTGGAGTTGGCGCGATTGGCGCGCGAAACCTTTGACGCATCCTGCGAGGACAACAGCATCGGATTATCAGCGGCGATGGCGAGACGTGCTGCGCCATTGGCATAGGCCTTGGCCATGCCTTCATAAAGCCAGCCAGCCGCACGATCAAAGCTCTCATCCGATGCATTTTCATAACGCGCCAGCGCAATTGCATCATCGGAGAAGAATGGCGTTACGACGCCTGCACCAGCCTTATAGGCGTGTTTCGCGATCAAACGCACCAGCGGCAGCGCAACGACAGGTGCGGTGATGACAAGGTCCTGACCTTCGCGCAATTGCAGCCCGACGCGCACAGCGACTTCGGCCAGACGTTCGAGTTTTACCGGATCGATGACGGGAGCGTTATTGTCATGTGCCATATGGCTGCAAGCCTCGTGTTTGAAAGAATCAGCGGCAGTTTAGAGCGCTTTTCAATCTGATTGCACCAGATAAGCGCCCCAATCTCTTTTTGGCGCACATCGTGTCTGAAAACTGCGCCGCACTTTTCAGGATGCGCTGGGCAAGATGACTTAATTTCACCACGCTTTTTCTCGCCACTGCGCTATATTTAGATCGCGGTCGATAGAAACTTTTACTCAATGAGAGCAACGGCTATGAAGAAAAGCGTGCTTATTATCCTTGGTCTGGCGGGCTTGGTTGCAGGCTGTCAAACTATGACACCCGAACAGCGCCGCGCAGCAGACGAACAGACCTGCCGCAGCTATGGTTTCAAACAAAAATCCGATGCGTTTTCCAACTGCCTGTTGCAGCTTGATCTTGACCGCCGTGCGGATCGTCGTGCCTGGCAGAACAAACCTGATTTCTATGATATGCCCATGGTTATCTATCAGCCTGTTTATCGACCCGTACCAGTGCAGGCAAAATAATAAAAAAGCGCCCTTTCGGGCGCTTTTTTGTGCTTAAGTCAGCTTTTAAAGTGGTAATTCCGGTCGTTCCTGCGACAGAAGCATCGCGCCGATTGCATCGACATGCTTCTTATCGGCGGTATAGCCGAGAGATACATTTTCCGCAGCCGGAGCCGTTTCATCGAATGTCGGCTGATAGCTTGCCACCTGTGTCATAACCGGCTTTTCCGCTGGTTTGACAGGCAGAGCAGCCAAACGATCACCACGAGCCTGTGGGCCGACGCCGCCATTCTGCTGGGTTTCTGTCGTCTTCGCTGCTTCAGCCAATGCAACCTGCACTGTTGGCTGTGCCTGCGGAACAGTCGCATCCTGCTGATCGGTTACGTTGTAGAACGGACCTTCAGGCATGGATGGTGCCTGTGGAGTAGAAGCATAGGCCAGATTGTACGGGGTCTGTGGAACCGGATTTTCCAGTTCGCCATCGCGACCACGCTTTTCGTAGAAGGAGTTTCCGCCAGCAACCAGCACGTAATGCATGTTGCGGTAAGGGAACTTCAAGCCAGCCGTGTGGAAGAACATCGAGTTCTTCAGCGATGGATGACGCTTGCCCTTAAGAACAGCATCGGCTGTTGCCTGAACGTCAGGCATAGCCTTTGAATTCATCTTGCGTGTCAGAACGCCGGGCGCAAACTGGTTCTTCTGACCAACAACGCCGCAGATCGTATCCGGATAGCTACCCGAAGCGAGACGGTTCATCACAACCGTACCAACGGCCATCAGACCATCGGGGCTTGAACGGTTGGATTCGAAGAACATCGCACGTTCGAGGCATTCGCGGTCTTTGGCGGTGTATGTGAAAGTCTTGACGCCATTGACTGTCTTGACGTGGCTAGCCGCCGCCGTCTTTTCGGTTTTGGTTTTGGTCGTACCACTGGTCGTCGTGCAACCCGTCACCAAAAATGGCGCAACCAGCAGCCCTAGAATAACGGGCAATTTCCATTTCGAAGCGCGCGTCAACGGCTCAGTCTCATAGTTAGGACCCTTAACTGATCCAACCTGGCCTCCGCCCCGCAAAAGGCGTTTGAAACCTGGCTGTGGTGCCACCGCATAAAACTATGCAGCAGATTTGAACTAACAGAGCAGCCTTTGCACATCCTTCTAAGATGCCCGGCGCTCCAGCCAAATAGAACGAAAATCATAAAATAAACGTTCTGCTGTCACTCATTGCATTCAAGGTTTTAGAATTTTTAGGCCAAAAAAAGGCGAATGGTCAAATTCCAAAAGTCATGACACCTCCAAAACAGAGGCAGATTGAACCCGAATCCAGAGCTTAATTTTCCCCACAAACCCCTTAAATTTATTAACAAATCCTTAACGTGATTTAGCAAATCTTATAAGTTATTGATTTAACGCGATTCAATTTGCTGAAATACAGGCCACATCACTGCCTTATTTCGCCGATGTTTCAAGATTTTACGCAAGCGTCTTTTTAAGCTTTTTCGATGCTGCTTTTGACCTCGATTTCGCCGGCTCTTCAACTTTGTCACGATCATTGTAACATCGTGTGATACTGGCCGTTTTGGCACGTTGTGGATATTGAATTCCGAATCGGAAGGTTGGAACTGAGTCGTAACGTTCTTGCCGAATATGCAAAACGGCCCGTCGCATTTTCAGCAACGAGCCGCTTGTATAGGGTTCTGCAAATCGAGATTTGGTTATCCGAATGAGTATCCAGCACCGCGTACCGTGCGGATAGGATCAAGCGCGCGACCAACATTAATTGCCTTGCGAAGACGTCCGACATGCACGTCGACTGTTCTATCATCGACATAAATGTCTGGCCCCCAGACGCCATCAAGCAACTGGCTGCGCGAGAAGACACGGCCCGGCGACATCATGAAATATTCGAGCAGGCGGAATTCTGTCGGTCCGAGACGGACTTCCTTTTCCTTGCGATAGACGCGATGCTGCTGGCGGTCGAGAACAAGATCGCCGACTTTCAGCACATGCGACAGGACACTCGGATTGGCGCGACGGAGCATGGCTTTGACGCGAGCCAGCAATTCCGGTGTCGAAAAAGGTTTGACGACATAATCATCGGCACCCACGCTCAGGCCACGAACGCGTTCGCTTTCTTCACCGCGTGCGGTCAACATGATGATCGGCAGGCGCTCTGTTTCCGGCCACTGGCGCAGACGGCGGCACAGCTCGATCCCGGAAACACCAGGGAGCATCCAGTCCAGAATAAGAAGATCCGGCACATTTTCACGAAGTGCGATTTCGGCTTCATCGCCGCGCAGCATCGCGTCAACCTGATACCCCTCGGCTTCGAGGTTATAACGCAGGAGTACACTCAGGGCTTCTTCGTCTTCAACCACAGCAATCTTGGGTGCCTGTGACATCCAGTATTTCCTATCCAAAATTTAGAGCGCCTGTGATCCGACTAAATTGGATCATGCTCTAAGCACTTGTTTTTATCGCATATACTTCCCAAAATCGCTTCGCACTTTTTGGGATGCGCTTGAGGCAGCGGAAGATACAAGCCCCCGATCGACCGCGTGCCGTCGCGTTTTTCATATTCATGCAGGCATCTGGACCGCACGAATGCGGTGCCAGATGTTCTTAGGATTTACGCGCCTCGTCCACGACGATACCGTGGCTCAGGTCTTCTTTTGGGCGCTCCGCAGGCATTTGCAGACCGGTCACGATGTAATAGACCGTCTCAGCAATGTTGGTTGCGTGATCGCCAATGCGCTCGATGTTCTTTGCGCAAAACAGAAGATGCGTGCAGGCGGAAATGTTGCGCGGATCTTCCATCATGTAGGTCAACAACTCGCGGAACAGCGAAGTGTACATCGAGTCAATTTCGTCATCGCGGTCGCGAACGACGTTGATCTGCTGTACCGAGCGCGTTGCATAGGCATCGAGCACGTCTTTGAGTTGGGTGAGTGCCAGCTCAGCCAAGGTTTCAAGGCCGCGATAGAGCTTGACCGGCTGGCGCGATTCCGAAACCGCAGCAACGCGCTTAGCAATATTTTTGCCAAGATCGCCAACGCGCTCCAGATCGGCAGAGATACGGATCGAGCCGATGATTTCACGCAGATCGACAGCCATTGGCTGGCGCTTGGCGATAATCATTACGGCCTTATCATCAATCTCGCGCTCACTTGCATCGAGGATGAGATCGTCGGAGATAACACGCTGGGCAAGTGCATTGTCGGCATTGACAATCGCTGCAACGGACTGCTCGACCATGCGCTCTGCATGACCGCCCATCTCGGCGATCTTATGCGTGAGGAACTGCAGTTCTTCGTCGTAAGCGCTAACAGTATGCTGAGACGCCATAATAGACCTCAATGTAAATTGCGGGGAAGCCAAACAGCTTTGTTATCAAACCAGCCGCCGCTCCCGTTCCAATTAATTAGCCAAAGCGACCGGTGATGTAGTCCTGCGTGCGCTTTTCGGTCGGTGCCGTGAACATCACGTCCGTATCACCCACTTCCACCAGATTGCCCAGATGGAACATGGCAGTACGCTGCGAAACGCGTGCGGCCTGCTGCATGGAGTGTGTAACGATGACGATGGTGTAGTTCTGGCGCAGTTCGTCGATCAGCTCTTCAACCTTGGCGGTCGCGATCGGATCGAGTGCCGAGCAAGGCTCATCCATCAGGATCACTTCGGGACTGACGGCAATAGCGCGCGCGATGCACAGACGCTGCTGCTGACCACCGGAAAGACCGGTGCCGGCATCATGCAGACGATCCTTGACCTCTTCAAAGAGGCTGGCCTTCTGCAAGCTGGTGACAACGATTTCTTCGAGATCGGTCTTGTTGCGGGCAAGGCCGTGAATACGTGGGCCATAGGCGACGTTTTCAAAGATCGACTTCGGAAATGGATTTGGCTTCTGGAACACCATGCCAACGCGAGCGCGCAATTCAACAACGTCGATCTTCGGATCGTAGATGTCTTCGTTGTCGAGCGTGATCTTGCCCGCGATGCGGCAACCTTCGATGGTGTCGTTCATGCGGTTAAGCGAACGCAGGAAGGTAGACTTGCCGCAACCCGAAGGACCGATCAGCGCTGTGACCATCTTTTCCGGAACTTCCAGATCGACTTCGAACAGAGCCTGCTTCTCGCCATAAAACACGCAGACCTTGTCACCGCGCATCTTAACGGAGGGGGCGTTGGTGTTCATCTTTTCTCCTACGGCTTTTTCGAGAGATCGTTCAGTCATGAGATTCATCATTTCTCTCCCGTTTACCAGCGGCGCTCAAAGCGGCGGCGCAGAATAATTGCTGCAATGTTCATTACTGCCAGGAACAGGAGCAGGACGATAATAGCGCCTGATGTCCGTTCTACAAAGGCACGCTCGGCTTCATTGGCCCACATGAAGATCTGCACAGGCAGAGCCGTTGCAGGATCCATCGGGGTTGTCGGCATATTGGCAACGAAGGCCACCATACCGATCAGCAGCAGCGGAGCAGTTTCACCCAGAGCCTGAGCCAGACCGATAATCGTTCCGGTCAGAATACCAGGTGCCGCGAGCGGCAGCACATGATGGAAAACCATCTGCGTCTTAGATGCACCTAGCCCCAGAGCCGCCGCACGGATCGATGGTGGTACAGCGCGAAGTGCCGAACGTGTTGCGATGATGATGGTTGGCAACGTCATCAATGTCAGCACCAGACCACCAACAATGGAGGCTGAACGCGGCAGGTTGAAGAAGTTGATGAAGACTGCAAGACCAAGCAGACCGAACACAATCGATGGCACAGCAGCCAGATTGTTGATGTTGACTTCGATCAGATCGGTAAGGCGGTTCTTCTTCGCAAATTCCTCAAGATAGATCGAAGCAGCGACACCGATAGGCAGTGCAAGAACCAGCACAATCAGCATCATGTAGAAGGAACCGACCAGCGCGACACCCAGACCAGAGGTTTCAGGACGGCTGGACGCACCATTGGTGAACAGACCCCAGTTGAAAGCCTCGCTCATCATGCCTTCACCAGTCAGCGTCTTCATCCAGGCGACCTGGCGGTCAGAAACCTTACGGTTTGCCTCGGCAACCGACAGATCGATCTGGCCCTTATAAGCAGAGTCGATATCAGCAGCAGCAAGAACCGGAACCGTCTGCGTAGTCCCGATAAGCGATGGATTATCCATCACCATCTGGCGAAGCTGAACGCGAACACCGTCAGAGAAGAAACGGCCAACCTCACGCAATTGCGCGCGATCTGTCGATGCCACACCGAGTTTCTCAGCCAGCGCGTTGCGGACCAGAAGCGGGTAGTTTGCGGTAATCAGCACATTCGGATCGGTCGCGCGCTTGTTGCCCGGATCAATAACCTGCTCGTCAAGCTTAACCGGCAGATAGATCGTCGTCTGTCCGAACGCCGTGTAGCCCTTCGAGAAAACCGAGAACAGAAGCGCGCAAAGGAAGAACACACCAATCGCAATGGCAACGATGCCATAGAGGCGGAAGCGGCGTTCAGCAGCGTAGCGACGCTTGATTCCGATATCGCGGCGCTGGGGTGTTGCCACGGCATTCCCAGCAGCATTGAAAGTTGAATCGGTCATTATTCGTACTGCTCCCGGTACTTGCGAACGATGTAGAGCGCAAAGATATTCATGATCAGCGTCAGGACGAAAAGAGTGATACCCAGCGCAAAGGCAACAAGTGTCTGCGGCGAGTCGAATTCAAGGTCGCCGGTCAGCTGGTTGACGATCTTGACCGTAATGGTGGTCATGGCTTCAAACGGATTGGCCGTAAGACGCGCTGCAACACCGGCTGCGAGAACCACAATCATCGTTTCACCGATTGCACGCGATGCCGTCATCAGAAGGGCACCGACGATGCCTGGAAGTGCAGCGGGAAGAACAACACGCTTGATCGTTTCCGAACGCGTTGCACCAAGACCGAGCGAACCGTCACGCAGCGAGCGCGGAACCGATGTGATGATGTCGTCAGACAGCGACGAAACGAACGGGATGAGCATCACACCCATGACGAGACCTGCCGTCAGCACGCTCTGCGCCATGATGAAACCCTGACCGCCTGCAATGGCAGCCGAGAGATCACGCAGGAACGGGCCTACCGTAATCAACGCGAAGAAGCCGTAAACGATGGTCGGGATACCAGCCAGAAGTTCAAGCAGCGGCTTAACAACGGTACGGACTCTCGGCGACGCATATTCGGCCATGTAGATCGCGGAGAACAGACCGACGGGCACTGCAAACAGCATGGCCACGAAAGCAATGTAGAGCGTACCAGCCAGAAGCGGGATAAGACCAAACTGACCAACTTCACCGCCAGAACCTGCAGCTGCAAAGCGTGGGTCCCAAACCGTACCGAAGAAGAAATCCATCGGTGCGATCGACTGGAAGAAAGTAACCGTCTGGAACAGAACGGAGAAAACAATGCCGATGGTCGTCAGGATCGCGATACCGGAGGAGGCAACGAGCCCCCACAGCACGATGCGCTCGACATTATTACGGGCGCGCGTGCGACGTTTGATCCCCGACAGACCAAAAACGAGGCCTGCTATGGCAATCACCAGCGCAATAACGCTGCCGACCGTGTGAGAAATCTTGTTGGCGTGCTCAAGGAAGAGAGCGATCGGGACCATATAGTCCTGACCTTCAGTAGCAAGTGCTACGCCCTTTGAGCCGAGAACTTCGCGCGCATCCTTATAGGTCTGCGGGAAGCTTTCGATTTCGGCGGGTGTCAGCTTTACGATACCGTCGGCAAGGCTGCGGATCATACCGAGCTGCAAGCTGCGCTCTGAATAGGAGCCATCCTCAACAGCCTCAGGCATACGGGCAGTTGCCGTATGATCAAGATAAGCCGACGTGCCGACCGCCCAAACCGCGAGAAACAGAATTGCGGGCAGAGCCGAAACGAGGAAAACCCACCAGCCATGATAATGCGGGCGGGAATGCATTTTCTCTACCCCTGCGCCTGATCCGGCTGCAGGTTGCGCCTTATTGAGTGCAACGGCGCGTTGACGGCCAATGAAAAAGCCGATCAGTCCGATTGCAACAACACTGACGAGAACCAGAAAGAAGGACATTCAATTTCCCCGGTTGCCCCAAAACTAAGACAAATGCTGTGAACCAGCACAACAATGTCCATGCGAATGCGCTCGTCCTAAACGACATGCGCAAAAGAAGAAGAATGTGGGGAGAGGTTCTCCCCACATTCCACAGATCAAAGCTTACTTAGCTTCCATTACCTTGCCTTCAGTGAAGGCAGTACGCTGAGCTTCACGCTCTGCATCTGGCGCTGGAACCAGACCGTATTCAGCAAGCGGGCCTTCTGGGCCAACCATCTGTTCGGACAGGAAGAAGTCAACATATTCCTTCAGGCCTGGGATAACGCCCAGGTGAGCCTTCTTCACGTAGAAGAACAGTGGGCGCGAAACTGGATATTCGCCCGAAGCAACAGTTTCAGCCGATGGCTTGACGCCGCTGACGGTTGCAACCTTCAGCTTGTCAGCGTTGTTTTCGAAGAAGTAGAGACCGAAAACACCAACGCCCTGCTTGTTGGAGTCGATGCGAGCCAGCGTTTCGCTGTAGTCGCCATCGATGTCGACTGCCTTGCCGTCCTTACGAACAGCGATACAGGCAGCAGCCGAAGCCTTGTCGTCGAGGCCAGTCTTCTTGATTTCGTCGAGAGCGCCCGATTCCTTGCAGCCGTCAGCAAGAAGCTTTTCTTCAAAAACTTCACGGGTGCCGTGCTTTTCGCCAGGAATGTAAGCGGTGATGTCCCAATCCGGCAGGTCTGCATTGACCTGATTCCACTTGGTATTTGGATTGTCTACGAGCTTGCCATCTACGACGAGCTTGGCAGCAAGTGCCTTGTAAACATCAACTGGAGCGAGCTTCCAGTCTGGGCCGTTTGCGTCGGTTGCGAAGACGATGCCGTCATAACCGAAACGAACTTCCTGAACTTCCTTGACGCCAGCGTCGATGCAGGACTTGAGTTCGGTGCCCTTCATGGCGCGCGATGCATTGGCGATATCGATGGTGTTTTCACCCACACCCTTACAGAATTCTTTGATGCCTGCGCCGGAGCCGCCCGATTCAATGACCGGCGTCTTGAAGTTAGGATAGGTTTCGCCAAAGGTTTCAGCAACGATCTTGGCATAAGGCAGAACGGTCGAGGAACCGGAAACCTGAATCTGATCGCGCGCATTCGCAGCGGAAACCGACAATACTGCAGCAATTGCGAGCGCTGCGGTCGAGGAAATCATCTTGTTCATGAGCACCAGCCCCTGTTGTAAAAGACACATGACGTGAAAGCGTCACCAGCCGTCTACGCGCTCTATATAACAGTCATATGACAGTAGTGTAACAGCTTTGTATCAATCGCCTTTGCCCGCGGTTTTGTGGGGTTTTCCACGCGGGCCTGCTGCTTCACATTTTAAAACATGACAATCGTGCAGCAGTCGCCTCAATGCCTGCGACATCGACATTGGCGAAAGCAAAGCGCAGGAAAGCATCCTGGCTTTCACCAAAGAAGCTGCCGGGCAAGGTAATGATGCCAGTCGTTTTGGCAAGCCTCTCGGCAACCGCGACAGAAGACAAACCATCATAAGGATGCCGCACAAAAGCGAAATAGGCACCCACCGCCTCAACATGCCAACCGGCGACATTGCTCATCGAGACACGTAAAGCCTCTGCCCGTCGTGCAATCTCCTTGCGATTGTCATCACGCCAGGACTGTAGCGGCTCGATAGCCCGACTGACCGCAATCTGTGGCGCGCGAGTTGCACAGATCTGCAGATTGTCCATGACCTTGGTAACATTCGCCACCATGTCAGCACCCGCTACGATTGCGCCTAGCCTGTGACCGGGAATGCAGAAGGATTTCGAGAAGCTATAAAGCTGGATCAAATGCGACGGCCAATCGACTTCTTTAAAGAGATCATGGGGCGCCTGATCAGCGTCACTGAGAAAATCGCGATAGGTTTCATCCAGCAGGAGCCATGTTCCATTGTCACGGCAGGCCGCATAGATTTGCGCCAGTAGCTGCGGCGGATAAATAGCACCGGTTGGATTGTTGGGAGAAACCAACACCAGCGCACGCACGCCTTTATGCAATGCGGCCCGCACATCCTCTATATCCGGCACGAAGCCATTTTCGGCGCGGCAAAGCATCGTTTCCGAGCGAATTCCCAGCATTTCCAACGATGACCGGTGATTGAAATAGAATGGATCGGTGGCGAGAACCGTATCTCCGCTTTGAGCAACGCACATGATTGCCGCAATGAACGCCTGATTGCAGCCCGACGTTATATGAATATTGCCAGCCTTGATCTCCGCGCCATAAAGATTGCCGACATGCCGGGCATAGGCTTCCCGCAGAAAAGTTTCTCCCTCAATCGGGCCATAGCCCGCGTAAGCGACCGAGCTTGCAGCTTCGCCGAGAAAGCGCAGCATATCAGGATGCGGTGGGTAGCCGGGTACGGCTTGCGACAGATCGATCAGAGGTCCATGCGCGCCATCATATTCACGCGCCCACGCCTGAACGGCTGGGATGGGTGGCGCAGAGAGCTTATCGATAAGCGGATTGATGATGGGCAAAGGCATCAGAAACTCCCCCTTCTGATATTGTCGCTATTCGCTCGGGCGCGACAGGACATAAGCCGCAGAACCAAGCATAAAAACCGTAACTGAAACGGCAAGCAAGGGGCCAGGCTGTGCGCCCCACCAGAACATGCCGTAGCCAAACGTCATACCAAGACATGCATAGAGTTTTGCCCTTGGTGGAATGGCTCCACGATCACGCCATTTGATGATCATCGGGCCAAAACGCGGATCGGCCAGCAGACGCGCCTCGAATTTCGGTGACGAACGCGCAAAAAACCATGCCGCAAGGATGATGAAAATGGTGGTTGGCATCACCGGCAGAATGGCACCAATGATGCCAAGTGCCAGCATGAGAAAGCCAAGGCATAGATAGACAACGCGCTTGCCAGCCGAGACGGCGGGGCGCGCGGTGTCCTGATCGTCCTTTTGCGAATTATCCTGCATCATATTCCATTCTGAAGCTGAGCGCTTATAGCAGGATTTTGGCTTTTGAATGCATCTGGCCAGCGGTCAAAACTGTGTCATCGCGCCGGATTTCAACAAAAGTTACAGATGTTGCGGTAAACTTTACCGGCCAGACAACACCCATTGGTTGTATTTTGCCCATAAAAGGCCAGATTTTGTCATCTTGCGGTGATGGAACGAAAACTAGGAATACAAATAAAAATTGTATTGTCGCGGCTAAATACCCCTCTCAGCCAAAGCAGCTTTTCTTGAGTCCCGCGCTTGAAAACATGGCTCTGCGAAGCAGGCGGTCGAATCTTAACGAATCGTAAGCGATTTTACAGAAACAACGCGATTCAATTCAAAATATTCCTGAGTTTTTCTTGAATCATCAAATAAACAACGCATAGTATAGGATCATTTTCCGCACAATCTTCTGAATCAATTACCTCATAATACTCTCAATAATATCACGCCATCGCCACATTTAGATTCCAGTTCCCGTCGACCTTTCTCAGTCAAGACTGTGAAGGCACTTCGAAACGACTCTTGGAATCAGTATGAACTTCAAAATTCGTATGGCTATGCTCGCCGTTGCGACCACAGGTCTTTTCTCGATCACCGCAATGGAAGCTCAGGCTGCGCGCTGTGGCGGTGCTTCTTGGTATGCACTCACCTCCCGCACGGCATCGGGCGAACGCATGAACCCAGCTGGTCTGACCGCGGCTCACAAAACACTGCCGCTTGGCACCAAGGTAAAAGTGACCAACCAGAGAAACGGCAAGTCGCTTGTCGTCCGTATCAATGATCGCGGTCCGTTCATTAAGGGGCGCGTTCTCGATCTTTCCAAGGGAGCGGCTCAGCGCCTTGGTTTTGTGGGTGCAGGACACACAAACGTCTGTTTCACACCACTTTAGCAATCACATGAGGATGGCTGTCCTTCTCCAGCCCCTATTTAAAAGCTGTTCCATTTCGGCGACAGATTTCGCATAAGCCTATATTTTATATGAGTAATTTCCTAACCGCCGCCTTCCAAGCGGCGGTTTTTTGCACCCATAGATACAATTTATAGATGTGTTTTCAGATACATACCCGCGTTAACCATTAATTAAGATGTTGGGCGAAGACGCCACAGTCTCAATTGACTCAGACCATGTTTCATATTTTAACTTTTCGTTAATAAATGCCCAGTGCGGGCTGTGAAAAGGGCTTTGAGTATGTTTTGCGTAGTTCGCTCGAGCATTAAGTTTATCGCTACTGCCAGCATTGGCATTGCTGCTCTCGTCTCGAGCTTTGGTGCTCAGGCTGCATCGGGAGCCTATATGCAGACAGGTAAACTGACCTCACAGCCAATCGGTCATTACGAGTTCTGCAAGCGTGAAGCTGCTGAATGCAACATCGTGAGCCGCGATACCCGTCCGCTTCTGCTCAACAACGCTAACTGGCAGAATATTCAGACCGTCAATCTCTCGGTTAATGAGCGCATCAAGCCGATGACCGATATGGAAATCTACGGTGTAGAGGAATATTGGGCTTACCCGACCACTGTTGGCGATTGCGAAGACTATGTTCTGCTCAAGCAGCGTGAACTGGCCAAGGCTGGCATTCCGATGACTGACCTACTGATCACGGTTGTTCGCAAGCCAGACGGCGAAGGCCATGCGGTTCTGACCGTTCGCACAGATCGTGGCGATTTCGTTCTCGACAATCTGACTGACGAAGTTCTTCGTTGGGATGAAACCGACTACACCTATCTGAAGCGTCAGGCCGCAAACAATACCGGTCGCTGGGTCACAATCGAATCTCAGGACAATCTGCTGGTTGGCTCGGTTAAGTAAGCAGACGAACATCGTATCAAACGCAGGGCCGGAGAGTGTTTTACTCTCCGGCCCTTTCTTTTTAACGCATGTCTGTCGTTGAACTATTTCCTGCAAAATCAAACTGGATTAGGCTCTGATTCTGGCTGCTTCCAAGCCTCCCCCCTCCAATCGGGAAAGCATTATTCATGCGGGAAATCTAACCATCGAACCAACTGTTCGGGCGAAAGCATAAGGAGGGATTGCTATTATGGCTCGCATAGGAGGTTTTGATGAAATTATCGGCTCCCATCTATCACTTGAAACGCCGTGCGAAACTTATGTCGCGGGATGAGAATATACCGCTTTATGCTGCATTGGATCGCATTGCAGCGCGCGAAGGCTTCAAAAGCTGGAGTATGCTGACACACAAACAATCAGGCGCGGTTTCAGCAGCAGCGCTATATGCGCGCCTGCATCCCGGCAATCTGGTTCTGGTGGGCGCACGCCCGGGCCATGGCAAAACACTGCTCAGTCTTGAAATCCTCATTGAGGCGATGAGAAAGGGGCAGCGCGGTCTGTTCTACTCTCTCGATTACACACGAAAAGACATTGCCAAGCGATTTGACATGCTTGGTGTCGATGATCGCGACTTCAATGATCTGTTCGTGTTCGACACATCTGAGGCAATCAGCGCTGATTACATAATCGGTCAGGCGCAAGACGAACCGCATGGCACCTGCATCGTCATCGATTATCTTCAACTCCTGGATCAGAAGCGTGAGAAGCCGGAACTGATGGCGCAGATCCAAGCGTTAGAGGCTTTTGCACGCGACAAAGGCATGACCATTCTCTGCATTTCGCAGATCGACCGCTCGTTTGATGCCGAGATCAAAACTTGCCCGGATTTAAGCGACGTACGCCTTCCCAATCCACTTGATCTGTCATTGTTCAGCAAAGCCTATTTTCTCAACAATGGCACCGTGACACTTCACGCAAACTGAACCAATGAGGATCAGGACTTCTGTGGCGGTTTTCACGCCACAGAAGACAGCCTCTCTGCTCCCATACGATAGGAAATCGCACCGGCAAGATGGATACGGCTGATCTGATCCACACCGTCAAGGTCAGCCAGCGTGCGTGCGACTTTCAGAATACGATGATATGCGCGCGCGGAAAAGCGCATCTGTTCGCTGGCGTCACGCAGCAATTTAACACCAGCGGGGTCGGGTCTTGCCACTTCCTCGATCAGATTTGCCGAGCAATTGGCATTGGTCATTGATGCATCAAGGCCAAGTGCCGTATAGCGTGCACTCTGGATCGCACGCGCCCGCGCCACGCGCTTGGCCACACTTTCACTTCGTTCAGACTGCGATGGCTGTATGAGATCAAGCGCCGAGACAGCCGGCATATCAACGCGCAGGTCGATGCGATCCAGCAAGGGGCCGGAAATTCGTGCCTGATAATCACTCTGGCAACGCGGTCCACGCGCGCATGTATGTCCCGGCTCTCCTGCCATACCGCATCGGCATGGGTTCATTGCCGCAATCAGCTGAAACCGCGCCGGATAGCTCGTGCGATGATTGACACGGGCGATCATGCATTCGCCTGTTTCCAGCGGCTGGCGGAGCGAACCGAGCACCTGCGGCGAGAATTCAGGAAACTCATCGAGAAATAGTACGCCATTATGTGCGAGAGACACCTCGCCCGGTCTTGCCCGCAAACCGCCGCCCACCATTGCTGCCATGGATGCGGAATGATGCGGCGCACGAAACGGTCTGCGGTCAGAAAGCTTTCCGCCCGACAATTCACCAGCGATAGATGCAATCATCGACACATCAAGCAGCTCGCGTGGGCTGAGTTTTGGCAGGATCGACGGCAGTCGCTGCGCCAGCATGGATTTGCCTGATCCCGGCGGGCCGACCAGCAGCAAATTGTGATTGCCTGCGGCTGCAATCTCCAGCGCACGCTTAGCAGTCTCCTGCCCTTTGATATCCGCCAGATCAGGCTGCATTTCGCTTGAAACACGCATGGAGGGTTCGGGCGGTGTCAGCACCTGCGTTCCCTTGAAATGATTGGCCAGCGCGATCAGGCTGCGTGGCGCGAGAATATCAACATCTGCACCCGCCCATGCCGCTTCCGAGCCGCAGGCATGTGGGCAAATCAGCCCCTTGTCCTCGCGGTTCGCACTGATTGCTGCGGGCAGTACGCCAGCAACTGCCGTGATCGTGCCATCAAGCGACAATTCGCCCAGCACCATGTATGATTGGATGGCATCCGCCGGAATAGCACCAATGGCAGCCATCAGCCCGACCGCAATTGGCAAATCGTAATGCGAACCTTCTTTGGGTAGATCGGCGGGTGCCAGATTAACTGTCACCCGCTTTGTCGGCATCGACAGACCGGAAGCGTGGAGCGCTGCCTGTACCCGCTCCCGACTTTCAGCTACCGCCTTGTCGGGCAGGCCGACGATTGACATACCCATCTTGCCCGGTGCCACCATCACCTGCACATCGACAGGCACCGCCTCTATGCCCTGGAAGGCAACCGTTCCCACCCGCGCTACCATATGCCCCCGCATAACACGCAGCACATCTCAAACGTGAGAAAATGCTTAAATACAACCATATGATTTAAGCATTTTCGATAGTTGCAATCAAGAGAAAGGGCCGATCTGATTGTTTCAGACCGACCCTATGAATTTTTCACCGAAGAGACGCGTGTTACTTGCGCTTGGCTTCAACTGCATCCCAGAACAGGGCGGCAATATTGGTGCCATCAAAGCGTTCGATCTCGCGGATACCCGTTGGGGAAGTCACATTGATCTCAGTCATGTAGTCACCGATCACGTCGATACCGACGAGAATGAAACCACGTTCTTTAAGCGACGGTCCGATGCGGGCGCAGATTTCCTGCTCACGCGGTGTCAGCTTGCTTTGTTCAGCACGGCCACCGACATGCATGTTGGAGCGCGCATCGGTTTCCGAAGGCACGCGATTGATCGCGCCAACTGGTTCACCATCGATCAGGATGATGCGCTTGTCACCGGCACGCACATCCTTGAGGTAACGCTGCGCAATAAACGGCTCCTTGAAGAGCTGACCGAACATTTCCAGAAGCGAGGTCAGGTTACGGTCACCATCAGCGAGATGAAACACGCCTGCGCCGCCATTACCGTAAAGCGGCTTCAGAATGATATCGCCAAATTCACGGCGGAATTCCAGAACCTCTTGTGGATCCTTGGTGATAAGCGTTTCCGGCATCAGGTCAGGAAATTCGGTGACGAAAATCTTTTCCGGGCTGTTGCGAACCCAGGCCGGATCATTGACCACCAGCGTCTTTGGATGGATGCGCTCCAGCAGATGCGTATTGGTGATGTAGTTCATGTCGAATGGTGGGTCCTGGCGCAGCAGCACCACATCCATGTCCAGCATATTGCGGCGAACCGGCTCACCGAGCGTGAAATGATCGCCCTTGATGTCGCGCACTTCGAGCTTCTCAAGCCGCGCTGTAACAACGCCATCACGCATGGAAAGACGATCAGGCGTGTAATGATACAGCTCATGGCCGCGCTTCTGCGCTTCAAGCGACAGAGCAAAAGTGGTGTCACCTGTAATATTGACCGTGCTGATATGGTCCATCTGGACCGCAACTTTTAGCGACATGATTTCCTCGCGATTCTCAGTTGCCGGAACTTAAAACGGTTTCGCCAAGCGACATAGAACTTTCTGATCACTTAAATATTTGCAACTGGATCGCCGCCCCGCCCTTCATTATGTTGAAACGGCAAAGCCCGGGAGGAACAGGTGAGCGCAGTCAACACAACCATATTTGCCGAACATATCGCGGAACTGGGAGAAGGTCCGGGCTATGATCCACTGATCGCTCAATGCTGGTGGTTCGATATTCTGGGTCAGAGACTGATCGAAAAAGATGATGGTGGTGAAGTCCGCACGCACGATCTGGGCATGAAAGCCAGCGCGCTTGCAGTCATTGATCGTGAGCGGCAGCTGATCGTCAGCGAACATGGTCTGTTTGTGCGCGAGCGCGCCAGTGGACGCCTGGCGCTGCACCATCCGCTGGAAGCCGATAATGACGTCACACGCTCCAATGATGCGCGTGTGCATCCGTCAGGTTCCTTCTGGATCGGGACCATGGGCAAGAAAGCCGAGAAGGATGCTGGCTCAATCTGGTGGTATCGCGCGGGGCAAGTCAAAAAGCTTTTCTCTGGCATCACGATCACCAACTCGATCTGCTTTTCGCCGGATGGCAAGATCGCTTATTTTGCCGATACCGACCGCAATATCATCTGGCGGGTCGATACTGATCCCGAAACCGGGCTGCCGGTCTCGGAAAAAAGTGTGTTCCATCATCGCGTGGAAGATGGTGGCGTTGATGGCTCGGTGGTGGATGCAGAAGGAACACTGTGGAATGCTTGCTGGGGTGGCAGTGCGCTCAATGCCTACTCGCCGCAGGGCCGTTTGATACGCTCGATCAAGCTTCCTGTTAGCCAGCCAACCTGCCCAGCCTTTATCGGCGCAGACGCCTCTGTGCTGATCGTCACCAGCGCTCATGAAGGCATGAATGAAAATGCCCGCAATGCTGATCCACATGCGGGCAAGGTCATATTGCTAGATCTTTCGATCAGCGGACGTCATGATCCGCCGGTCAAGCTATAATTAAAACGTAACACGCTTTAGTTCCTTGTCTTTCGCATGTCTTTAACCCAAAACCGGTTCCCACTTTTGGGAGACATGCTTATACACCTTCGACGATGACGATTTCGCCGTCCGCCACAGTCTGGCGGATGGCTTTTGCAGCCTGATATTCCGGCGAGTTGTAGCAATCAAGCGCGTGCTGCATCGTTTCAAATTCGATGATGACATTGCGGGCGCGGCCCTGACCCTCAACGGCTTCGGCTTTACCGCCACGAGCGATAAACTTCGCACCATAGCGCTCGAAAGCAGGCTTGGCGGTCGAGACATAATCCTTGTAGCGCTCCGTATCACGGGCATCCACGCGGGCGATCCAATAGGCTTTGGTCATATCATCCTCCTCAGAAACTGATTAGGCAACCGAGCGCATTTCTTCCAGAATGGCAAGGGCTGAAGCCCTGCGATCGCTTGCGCCGACAATTGGTCGCGCAACGACGAGATGGCTTGCACCGGCTTCTAACGCATCGGCTGGTGTCATGACCCGCTTCTGGTCGCCCTTCTCGGCTCCCGCCGGACGAATTCCTGGAGTAACGACGGCCATCTCGGGGCCAATGGCCTGACGAATGGCAAAAGCTTCGGCAGCCGACGCAACAATCCCGCCCATGCCCGCGTCCCGCGCCTGTTGCGCACGCTTGAGCACCAGTGCTTCCGGCGTATCGGAATAACCCGCCTCTTTCAGATCAGCATCATCCATCGAGGTCAGAACAGTCACGCCAAGCAGGCAAAGATCAGAGCCTTTGGCCGCTTCCACAGCCGAACGCATGGCCTTTGGATAAGCATGAAGGGTAAGCATGGAAACGCCCATCTTCGCGACATTTTCCACGCCCTTGGCAATGGTATTGTCGATGTCGAGGAGCTTCATGTCGAGAAAGACTTTTTTCTTTGCCGCAATCAGACTCTTGGCGAAATCAAGACCGCCTGCAAACACAAGCTGGTAGCCGATCTTGTAGAAAGTGGCCGCATCGCCAAGCTCTTCAACTACCTTTTCCGCTTCAGCAACGGTTGGCACGTCGAGGCCCACGATCAGCTGATCGCGCAAATCTGTGGTCGTCATGGTAATCTCCGCTGTGATTTTTAGTTTTAGAGCGCGTTTCGATCGGATTTAATCAGATCGGCGCTCTAAAGTCTTTTACTTGAAGCATAATCTTATCGATCCTCGCTCCGCTCAGGTCGGATTATGCTATTCGCACAACAGGGCGCGGTACGAAAGATACCGCGCCCTGAAATGTGCAGATAGTGCCAATTATCAGCGCCCCGGATTGACCGAGTGCTTAATCAGGCTCGCACATACAGCGCTCAGCATCTTTGCCTGACGCTCATTTTTGAGCGTGTCATCATCATTGAAAGCATCGGCGGCACCGCTAACGGAACACTGCTCAGTCACGATATGCGTGCCGACATTCATCAGAACGGCGCGCAGGTGATAAAGCCCACGCATACCGGCGAAAGCACCGTTGGAAGTCGAGCAAAGCCCGACAGTCAAACCCGCATAGGGCTTGAGCGGCTTATCGCCATCCTTCGAAATACGGCTGACCCAGTCGATCGTGTTTTTGAGAAGCGCCGGGATCGATGCGTTATATTCCGGAGAACAGATCATCAGCCCGTCATGCGCGGCAAATAGACGACCAAGCTTCATGGCGTTTTCAGGAATACCCTCTTCAGCTTCCAGATCTTCATTCATGAAGGGAAGCGGATAATCAGCCAGCGAAATATGCGTGACGCTCGCACCTTGTGCAGCCAGCTCTTTGGAAGCCGCCTCTGCCATATGGCCTGAAAAAGCGCCTTTGCGGGTAGAACCCGCAAAGATCATGATCTTTGCCGTCATTGATTAATATACTCCGTAAAAGGTCAGACGAGCGGACTACGATAGACCCAGAGCTGTGCGGGCGGAACATTGCGCACGACGAAATCGTAATGCTGCACAGTGTAATTGCCTTTGCCAGCTGGCACTGGCGGACGTGGACCATAAGTAATCTGTATGAGAGGACGGCCGCGTGGAATTCGGGACAAAAGATCTTCCATCAGCTGAATGCGGCTTGGCATTGGGAAATTCAGCATCGGAACGGCTGAAACAATGCTGTCGAATTTCTGATCTTTCATATTGCCCAAAGCGCTATCCAGATCGAATACATCGCCCTGGATGATGTTCACATCGGGGAAAGTCCGGTCGAGATGTTCGACAAAATCTGAGGAGTATTCAACGCAGTAGAGATCGGAAGGCTTCACGCCATGCGCAAGAATAGCCTTGGTGATAACACCTGTTCCCGGTCCGAGCTCCAGAACAGGCAGGCCTGATTTCGTATCGATAACACTCGCCATGCGTCGCGCTGTAATCGAACTTGTCGGCAATATAGCGCCCACCGCCTTCGGTCCGTCTATCCAGCCTTTGAAAAAACGGATTTCCTCATCGAACTTAGCGGCCAGTTTCCTGCCGAGCTGTCCTGCCATTCTCACTGCTCCCATTGTCGTTATCAGACAAGTTTATGCCGCATTGGATTGGTTAGGCAAGGCGACAATAAGGAAAGTATAAAAAAAGGGAGCCAAACGGCTCCCTTTTCATCACTCACCTATACCTTCGAAAAACTCCTTCATCCGGGAGAAGAAGCCTGCCGATTTCGGGCTGTTCTCCTTGGATGAGAGTTGTTCAAATTCCTCAAGCAACTCGCGTTGCCGCTTGGAAAGGTTCTGCGGCGTCTCAATATCAATCTGGATATAAAGATCACCCACTGCCTGCTGACGCAAAACCGGCATACCCTTGCCTTTGAGGCGGAATTGCTTGGCGTTTTGTGTACCTTCCGGCACCTTCACGCGAGTCTGGGTGCTATCAAGCGTGGAAACTTCAAAATCTCCACCCAGTGCTGCCGTCGTCATCGAGATTGGAACCTTGCAGTAAAGATCAGCCCCATCACGCTGGAAGAACTCATGCGGCTTAACCGACAGGAAGATATAAAGATCGCCCGATGGCCCGCCACGCGTTCCGGCTTCACCTTCGCCAGCCAGACGAATACGAGTACCGTCTTCGATACCAGCCGGGATATTGACCGAAAGCGAACGCTCCTGCGTAACACGGCCCTGACCATGGCACTTGCCGCAAGGATCCTTGATGATCTGACCGCGACCGTTACAGGTCGGACAGGTCCGCTCAACCGAGAAGAAGCCCTGTGCTGCGCGCACGCGGCCCGAACCGGAGCACATGGTACAGGTGGTCGGCTGCGAACCGGCTTTTGCGCCCGTACCTGAGCATTCATCACAGGTGATGGAAGTCGGCACACGGATCTGTGCGGCCTTGCCGGAAAAAGCTTCTTCCAGACTTACTTCCATATTGTAGCGAAGATCGGCGCCGCGTTCGCGTCCGCCATTCGAGCGGCGGCGACCGCCACCCATCATCTCGCCAAAGATGTCTTCGAAAATATCGGAAAAACCGCCGGCGCCACCAAAGCCGCCGCCGAAACCACCGCCACCCATGCCGCCATTTTCAAAGGCTGCATGACCGAAGCGGTCGTAAGCTGCACGCTTCTGCGGGTCCTTCAGCGTTTCATAGGCCTCGCCGATTTCCTTGAACTTGCGTTCAGCATCCGGATTGTTCGGATTACGATCCGGATGATACTCCATGGCAAGCTTACGAAAGGCAGTCTTCAACACCTTATCGTCTGCTGTTCTCTCAACACCTAGAGCTTCGTAGTAATCGATCTTCATTAGTTCGTTATCCCGACGGCTGGATCGCATCCGTCTTTACGGTAGCGTCTCCACGGTCCTGTTTGACACAAATCACACCTCTGATCGAGTGGTATGACTGCTGGACTATTCTTGTTGTTTCTGTCCGTCCGGTGCAACCGTCCCGAAAATTCGCAAAAGCCCGGGACTGACGTCCCGGGCCTTAGCATTACGGACAAGGCTTACGACTTTTTCTTGTCGTCGTCGATTTCTTCGTAATCGGCGTCAACAACGTCATCGTTGGAAGAAGCTTGCTCACCACCGGCAGCACCACCTTCTTCAGCAGCCTGTGCTGCTTCATACATGGCCTGACCAAGCTTCATCGAAGCTTCGGCAAGGGTCTGCGTCTTCGCCTTGATATCTTCAGCATCATCGCCTTCAAGCGAGGTACGAAGGGCTGCGATTGCGCCTTCGATTGCCTGCTTGTCTTCAGCCGAAACCTTGTCACCATATTCCTTCAGCGACTTTTCAGACGAATGAAGGAGGCTTTCGCCCTGGTTCTTGGCTTCAACAGCATCACGACGCTGCTTGTCAGCTTCAGCGTTTGCTTCTGCGTCCTTGACCATTTTTTCGATGTCGGCATCCGAAAGACCACCCGATGCCTGAATGCGGATCTGGTGTTCCTTGCCGGTGCCCTTGTCCTTCGCGGACACATTGACGAGACCGTTGGCGTCGATGTCGAAAGTCACTTCAACCTGCGGCACGCCGCGTGGTGCCGGCGGAATGCCAACGAGATCGAACTGGCCGAGGATCTTGTTGTCGGCAGCCATTTCGCGCTCGCCCTGGAAAACGCGGATCGTCACAGCCGACTGATTGTCTTCAGCGGTCGAGAAGGTCTGCGACTTCTTGGTCGGGATCGTCGTGTTGCGATCGATCAGACGGGTGAATACGCCACCAAGCGTTTCAATGCCGAGCGAAAGCGGGGTTACGTCGAGCAGCAGAACGTCCTTGACGTCGCCCTGCAGAACGCCGCCCTGAATTGCAGCACCCATGGCAACAACTTCGTCCGGGTTCACGCCCTTGTGCGGTTCCTTACCGAAGAACTGCTTCACGACTTCCTGGATCTTAGGCATACGGGTCATGCCGCCAACCAGAACCACTTCGTCGATGTCGCCAGCCTTGAGGCCTGCATCCTTGAGCGCTGCCTTGCATGGCTCGACCGTGCGCTGCACGAGATCGTCAACCAGGCTTTCGAACTTCGAGCGCGAAAGCTTGATAGCAAGGTGCTTAGGACCGGTCTGGTCAGCCGTGATGAACGGCAGGTTGATTTCGGTCTGCTGAGCCGACGAAAGTTCGATCTTTGCCTTTTCAGCAGCTTCCTTAAGACGCTGCAGAGCAAGCTTGTCGTTCTTCAGATCGATGCCGCTTTCCTTCTTGAACTCGGCAACGAGGTATTCGACCAGACGCATGTCAAAGTCTTCACCGCCGAGGAACGTGTCACCGTTGGTGGACTTAACTTCAAACACGCCATCGCCGATTTCGAGAACCGACACGTCGAAAGTACCGCCGCCAAGATCGTAAACGGCAATCGTCTTGCCTTCGCTCTTGTCGAGACCATAGGCGAGAGCTGCAGCAGTTGGTTCGTTGATGATACGCAGAACTTCAAGACCAGCGATCTTACCGGCATCCTTGGTTGCCTGACGCTGAGCATCGTTGAAGTATGCTGGAACCGTGATAACGGCCTGCGTAACAGTTTCACCGAGATAGGATTCAGCGGTTTCCTTCATTTTCTGAAGGATCATGGCCGAAACCTGCGATGGCGAATATTTCTTGCCGTGGGTTTCGACCCATGCGTCGCCGTTGTCGCCCTTGACGATCTTGTAAGGTACAAGATCCTTGTCCTTTGTGACCATTGGGTCATCAAAGCGGCGGCCAATCAGGCGCTTTACGGCAAACAGAGTGCCTTCAGGGTTGGTGACAGCCTGACGCTTCGCAGGCTGGCCAGCGAGGCGTTCGTCGCTATCGCTGAAAGCGATAATCGAAGGCGTCGTGCGAGCACCTTCAGCATTTTCAATGACCTTCGCGCTTTTTCCGTCCATGACGGCAACGCAGGAGTTGGTCGTTCCCAGATCGATACCAATAACTTTAGCCATATTTCTCTCCATTCAGCAAACCGCAAAGACCTCTACCGAGCGTTCCATTAGCGGTTCCTATCGATTTCACAATGCCTGCTTCAAGGTGTGATGTCGGGAAGGATTTTTCAATCCACCCGGCCTTTTATCAAAGCCCTGTGCGAGGCGTATATAAGAAAGGCGGTTTTTCACTGCAAGTCACAAGCTATGTGACACAGAAAGATTTCTTCCTGACAGTTGTTCCAGTCACACAAATCAGACACTCACGAAGCCGTCGCTTTTACCAGCACGATATATAGCATCGATGAATTTCTGATTTGCCTTCGAGTTTTCCAGAGAAAACAGCAGCACGCCTTCGCCTTTCGTGGCTCGCACGAAGTTTTCGGCCTGAAGCTGGTAGTGGTTTGTATCGGAGAACGACCATTCGGTCGCTTCCGTATGACCGCCATTATAGAGCGTAATGCGGCCCTGACCATATTTACCGGTGTTAAAAGGTGCGTGAACTTCGATAAAGCCCTTGTCACCATGGAAAACCATGGTCTGACGAGCCGCGAGCTGTGTTGCGACATAAAAAGTAAGGTCGAAGCCATCAAATCGTGCCGACACATTCGCGTAACGATCAGTACCGAACTTCGGATCGAACTCGACCGATGCCTGAACCGAGAGCGGCTCTTTCTCTGTCACCATACGCGTAACAACGGTCGGATACACGCCAATATCCGGTAGCGCGCCACCGCCAAGTTCCGGCTGATTGCGCATATTGCCAGGATCATTGTTGAAATAGCTGAATGCGCCCTGCACATGGCGCAACGTTCCGATCGCGCCCTCAGCAAGAAGGTGACGCAGCTTGATCCATTGCGGGTGGTAATAGACCATGAAGGCTTCGGCGATTGTCACCTTATGTTTGTTGCGCGCGGCAATCAGTTGGTCGATATCCTCGGCTTTCAACGCAATCGGCTTTTCGCAGAGAACATGTTTGCCCGCTTCTGCAGCCTTCAGCGTCCATTCGATATGCTGCGAGGTTGGCAGCGGGATATAGACACCATCCACTTCATCACTTGCCAGCAATTCTTCATAGGAACCAAAGGCCAGCGGTGCGCCAAACCGATCGGCAACAGCACGCGCACGCGCCTGATCGCGACTGGCGATTGCATGGACCACGCCGTTATCGGAAGCGCAAAGCGCCGGAATAACCTGCGTAACGCCAATCTTGGCGGTGGAAAGAATACCCCAACGAAACATTCCAGTCCCTTTGCTCATTATGGTCTCAGCCTTCTTTGTCCCAGCTCTGAATAGTCAATTCAGGCCAGCATTCCAACGCCCGGCGAGCCTTGATTTCATATGTTTCGCGGTTATCGATGGCATGATTGGGCCGAATACGAAACGAAAAAATGTCATCCAGCCCAAAAGGAGCGTAAATATTGAGCGTGTTATCACTCGCCAATCTCACGCCCACGCAATGCGCTATTGCTACGTAACGCTCAATCGATTCGGATGCGCAACGAAGCGGCGGATAGGGCTTTCCGAAATGCTCTTCAAACCATAGATGAACGCGCGCCTGATTGCGTATCTCGACAGGCAGCGTATAGCCTTCAAAAGCCATAGCGCCCGCTTGAATAGCCGAATCTTCCGCACTCCATGAGAGATCAGAACCATCGAAGTAAGCGATGTCGATGTCTTTGATGCCATAGCCATGAGGGCGTCCGCTCAGCACATTCCATACAGAATTATAAAGCGCACCGGAAACGAGCCACCAATCTGGAAGGTTGAGACGGCGCGCGCGCGACAGTGCGGCCGATAGGATTGGAACAGCTTCGATTATTCTGCAAAAACGTTTTGTATGTACTGATTGCGGGAGGCCAGAATAGCGAAAATGATCCAAGTTCACGCCCCCAGAAAGCGGTGCTGCATCTCATACGATCCGCGAAAGAAATCGATAAATGCGCGCAGTGCCGGACGCATCTGACGACGACTTGGATAATAGAGGTAAAGACCCGCGAAAGGCTGGCACCAGTCTTCAAGTACCCTCACCAGCCTTCCATCCGCGAGCGCATCCCGAACGTGATCCTCAAACAGATAAGCGAGACCAGCGCCGTTTAGGATCGCATCGAGAATCAACCGGTCATCATTGAGAATAAGTGAGCCGTTGATGGCAATCTCCAGCTCTTCACCCGCCTTTTCAAACTCCCAGCGATAGATACGACCACTTGCAAAGCGATGCCTCACACAACGATGCTGCATCAGATCATTCGGATGTCTGGGGATCGTTGTCCTTTCGAGATAGGACGGTGAGGCAACAATCGCCGCACGCAGATCGCTTGTCAGGCGGGCGCAGATCATGTCGGCCTCAAGGCTCTCGCCAAGCCGCATACCGGCATCAAAGCCAGCTGCGACAATATCGGTGAATGCGCTTTCAACCGTCAGATCAAGCGTAATGTCGGGATAGGCTTCCGCAAATTCACCCAATCGCGGCGCAATGACAAATTGTGCTGCGATATGCGGCATCGTAATACGCAATGTCCCTGCAGGGCGCTCGCGCGCTTCAATTGCTGCACCCAGTGCCTGATGAATTTCCTCGAGCGCCGGAGCAAGCCGTTCCAGCAATTGCCGTCCGGCATCCGTGGGCGCAACGCTTCGCGTGGTGCGCGACAAAAGTCGGATGCCAAGACTGTCTTCAAGGGCAGCAACCGCATGACTGACTGCGGAAGGCGCAATCGACAATTCACGCGCCGCCCCTCGGAAACTGCCATGGGCAGCAACAGCGGCCAACACAGCCAGTTGGGAAAGCTGATTTCGATTCATTGTTCTAAAATATAGAATAACCCGTGAAAATAAATCAGTATTATCGAACGCCTGTTCGAGAGTTAGTTTCGGCCTTACCGGAAACCCTGTGTTTTCAGAGTTTCCGAGCTCCCCATATTTGAGAACTCGTCCCGAAAGGAATACCGATGAAAACGCGCAAGCTTGGCCAGGAACTGACTGTCTCCGCAATCGGCCTCGGCTGCATGGGCATGAGCTATGCCTATGGCGGACAGGACGAACAGGATGCCATTGCCACTTTGCACCGTGCCTTTGATCTTGGCATAACATTTTTTGATACGGCTGAAGTTTACGGCCCCTATGAAAATGAAAAGCTGCTGGGCAAGGCACTCAAATCAGTTCGCGATAAAGTAACGATTGCCACGAAATTCGGCTTCAAGATCGAGGATGGCAAGCCAGTTGGCGTCGATAGTCGTCCTGAAAATATTCGCGCCGTGGCCGACGCCTCTCTCAAGCGCCTCGGCATCGAAACCATTGATCTTTTCTATCAGCATCGCGTTGATCCGAATGTGCCGATTGAAGACGTCATCGGCACGATGAAAGATCTGATCGATGAGGGTAAGATCCGGACCATCGGCCTTTCGGAAGCAGGTGTAAAGACGCTGCGCCGTGCCCATGCCGTACACCCAATTGCGGCACTTCAGAGCGAATATTCACTGTGGGAACGCAATCCTGAAAATGACGTGCTGCCTGTTTGTGCCGAACTTGGTATCGGCTTCGTGCCCTATAGCCCGCTTGGTCGTGGCATGTTGACCGGCAAGGTGCGTTCGCAATCGGATTTTGCTGCAGATGATTTCCGCAAAACCTTGCCGCGCTTCCAGCCCGGCAACCTTGAAGCCAACAACAAGCAGGTCGATCTGATTGTCGAGATGGCTGGTGAAAAGCAGGTGACACCGGCGCAGCTCGCGCTTGCCTGGGTTCTTCATCAGGGCGATTTCATCGTACCGATCCCCGGTGCACGTAAGGTCAACCATCTCGAAGACAATGCAAAGGCCGCAGATGTTTCTTTGAGCAGTGACGAGCTAAATCGCCTGAACACGCTTTTCAGCTCAGACACGATTGCAGGCAAACGCTATCCCGATGCATTGCTGGCAACTACCGGCCTCTAAAGCTTTTGGCTTTATGCAAAAAAAGGCGGGGTAGCCCCGCCTTTTCGCGTTCACAGAATAAAACAAACGCAAAGATTTAAATGACCGCCCTCATAAAGTAGAAAAATCTAATAAGGCTTGTCATTCTTGCGGGTGCGTGCTTTTTGCGCCCTATGCAAACAGGAACCATCACGAAAGTGCTTGGCATATTTGCCATCGCCGCCGCTGCTATTGCTTGCTTCTCCCTCGTGGGGCTTGGCCTCATGTATGGGATGTATGGCGTCATCTTTATCGATGGCGTCGCGAGCATCTTTCTTCTTGCCGTCTGCTCGGCGATATTCTGGTTCTCGAAAGTTGACTGGAGAAAGCCCGAAGCAGCAGCCATCATGATTTCATTCATGTCGTTTACGGCCATGTTTTTCGACAGCCGCGGCAACCCTGTTTACAACCAGCCTTTGGTGTGGCTGTTCGGAAGCCCCGGCAGTCATCTTCAATTCAAAGAAATCGTCAGTCATGGCGGCGGTAGTACCGGCGTAAATTACGAGTTCCAGATCGTTAATCTCTATGGCGCAATCGAACGCACGATCAGCGGCTGGTTTGTGATTCCGTTCCGTTTTGTCGAATATCTGATCGTGCTTTCAATCGTCACCACAATCATCACCGTCGTAAGAAATCGCTCCGGGAGCAACTGGCTCCCTGACGATGCCAGACAATGATGGGCCAGAGAATAATTAGGACGGACGGGGACATACTTCCGGCCTTTAAAATCGATGCACTGCAATCATTTTACCGTTTTTAGAATGTGCTCAATGAGGGAAAACCACATGAAACGCTTCTCGCCTCGTGCGATCCTGTTCACGCTTCTCGCGGTCATTCTGCCGACCGCAGCTTTCGCGCAAACTGCCGATGAGGCCGATCCAAATGCTGCGATTGAAAAGATGAACGCCTATGTTTCGCTTCTCAACCGCACCATTCGCGCTTCGGAATCGCTCGACCGCTATGATAGCTGGGTCGACATGAAGAAGGGCCCGACCGGTAAGGAGCGCAATGTCTACGGCCTTTACTCGCTTTATGATGTTCGTAGTGAAATTGAAGCAGCCGAAGAAGCCACAAAGGCAGACCCAAAACTCCCTGCGCTTGATGAAGCGATGGTGAGCTATATTGCGATCTATCAGAAGCTTGCCCCGGTGGTTGAAAAGGCGAGCAAATATTACGACCGCAAGGACTATAAGTCCGACAAGTTTGCTGGTGCGAAGGAATTCCACAAACAGATCGCCGAATATGCGCCAGAGTTCACCAAAGAACGCAAGCATGTCGATGCGCTGTTAGGCGAGGAAAAGGCCAAAATCGATCTTGCCGAACTTGATGCGCTTGAAAAGGCCGAAGGCAAGAAGGCCAACTGGCAGGTTCGCAATGTCATGATGCGTGCCAATGCAGTTGTTGAACTGCTGCCGGAAAATGAAAAGCCAGTTGTCGATATGGAAGCCTTTGGCAAAGCCATGGACACTTACGCGGCCGCCGTTCGCGAAATGGACGATTACGCAACCGAGCATCCAAACTCGTTCCATGTTTTCGAATCCCGCCCTGCAAGCCTTTTGGGCAAGCTGCGCGATTTCCAGGAAAAACTGGAAAAGACCAAGGGCGATGCCCGCAAGGGTAATGCCGCTTCTGATCTTCAGTGGATTGTTAGTGATTACAACACCATGGTTTCGACATCGCAGAGCGCAACCATTTTCTCGAAGGATTAATCATCCCTTCCGATACAAAAAGCCGGGGCATCAACCCCGGCTTTTTTATTTGCAGGTCGAAAATTACATCCGACGCAACGCGCGGGGCGCGAGACTCAACAGACCAAGAAGCGTCATGATAAAGCCCACCCACAGCGGCGCATGAAGGCTATATCCGGATTGAAGCGCCAGACCACCTGCCCATGGCCCAAGGCCCAGACCGATGTTGATGACAGATGCGTGCATCGCATTGACCAGCGCGCCCGGATGCGCAATCCGCATGACGCGGGCAATGAAAGCGGGATTAAGCGCAATGCCCGTAAGACCAATCATGACGATTGCCAGCATGGTTGCAAATTTCAGCTCCGCAAAGAGTGCAAAGATCAGCATTGCCGCCAGCATGATCAGAATGCCGATAAAGATAGTCGCAATCGTATGACGGTCCGCAAAGCGACCAACAATGTAATTGCCGATGATGTTTGCAGCGCCATAAACCGCCAGCAAATAAGGCAGTTGCGCTTCCGGGAAGCCAGCTAGTTTCGCAGTAATTGGCGAAAGATAGCTATAAACCGAGAAGGAGGCACCGATCACCAGGGCACTGGTTGCATAAGCTGCCCATAACCGTGGCTTGCGCATTTCATTCAGCTCTGAACGCAGATTTACTTCCGAATGATTTGGCTTTGCTTCGATTTTGAGCGCAATCACCAACGCACAAAACAGCACCAGCACCACAATCGCCCAGAAGCTTGCCCGCCAGCCGAAAGCGTTGGTGATAGCGGTTGCCAGCGGCACACCCAAAACAGTGCACAGCATAAGACCTGCAAAGACCAGCGACGATGCACGACCACGTAATTCAGGCACGACGAGCTGCGCAGTGATCGCCAGCATCAGGCCGAAACTTGTCGCCGCTGCCATGCCGGTGAAAACACGCGCTACCAACATCACATGGAAATTGCTGGTTGAGGCAGCCACACTTTGCCCCACAGCATAAAGGATCAGAAGCAATAGCAGCCCGCGCTTATTTTCAATCTTCAGCGCCAGAAATAGCATTGTCACCAGCGGACCACCTATCGTCATGCCGAGAGCATAGACCGAGATGAGATTACCAATATCGGAAATCGAGCGGCCAAAAGCCTCCTGAAGTGCTGGCATCATGCCGGAAATCATCAGCTCGGAAGTGGTCAGTGCAAAGACGCCAAGCGTCAGGCAATAAACCACCAGTGGGATTGCACGCGCCTCGCTTGAAGACGCAGAAGCCCCTTCCGCCGTGATGGCAGAATCACACACTTCGTTCATGGGACGAATCCTATTTATATAGTCGATACTACATAATTCATATCGCCTTGCTCCGGAGCGTCAAGCAAATTATATAAGGATGACTACAGAAAGGGCGAAAAATGGTTCCGCGCGGCCGACCGCGCAGTTTCGACCGCGATACTGCGCTGGAAAAAGTCATGAAAGTCTTCTGGGCAAAAGGCTATGAATGCGCCCAGATCAACGATTTCACATCGGCGATCAGCATCACGCCGCCGAGCTTTTACGCAGCATTTGGCAACAAGGAGCAGGCGTTTCGCGAAGCTGTGGACTATTATAGCCGCACGATTGGCGCCACTCCTTTCGAGGCACTCGAAAATGCGCGCACCATTCAGGACGGTATGCGGCAATGGCTGGAACTCAGCGCCGACAGCGCCTTTGCGTGTCCTGCTGGCGGATGCATGATCAGTGTCAGCTCTATCCAGTGCAAACCTGAAAATGCCGATGTGAAGGCGTTCCTTCAGGGTGTTCGTCACACAAATCATGAGCGGCTTTCACAGCGTCTGAAGCGCGCCATTGCAGAAGTCGATCTGCCAGAAAAAACTGACATCGCGCAAATGACCGAATTTTATCACATGATCCAGCAGAGCATTTCTTTTGAAGCCCGTGATGGCAATTCCCGCGAAGCTGTACAGAAGATCATCGACATGGCCATGCTTGCCATGCCTGCGCGTGCGGCTGTCCCCGCATGAGTGGCACGATATCCGCCGTTCTGATCCATGTCGGCGATGTTGAGACGGCAATCGAGTGGTATCTCAAAGCCTTTCCGCAAGCTGTTCTCAAACATCTTGAAGCGTTTGATTTCAGCTATCTGCAGATCGGCGATGTGGATCTGGAAATTGTTCCGGCAGATGAAAAAGTTTCATCGGGTGCTGCGGGAAGTGTTGTCTATTGGCACGTCGAGGATTTCGATGAAATGCTTGCGCATTTGATTGCCATTGGCGGCACGCTTTATCGCGGGCCGCTCGATATTCAAGACGACATGCGCATGTGTCAGGTCAAAGACCCATGGGGCAATTGTATCGGTTTACGAGGTTAAAAAAGCCCCGCTAAAAGCCGGGCTTTTTGTTTCATTCTTATCCGCGAAGAACGCCGCCGGTCTGCTTGGTGACATTTGCGATCACCTGCTTTGCCAGTGCTTCCAGATCTTCGTCGGTCAGCGTGCGATCCTGTGGCTGCAACAACACTTCAACCGCAATCGACTTCTTGCCTTCACCAAGCGAAGCGCCTGTGAAGACGTCAAACACCTGCACGCCGGCAATCAGCTTCTTGTCAGCCGACGAAACGGCCTTCACGACGTTACCGGCTTCAACGCTTGCATCCACGACGAAAGCGAAGTCACGCTTGAGGCTCTGGAACTGCGAGAGGCTCAGAGCTGGCTTGGTGCGGGTTGCCTTTGCCTTCGGCTCAGGAATGGCATCAATATAGACTTCAAAGCCGCAAAGCGTGCCTGAAACATCAAGCGCTTCCAGCGTATCAGGGTGAAATTCACCGAAATAACCCAGAACCACCTTCGGTCCGAGCTTCAGTGTGCCCGACCGACCCGGATGGAACCATTCCGGACCACCGGCTTCGATCTGGATGCGATCAACCGGCGCGCCAGCCGCTTCAAGGGCAGCCAGGGCATCAGCCTTGGCATCAAACACACCAACGGGTGCTGCATTGCCAGACCAGAAACGGCCCGAGCCTTCAACACCAGCCGTGCCACGACGGACACCACCGGCCACACGACGCTGCTGTTCCGGCTTGTCACCTTCATAAATGCCAGACACTTCAAACAGTGCCGTATCACCAAAACCGCGATCCGCATTGCGTTGAGCAGCAGACAGCAGACCCGGCAGAAGCGATGGGCGCATATCCGACATATCGGCTGCGATCGGGTTCGCCAGCTTCAGTTCCGGCTTGCCACCGCCAAAGGCTTTGGCCTGCGCTTCGGAAATGAAGGAATAGGTCACAGCTTCCATCATGCCGCGCGAAGCAAGTGTGCGACGTGCCAGACGCGTACGGATCTGCAATGTCGTCAGAATACGGCCATTCACCGTGCCAAGGCCCGGCAACGGCTGTGGTTCGATCTGATTGATGCCATGGATACGCATGACTTCTTCAACGAGGTCGGCTTTGCCTTCCACGTCACCACGCCATGTTGGCACGGTTGCCTTGATGACCTTGCCGTCGCCTTCAGCGCCGAAGCCAAGACGCTTCAAAATGTCGAAAGATGCGTCATAGGAAACATCGATGCCGGTAAGGCGCTTCACTTCCGTAACCGGAAAATCGATCACGCGTGCGGTCGGTGCCGTGTAACCAACCACGTCGAGAACTGTCGGCTGACCGCCGCAGAGTTCGAGCACCAGCTTGGTTGCAATTTCCGCACCCGGAATCATCATTTCAGGATCGACGCCACGCTCAAAGCGATAGCGTGCATCGGTGACGATGCCCAGTTCGCGGCCCGTACGTGCGATTGTGCGCGGGTCCCAAAGAGCGGATTCGATCAGCACATCGACAGTGTTTTCATCGCAGCCCGAATGCTCACCGCCCATGATACCGGCGATCGATTCGGGGCCGTTTTCATCGGCGATCACGTACGTGCCCGGCTTGAACTTATATTCGCGCTGGTCGAGGCCGAGAATGGTTTCGCCATCCTTTGCCGCGCGCACTGTCAGATTGCCCTTAACTTTGGCCGCATCGAAAACATGCAGCGGACGGCCCTGATCAAACGTCACATAATTGGTGATGTCCACCAGTGCATTGATCGGGCGCAGACCGATAGCCTTCAGGCGCTGCTGCATCCATTTCGGGCTTGGGCCGTTCTTGACACCCTTGACCATGCGCAGTGCGAAGCCGGTGCAGAACGGGTTTTCGGCATCCTGATCGAGAATGACCTTAACCGGTGTCTCGCCTTCGCCCTTTACAGGTTCAGCATCGAGCTTCTTGAGCGTGCCGAGGCCCGCGGCTGCCAGATCACGGGCAATGCCACGAATACCAGTGCAATCTGCGCGGTTTGGCGTCAGACCGATTTCGATAATCGGATCATCAAGACCCATATAGGCGGCAAAGCTCGTGCCGACCGGAACATCGTCCGGAAGGTCGATAATGCCATTATGTTCATCAGAAAGTTCCAGCTCGCGCTCCGAGCACATCATGCCAAAGCTCTCAACGCCACGGATTTTGCCAACCGAGAGCGTGACATCAAGGCCCGGAACGTAATCGCCCGGACGACCCAGAACACCAACGAGACCGGCGCGCGCGTTCGGAGCACCACAAACAACCTGAACCGGCTGGCCTTCGCCCGTATCAACCGAGAGAACGCGCAGCTTGTCGGCATCCGGATGCTGAACTGCCGTCAAAACCTTGGCAACTTTGAAGGCCCTGAAAGCAGCGCGGTCATCGACCCCATCCACTTCCAGACCAATATCGGTCAGCTTTTCGACGATCTGATCGAGCGTCGCATCGGTTTCAAGGTGATCCTTGAGCCAGGAAAGCGTGAATTTCATGATCGTGTTCTTTCCTAAATTTCAGCGTTTAAGCACTTCGACCACGCGAAAGCGCTCGCAAAGCAATTCCATATCAAGGGAGAAGCCGCCGTTGCGGCGAAAATAGGCCTCGTGCCCCTTTCGCCATTCTTCCAGCGGGCCTTCGCCCTCCTGTTCCGCAAATGTGGCATCAACCTCATCGAAGCGGCGGACCGTCAGCTCTACTGTTTCGATCACCGCGGCAGGTTGACCAAGACCATCCAGAACCACATCACGACGTCCGACGACCGGCATCGGCTCGCTGTCTTCACCGAACGAGGCAAGCGCGGCACAGGTCGCAGTCTTGCGACCTGCCAATACGAGCGCAAGCAACTCATCGGCGAGTTCCGGCGAATCGCCAAAGGCAAAAGTCACCGCATCGCGATAAGGTTCGGGCAGTTGCGTCATGCGCTCAGGCCACCAAACAGCGTTGGCAGATCGAGCGGACGGAACCCGTAATGGTTGATCCAACGCACATCGGCATCAAAGAAGGCACGCAGATCAGGCATTCCGTATTTCAGCATGGCGATGCGGTCGATACCCATACCCCATGCAAAGCCCTGATAGACGTCCGGGTCATAACCCGAAGCGCGCAGCACATTCGGATGCACCATGCCGCAGCCGAGAATTTCGAGCCAGTCCGTGCCTTCGCCGAATTTCACATGCGGGCCGGAACGGTCGCACTGAATATCAACCTCAACCGATGGCTCGGTGAATGGGAAGAAGCTCGGACGCATGCGCATCGTGACGTTCGGCACTTCAAAGAAAGCCTTGCAGAATTCTTCCAGCACCCATTTCATATTGGCGACATTAGCCGACTTATCGACGACCAGACCTTCGACCTGATGGAACATCGGCGAATGAGTGGCGTCGGAATCCATGCGATAGGTCTTGCCCGGAATGACGATGCGGATCGGTTCGTCACGGCCTTCCTTATCGCGAATGGCTGCGAACTTCTCCATCGTGTGCACCTGCACCGGCGAGGTATGCGTACGCAATAGCTTGCGCTCGCCCTTCTCGTCTGGATTGAAGAAGAACGTGTCGTGCATCTCACGCGCCGGGTGGCCTTCAGGGAAGTTCAGCGCCGTGAAATTGTAATAGTCGGTCTCGATATCCGGACCTTCGGCAATCGAGAAACCCATATCCGCGAAAATCGCGGTGATTTCATCGATAACCTGAGAAATTGGGTGAATGCGGCCACGCGATGCGGCGCTTTCGCGTACCGGCAAGGTCACATCGACTTTCTCACGCTCAAGGCGCGCTGCAATGGCTTGCTTGCGCAGCTCTGTCTTGCGTTCAGTGAGCGCTTCGGTGACGCGATTCTTCAGGCCGTTGATGGCAGGACCCTGCGCCTGACGCTCTTCCGGTGTCATGCTGCCCAGCGTCTTCAGCTTTTCAGAGATAGTGCCTTTTTTGCCGAGTGCTGCAACGCGCACCGCTTCAATCGCCTGCTCGTCGCTGGCAGCAGCGATTTCGCCCATGATCGTTTGTTCGAGTTGTTCGAGATCGCTCATTGTCTATATCCCTGTCGCGCTGAACGCGCTCCACGCCTCTTGGTTTACATCCCTCTCGTGTCCAGGGGACACTCGACGCCTCTTGGTCGCGCCATTGGCGCCAGATACGAAAGAAAAACCCGCGCCAGCCGAGCCAGCGCGGGTTCCCCAAATTCAAAATATCACTTGGGAAGGGCTGGCTTAGCGAACAGCGCCTTCAAAAGCGTTTGGCGTCTCGGTGTTCTTGAGGTACTCGAGAGCCTTCTTTGCCGACGCAACCAGCGCACCGAACGCATCAGGTTCATGGATTGCGATGTCGGAAAGAACCTTACGGTCGATTTCGATACCTGCCTTAGCAAGACCGTCGATGAAACGACCATAGGTCAGGCCCTGTTCACGAACAGCAGCGTTGATACGCTGAATCCAGAGAGCGCGGAACGTACGCTTGCGATTCTTGCGGTCGCGGTAAGCATACTGCTTCGAACGATCTACAGCAGCCTTAGCAGTGCGGATCGTATTTTTACGACGACCACGGAAACCCGAAGCCTGGTCGAGAACTTTTTTGTGCTTGGCGTGGGCGGTAACGCCGCGTTTTACACGTGCCATGATATGATCTCCTTAGAGGATAGACGGCTTAGAGGCCGTTAGGCAGGAACTGTTTTACGATCTTCGCATCTGCGTCCGAGAGCACCATGGTGCCGCGTGCATCGCGAATGAACTTGTTCGAGCGCTTGATCATGCCATGGCGCTTGCCTGCAGCCGCAGCTACAACTTTGCCAGTGCCAGTAATTTTGAACCGCTTCTTAGCAGCCGATTTGGTCTTCATCTTGGGCATTTTGCTACTCCTTTGTTTAGTCCCCGTCGTGCTTGCAACACTCCACGCCTCTTGTTTGAAAAGGCGTCCGTCCTGCAAAAGACCGGAACTCTGTTTTACTTCCAGACCGACCAAGTCTGAAAAGCATACGAAACCGCCACGGCATGCCCTGCCGGGCGGTTCGAACGCGGCCTTATAGGCTTAAAGGCCAGAAAACGCAATGCCTGAATCAACGTGAATCAGGCTGAATCGTGCCTCAAACTCAATAAAGTCGCAGCAGAACCGGTAATGTACCGATGTCCTGAAGGTACTCAATGAATTCAAAGAACGGATAGGCCACAAAGAACACCAGACCATCTGTAAAGGTCCGATACAGTCGATCAGGCTTTACCCTGAGCTCATCATCATCGCGGAACAGTGAAAAGCTTGGAAAGAATCGCGGCACGCGTGCACAATAATCCTCGTATGGTTTGCCGAAGTTGGCCTTGAGGAACTTCTCTTCCGTGCGAATGACAGTTGAAAAAGCCAGATAGCAAAGCACACCAAAGGCCAACGCAATGATAATGCTGCCCGTCTGCGCGCCGATACCGATCGCGCCGATGCTGCTGAACACATAAAGCGGATTACGCGTCATCGAATAAGGACCGGTCTGCACGATCTCGGCACTTTTGCGACCACCGATATAAAGCGTGCACCACATGCGTCCGAGAATGGCCGCAACGATCAAGCTTATGCCGAATGATTCGATATATTCATGCAAATGCCCAATTGACCGCGAGCGCACAAAGAACAGTGCGACAACAAGAAGTCCGATAAGAAGAGCAATCGCAAGACGGCGTCTTTGCTGATATTTGCCCAGTTCGCCCAATGTTTTCATGGTTTTCTCTGAAAGTGGGGTGATTCTGGAAAAAGAAAAACCGCCCGAAGGCGGCTTTTCAAAGGCGGGAATTTACAATCAGCGCGGAGCCAGAACCATCATCATCTGGCGGCCTTCGAGCTTTGGCTCGGATTCCACCTTGGCGATTTCGACGGTATCTTCTTTCACACGCAGCAGAAGCTTCATTCCGAGCTCCTGGTGGGCCATTTCACGGCCACGGAAACGAAGTGTTACCTTGACCTTGTCGCCTTCTTCGAAGAAACGCTGTGCAGCCTTCATCTTCACTTCATAGTCATGAGTGTCGATGTTCGGTCGCATCTTGATTTCCTTGATTTCGACCGTTTTCTGCTTCTTGCGGGCTTCGGAGGCTTTTTTCTGATTCTGATACTTCAGCTTGCCGAGATCCACGATCTTGCACACAGGTGGTTCAGCGTTTGGCACGATCTCAACGAGATCGAGACCCGCTTCTTCTGCCATCGCAATGGCGTCCTGCGTCGGGATACTGCCGTGGTTATGGCCTTCGGCATCAATAAGCTGGACCCGGGGAACCCGGATATCACGGTTGGAGCGCGGTCCGTCTTTCTGGACCGGCGTCGCTCTGAACGGTCGGCGAATGGTCGTTATCTCCTGATTATTAACGTCATAGGCGGTTTAATTTCGTTGCCCGCGACGGCATTCCCCCATCAAACCCCTGTTTAACGCGGAAATGTGGTCAAGCGAGCGGTAAAGTCAATAGCATCTTTGACTGGGAAAATCACCCCCGACGAAGAAAGAAGTATTTCGGGAGTGTAAAGCGACATATCGGTCACATTCCTCAATATTTCAAGGGAGTGGCCAGTCGAAAGGTTTTCTCTGACGGGCAGAAATGGCAAATGAAAAGAATTTGATAGAGTGCCTGCCAATTCAGGAGACCAAGCATGAGCGCAGCTGAACCCGATTTTATTGATGTCGATGGCGCCAAAATCGCAGTCCGCAACCGTGCGGGACAGGTTGCTCCCGGCATTGTCTGGCTTGGTGGCTATCGCTCTGACATGCTTGGCACCAAGGCTGTTGTTCTTGATGAATGGGCTGAAAAGACAGGGCACTCCGCTCTGCGTCTTGATTATTCAGGGCATGGTGAGTCGGGCGGCGACTTCAATCAGGGCACAATCTCACGTTGGCTGAATGAAAGTCTCACGGTTTTAGACAAATATGCGGAAGGCCCGCAGATCCTCGTCGGATCATCCATGGGCGGCTGGATTGCGTTGCGCATGGCGCAGGAACTGAAGAAAGCAGGCAAGTCTCCTGCCGGGATCGTTCTGATTGCCCCGGCCCCGGACTTTACTGCCGAGCTTGTCGAACCATCGCTGACCGACAAACAGAAAAAAGATCTGATGGAACAGGGCTATTTTGAAGAGCCTTCAGAATATTCGCCGAACCCTTACATCTATACCCGCGCATTGATTGAAGACGGTCGTAACAATCTTGTGCTTAAGGGCATTATCGAGACCGGTTGTCCGGTGCATATCCTGCAAGGGATGCAGGATGAGGCTGTGCCTTACCAACATGCGCTTAAGCTCGTTGAACATCTGCCGGTTGATGATGTAACGCTGACGCTGGTTCGCGATGGCGACCATCGTCTTTCGCGCCCGCAAGACCTGGAACTGCTGATCCGCACCGTCTCGGCCCTCGCCGAACGTATATCTTTCGGAGACTAAGTCATGCGCTTTTCGGTTTTTGCGTCTTCTGCGGTTGCTGCCATTGTCGGCTTTGGCAGCACGCTGGCGCTCATTGTAGCGGCGGCCAATGTGCTGGGCGCAACGCAGGCCGAAACAGCAAGCTGGGTGACGGCAGTGTGTCTGGCTATTGCTGGTTCATCTGCATGGCTTAGTGTGCGCTACAAAATGCCGATCATCGCGGCGTGGTCCACACCCGGTCTGGCACTGATCGGCGCAAGTGTCGGTTTTACCATGCCTGAAGCCGTGGGCGCTTTCATCGTAACAGCTCTTGCGCTGATCCTCACCGGATTGGTCCGTCAGCTTTCAACGCTTGTTTCACGCATTCCGGCATCGGTTGCTTCGGGAATGCTGGCCGGAGTGTTGCTTAGCTTCGTCATTGCAGCTGCAAAATCTGTCTCGCTTGATCCGAGTTTCGTTCTGCCGCTGGTAGCGCTTTTCTTCATCATCCGCCTGTTCAATCCATCACTCGCCGTCATTGCCGTGCTCGTACTCGGCATGGCTTATGCGCTGTTGACAGGACGCATTCCGCAATTGCCTGCGCCAGAGATCTCGACACTCACGCTGATCTGGCCAGAGTTTCACATCGGCGCCATGATCGGCATCGCTCTTCCGCTTTATCTGGTGACGATGGCGTCTCAGAACCTTCCGGGCTTTGCCGTATTACGAGCATCCGGCTATGAGCCACCAACCAGCGCCGCCCTAAGGGTAACAGGGATATTCTCTCTGCTGACCGCCCCCTTTGGTGCAGGGACCAGCAATCTTGCCGCCATTTCAGCCGCCCTTTGCACCAATCCGGATGCCCATCCCGATCCGACCAAGCGCTGGATGACCGGGCCCGTTTATGCGGCATTCTATGTGGTCTTCGCTTTATTCGGCGCTTCGCTGGTGGCAATCTTTGCCGTTCTGCCTGCAACGCTGATTGCACTGGTGGCAGGCCTTGCTCTCATGGGACCGTTTATCAATGCAATGTCGCTGGCACTTAAGCATGAAGAAGAACGGCTGGCTGCTATCGTAACCTTCACTGTCACCGCCTCCGGTATTGCCTTTTTCGGCGTCGGCTCAGCCTTCTGGGCATTGATTGCAGGTCTTGGAGTGGCAACGCTTGAACATTTACGGAAAAAATTTCCGAGATAATCACATTGCTTAGCTCTCGCATGGCGGGAACAGGCCCACAACATTCTTGAAAAGCCGCAATTGGTTTACCACGTCAAATTCAAGCCGCGAGACTAAGCGAACGGCCCTCAGAGCGGCCAATTTCTGAGATACCGATATAAACCGCTCTGTCTATTTGCTTTGGCGCATTATTCCACGCAAATCCGCTTCGCACTTTTGCTGGAAATGCTTTTAAACTGACGGAGTAGACCATGACAAATTCTGCATTGATCCGCCCCGCATGGACACCAGCGACAATTGCGCTGATGGTGCTGGGCTTTGTCTTCTTCTGGCCGCTTGGCCTCGCCATGCTCGCCTATATTATCTGGGGCGACCGCCTCGGTGATTTCAAACGCCAAGTTAACGAGAAGACCGACTCAATGTTCGGCTCTTTCCGCAACTGCGGTAAAAGTGAAAGCTTCGGCTTTGGCGGCACGACAGGCAATGCCGCTTTCGATGACTGGCGCCGCGAAGAACTCGACCGTCTGGCTGAAGAACGCCGCAAGCTTGAAGAAGCCCGCGCCGACTTCGAAGCCTATGCGCAGGAACTTCGCCGTGCCCGTGACAAGGAAGAGTTCGAGCGTTTCATGAATGAGCGTCGCGCCAATGGCAAACGCACGCCAGCAAAGACCGACAGCAACGATGTCACGGATATTTGACCGCTAAATTATTGCTGTAATACCTGTAACGACGCGGGTTAGTCCCGCGTCGTTTTGCTTTGAACGTCAAAAATTTCTGGCTTTTTTCGCGAATCACTTATTTTTAAGGAATGGGCTTTTCCTTATTTCGTTCATCGAAGGCTAAACAGTCGGCGACAGTCAGAAGCGAACGCATTCATGCGGTCGCAGGGCGTGAATTGCCTTTGCGCGTGCTTGAAAACCCGCGCGCCAAACGCCTGACACTTCGGATCGAGACCGGCGGTAAGGGTCTGCGTGTTACAATTCCACCGGGTTTGCCCGACCGCGAAGTGCAGAGTTTTTTGATCCGCCATGAAGGCTGGATTGAAAGCCGCATTGCAAAATTGCCCGATCAGGCTGGCCTTCGTGTGGGTGTGAAAATACCCATTCGCGGTGTGCCGCATCTCATCACCCATCAGCCCGGACGTGGCACGGTGGATTTGCTGGAAGGCAATATTCTGCTCGTTCATGGCGACCCCGCACATCTTTCGCGGCGTGTCGCCGATTACCTCAAGCGCGAAGTCAAACGCGACATCGAGCAACTGGTTGCCCGTCATACGGCAACCGTGGGCCGCAAAGCCAAGGCGGTCCGGTTCAAGGATACCAAAAGCCGCTGGGGATCGTGTACTTCCGATGGCGTGCTTTCCTTCTCATGGCGCATCGGCATGGCCCCGCCGCCCGTCATCAACTATCTCGTCGCCCACGAAGTGGCGCATCTGATCGAGATGAACCATGGGCCGAAATTCTGGAAACTCTGCCAAGAGCTTTGCCCCGATACCGAGCGCTGCAAAGCATGGCTCAAGCGCAATGGCAGCGCATTACAGGCTATCGACTTTACATGACATCAAATATTCAAAATGCCGCCCGGGTGCTATGGGATTACCATTGCATCTATGACGAACTTCAGACCGCCGATGTCATTATCGGCTTAGGCAGTTATGATACCCGCGTCGCAAAACATGCGGCCGATCTCTACATGCAGGGCCTTGGCACCTGGCTCATGTTCACTGGCCATAGCGGTAACTGGACCAAAGGGCTCTACAAGGCATCGGAGGCCGAAGCCTTTGCGGAAATCGCAATTGCTGAAGGCGTGCCGGAAAGCGCCATCATCATCGAGCCAAAAGCGACCAATATTGGCGAAAACATCCTTTTTTCGCGCGAAAAGATGGTGCCAGGTGCCATCAGTCCGATTTTCGTCACCAAACCACAGACGCAACGCCGCGTGCGTGCAACGGTTGACCGGCAATGGCCGGAAGCCAAGGCTTTTGTCACAGCACCCGCTACATCTTTCGAGGATCAGCCGACAACGGCTCACGGATTCGAAAAGCTGGTCCGTGAAATGACAGGCGATTTGCGGCGCATTCTGGAATATCCGGCACTGGGTTTTCAGATTGCGCAGGCAGTTCCCCTTGAGGTCATGGAAGCGTATGATACCCTGATCGCACAGGGTTATGATGACGCGCCAGCCGAAACAGCGCCGGGAACGGCTTGAGTCCCGTCGCAATATGTGCGACGGAAACGCCATGGTTTTTGATATAAAAATATGCGGTCTCAAAACGCCTGAAGCAGTCGATGCTGCTCTCGATGGCGGAGCGACGCATATTGGCTTCATCTTCTTTCCAAAGAGCCCACGCCATCTTACCCCCGCTGATGCAGGGCGTCTGCGTGAAGCAGCAAAAGGCCGCGCCAAAGTGGTTGCTGTGAGCGTTGATGCGGATGACGAAACGCTTGATGAAATCGTTCGCGAATTAAAGCCTGACATGTTGCAGCTGCATGGCCATGAAACGCCTGAACGCGTGGGCTTTGTGAAGAAGCGCTATGGCCTGCCGGTGATAAAGGCTTTTGCAATTCGTGACGCGCACGATCTCGAAGTGATCGCGCCTTATAAGGGTATCGTAGATCGCTTTCTCTTTGATGCCAAACCGCCGAAAGGTTCAGACCTTCCCGGCGGCAATGGTGTATCCTTTGACTGGACATTGCTCGACGCGCTTGACGAAAGTGTCGATTACATGCTTTCCGGTGGACTGAACGCGGGCAACATTGCCGAGGCGCTGCAAAATACGCGTGCGCCGGGTATCGATGTATCGTCCGGCGTAGAGCGCGCACCTGGCGAAAAGGATGTGCGTCTTATTAGAGAATTCTTTCAGGCTGTGTCTGATGCCAGACAAATAGCCTGCACATGACGGAGTGGCAGCATTGAACAAGCCGGTTGAACCCAATTCCTATAAGACAGGCCCGGATGAAGAAGGCATGTTCGGCATTTTTGGCGGACGCTTTGTCGCCGAAACGCTAATGCCGCTGATCCTCGAATTGCAGGAAGCCTATGATACGGCAAAGAGCGATCCTGAATTTCAGGCCGAGCTTTCCGATCTTTCGACCTATTATGCCGGTCGCCCTTCCAAGCTTTATTATGCTGAAGGCCTGACCAAACATTTGGGCGGCGCGAAGATTTACTTCAAGCGCGAAGACCTGAACCATACCGGCAGCCACAAGATCAACAATTGCCTCGGCCAGATCCTGCTTGCCAAGCGCATGGGCAAGACCCGCATCATCGCTGAAACCGGCGCTGGTCAGCACGGTGTTGCATCGGCAACCGTTGCAGCCCGCTTCGGCCTGCCTTGCGTGGTCTATATGGGTGCCACCGACGTTGAACGTCAGAAGCCAAACGTCTTCCGCATGAAACTGCTGGGTGCCGAAGTAAAGCCTGTCACGGCTGGCAACGGCACGCTCAAAGACGCCATGAACGAAGCACTTCGCGACTGGGTCACTAATGTTGAAGACACCTATTACCTGATTGGCACCGCTGCTGGTCCGCATCCTTATCCGGAACTCGTGCGCGATTTTCAGTCGGTGATTGGCGTGGAAGCGCGTAAGCAGATTCTTGAACAGGAAGGCCGTTTGCCGGATGTGATCGTTGCTGCCGTCGGCGGCGGATCGAACGCAATTGGCCTGTTCCATCCGTTCCTTGACGACGCATCGGTCAAGATCGTCGGTGTTGAAGCTGGCGGTCGCGGTCTTGATGGCGTTGAGCATTGTGCCTCGATGAGTGCAGGCAGCCCCGGCGTTCTGCATGGCAACCGCACCTATCTGCTGCAGAACGAAGATGGCCAGATTCTCGAAGGCCATTCAGTTTCCGCAGGTCTCGACTATCCGGGCGTTGGTCCTGAGCATTCATGGCTCAAAGACAGCGGCCGCGTTGACTATGTGCCGATCCTCGACGACGAAGCGCTTGAAGCTTTCCAGCTTTGCACCCGCGTTGAAGGTATTATTCCAGCGCTTGAATCCGCTCATGCGATTGCGCAAGCCGTGAAGATGGCACCAAGCATGGGCAAGGATCAGGTGATGATCGTCAATCTGTCCGGTCGCGGCGACAAGGACGTTCACACGGTCGGGCAGCTGCTCGGCATGGAAATGTGAGGATTGCATGAGCCACGCTGTTGTCGACACAAATGCTTACAGACCGCGGGCCGCATGGTTCGACGGACTGACGGAGTGTGGTTCGGCAACAATCAAGCTCAGCATCATTGAAGCCGATCCTTCCAATCCGCTTGCAGAAGCGGCTCGTGGTATCGCCCGCAGACAGATCGCATCGGTTGCAGAAAAGCTTGAGCATACGCCGCATCTCGGCGCTGGTTTTGCTATTCTGCATCAGGGTGAAGAAAGCCTGTGGCTTCTTCTGCACTGGTGGCTGGAAGGTGGCATCGCAACACAGATTCTCTGGCAGTCCGAACTCGGCGACGAGATTGACTTCATGCCCGCACAGCCTTTGTTGATGGCCTGCGTATGGGAACTGGGGATCATCGACTTTGAACGGCGCGCCTGGATGGAGACGGTTATGTCCGGTCAATCCACCGCCGATTATCTTACGCGCATTTTGCCACGGGGCACGGTATGACCACACGCATCGACACCAAATTTGCAGCGCTCAAGTCCGAAGGACGTCCAGCACTGGTCACTTATTTCATGGGCGGCGACCCGGATTATGCGACATCGCTTGCCGTCATGAAGGCTTTGCCGAAAGCAGGCTCGGATGTGATTGAGCTTGGTATGCCTTTCTCCGATCCGATGGCCGACGGCCCTGCGATTGAAGCTGCTGGCCTGCGTTCACTTGCAGCCGGGCAGACACTGAAGAAGACCCTGCAGCTGGCAGCCGATTTCCGCAAAGAGGACGACACAACGCCAATCGTCCTGATGGGTTATTACAACCCGATTTACATCTATGGCGTCGAGCGTTTCCTTGCTGATGCCAAGACGTCCGGCGTTGATGGTTTTATCATTGTCGATCTGCCGTCCGAAATGGACAAGGAACTGTGCATTCCGGCCACTGAGGCTGGCCTCAACTTCATCCGCCTGACCACGCCAACCACTGACGACAAGCGTCTTCCAAAGGTACTGACCAACTCGTCGGGTTTCGTCTATTACGTCTCGATGAACGGCATCACCGGCTCGGCAATTGCCGATACGGCGCGAGTTGCGGATGCTGTGCGCCACATCAAGAAGAGCACCGATCTGCCGATCTGTGTGGGCTTTGGTGTAAAGACGCCTGAACAGGCTGCAGCCATTGCTGAGGCTGCTGACGGCGTTGTTGTCGGCACCGCTATCGTCAAAGCAGTCGCGGGCGAACTCGATGAAAATGGCAAGGTGAAGGGTGATCCGGCAGCTGCTGTCACCAAACTTGTCAGTGCATTGGCAGCAAGTGTTCGCGCAACACGCCTTGAAGCTGCCCAATAAATCGTCCATTTAAGAAGTTAGAGCATGTCCCCCAAAAGTGGGAACCGGTTTTCCGGCGACGACATGCGTTAAGATAACGAGTTAAAGAGCGTCGTGTGAATTCGATAAACGCGACGAGCTTTAGAGTTTTTTGAAGAACAAGAAACGGAACCAAACGTCATGAACTGGATCACCAACTACGTTCGTCCGAAGATCAATTCGATGCTCGGACGTCGCGAGATGCCGGAAAACCTTTGGATCAAAGATCCATCGACCGGTGAAATGGTGTTTCATAAAGACCTTGAGAGCAATCAGTTCGTGATCCCCGGCTCGGGCCATCACATGCGCATCAAGGGCAAGGACCGTCTGCGTTTCTTCTTCGACAATGGCGAATACACGACGCTGGAAAGCCCGAAGGTTCCAACCGATCCGCTCAAATTCCGCGACGAAAAGAAGTATATTGATCGCCTCAAGGACTATCGGTCGCGCACCGGTATGGAAGATGCGATCATCAATGGTCTTGGCACGATTGAAGGTCTGCCGATTGTCGCGACCGTTCAGGATTTCGGCTTCATGGGCGGCTCGCTCGGCATGGGTGCTGGCGAAGCCATCATTCAGGGCTTTGAAAAGGCCATTGAGCTAAAGCGTCCACTGGTTCTTTTTGCAGCTTCGGGCGGCGCCCGTATGCAGGAAGGCATTCTGTCGCTCATGCAGCTGCCACGCACCACTGTTGCCGTGGAAATGCTCAAAGAAGCTGGCCTGCCTTACATTGTCGTTCTTACCAACCCAACAACGGGTGGTGTGACCGCTTCCTACGCAATGCTCGGTGATATTCACATTGCAGAGCCGGGCGCACTGATCGGCTTCGCCGGTCCTCGCGTGATCGAACAGACCATTCGCGAAAAGCTGCCTGAAGGCTTCCAGAGCGCTGAATATCTGATGGAACATGGCATGGTCGACATGGTCGTCTCGCGCCTTGAGCTGAAGTCAACCATTGCACGTCTGCTCAAAATCATGACCAGACAGCCCGCCAATACCGATGCTCCGGTAGCAGCACCTTCACCAAAGAAGCCAGAAGCTGACAGCAAGGCGGCGTAATCGTGACAGGAAAAGCGGATGCCGTTATTGAACGGCTGATGCAATTGCATCCAAAAGGTTTTGATCTTTCCTTAGACCGCATCCGCGGTCTTCTGGAAAAGCTCGGCAATCCGCACCTCAACCTGCCGCCTGTGATCCATATTGCCGGAACCAATGGCAAAGGATCGGCAAGTGCTTTCTGCCGCGCGCTTTTGGAAGCGAGCGGCTTGGGCGTTCACGTTCATACCTCTCCGCATCTTGTGAACTGGCATGAACGCTATCGCCTCGCCTCCAAGAATGGCGGCAAGTTTGTTTCCGACGATGTTCTGGCTGATGCCATTGAACGCGTGGAACAGGCCAATGACGGCAAACACATCACGGTTTTCGAGGTCCTGACCGCCGTAGCCTTTGTGCTGTTTTCCGAGCATCCGGCTGATGTCGTCATCATGGAAGTGGGTCTTGGCGGACGCCTTGATGCGACCAACGTCATTGCCGAACCAGCCGTATCCCTCATCATGCCGATCTCTGTTGATCATCAGGCATTTCTGGGCGACCGTGTTGAGCTGATTGCCGTTGAAAAAGCTGGCATCATCAAACAGGATTGCCCGGTCGTCATCGGCTTCCAGCCCTTTGACGCGGCGCGCGAAGTGCTGATCTCAACCGCCGATCGCCTGGATTGCCCTCTGTCGATCTATGGACAGGATTTCTTCGCATTCGAGGAACATGGCCGCATGGTCTTCCAGAATGAAGATGGGCTGATCGATCTGCCATTGCCGCGTCTGCCGGGTCGTCACCAGCTCGCCAATGCTGCCGCTGCCATTGAAGCCGTGCAGATGGCTGGTTTCACCATTACCGACAAGGCCGCTGAAAAGGCCATGATGGTCGTGGACTGGCCTGCGCGGATGCAGCGCCTCACCCATGGCAAGCTTTTCGATCTCGCGCCTGCTGCATCGGAAATCTGGCTTGATGGCGGACATAATCCCGGCGCAGGCGTTGTCATTGCAGAAGCCTTTGGCGATCTCGAGGAACGCTCTACACGACCGTTGTTTCTCATCACCGGCATGATCAACACAAAGGACCCTGTCGGCTATTTTGAGGCCTTTACGGGCATGGCACGCCATGTCTTTACCGTGCCGATCCCATCAAGTGATGCGGGTATCCCGAATAATGAGCTGGCGATCAGTGCACAGAAGGCCGGGCTTTCGGCTGAGCCTGTTCATTCGGTCGAGAACGCACTCAAGATTTTGCATGACAGCTGGCTCGATGATGAAGCGCCGCCACGCATTCTGATCGGTGGCTCACTTTATCTTGCGGGCGAAGTTCTCCGCGACAATGGAACACCGCCCGTTTGAGGCGGTGTTTTCTTATCACGGCATGAATGCGCTCTACAGCATAATTCCTTAAACTTGAATCAGTTTAAGGTAAAATTATGCTGTAAATATAGAGTGTTAGAGCGACCTTTATGCGCCCAGGAGGGCGCACGGCGCCTAGAGCATTTCCTGTTTTGATTGAGTGATTGGAAATGCTCTATCCGTTTATTTTTACGCGCATCTTTTTTCGAAAACCGCTTCGCACTTTTCGAGATGTGCTCTAACGATTGTTTTCGTTTTTCCAGCCCTCAAATTTCTTAGCCCACTCATCCTTGGTGCAAGGATAGAGGCCGATAATTGCCGCGCCGTTGTTCACTTCTTCCAGAACGAAATCTTCAAAGACTTCCATGCCAACGCATTCATCGGCAATTTCATCGCAAAGATGCGCCGGAATTACCATGACACCGTCAGCATCGCCCACCAGCACATCACCCGGAAATACCGCAGCATCTCCGCAGGAAATCGGAACATTGATGTCGATAGCTTCATGTAGTGTGAGGTTTGTCGGGGCCGATGCTTTGGCGCAGTAAGCGGGCATATCAAGTTCACCAATGCCCGTCACATCACGAAAACCGCCATCCGAGACAATCCCTGCAGCGCCCCGCAAAGCAAGGCGCGTCACCAGAATGGAACCTGCGGTCGCAGCACGCGCATCCTTGCGCGCATCCATCACCAGAACATAGCCCGGAGGACAGGTTTCGATGGCCACACGCTGCTTGTGATCGGGATTACGGAAAACAGTGATCGGATTGCGGTCTTCGCGCGCTGGAATATAGCGCAGCGTAAAAGCCTGACCGACCATGTTTTCCGGTTTACGTGCGACCTGAAACGAGCCCTGAATGAACTGGTTGCGCAGTCCGCGCTTATAGAGAGCGGTGGCAACAGATGCAGTTGAAACCTTCTTCAATTTTGCGCGTGTTTCGTCGGTGAGAATATAGTCTGACATCGGTCTGCCTCTTAATAAATGACCGGCTCGTCAACCGGACGACCAAAATCGGTTTTCAGGAAATCAAAATCGCAGCCCTTGTCGGCCTGCTCGACATGCTTGGAAAAGACGAAGCCATAGCCACGCTCATATTTGGGTTCCGGCGTTTCCCAAGCTGCACGGCGGGCAGCCAGTTCATCGTCAGAAACAAGCATGTTGAGACTGCGCGCCGAAATATCGAGCTCGACCATATCGCCGGTTTTCAGCAAGGCCAGCGGTCCACCGATAAAGGATTCTGGTGCCACATGCAGCACACAGGCACCGAAGCTTGTCCCTGACATACGCGCGTCTGAAATTCGCACCATATCCCTGAGACCAAGCTTCAGCAGAGCTTTCGGCATCGGGATCATGCCCCATTCGGGCATTCCGGGCCCGCCCTGCGGACCGGCATTGCGCAGCACAAGAACCGTGTCCGGCGTCAGCGGATAATCAGGATCATCGATAATTTTCTTCAGCTCAGGATAGCTGTCTGCGACCAGCGCGGGGCCTGTATGCCGATGAAATTTGGGATCGCAGGCAGCGGGCTTGATCACTGCGCCATCCGGGCAGAGATTGCCCTTCAAGACGGCCAGTGACCCTTCATGGTACACCGGATTGGACAACGGCCTGATAACATCCTCATTATAGATCTGCGCTTTTTCCAGCCCCTCGGTCAGCGGTTTTCCGGTAATGGTAATGGCTGAAGGATCGAGCTTGTCGCCGAGCTGACGCATCAGCGCGCGAATGCCACCGGCATAATAAAAATCCTCCATCAGATAGGTGGAACCGGAGGGGCGGATATTGGCGATGACAGGTGTTGTTCGTCCGATACGATCAAGGTCATCCAGTTCAAGCGGAACGCCTGCACGTCGCGCCATCGCAATCAGATGAATGATTGCATTGGTGGAACAACCGGTCGCCATTGCAACAATAACCGAATTCTTCACCGCTGCCGGTGTGATAATCTGGTCTGGCGTCAGATCGTCCCATACCATCTCGACAATGCGGCGACCGCATTGCGTCGACATGCGCTGATGATTGGCATCAGCCGCAGGAATTGATGATGAACCAGGCAGCGACAGCCCCATGGCTTCTGCAATCACTGTCATGGTGGATGCCGTACCCATCGTCATGCAATGGCCGTAGCTGCGGGCAATGCCACCTTCAATGCCCTGCCATTCTTCCTTACCAATGGTGCCTGCGCGACGTTCATCCCAGAACTTGAACATATCCGTGCCAGATCCAAGCGTCTTTCCAGCATAGTTGCCACGAAGCATGGGGCCTGCAGGCAGGAAGATGAAGGGATAGCCAGCACTGGTGGCGCCCATAATGAGTGCCGGTGTGGTCTTGTCACAGCCGCCCATCAGGACAGCACCATCAACCGGATGAGAACGCAAAAGCTCTTCCGTCTCCATCGCCAGCATGTTGCGGTAGAGCATGGTTGTTGGCTTCACATAGCTTTCAGAAAGCGACAATGCGGGAAGCTCAAGCGGAAAACCGCCTGCTTGCAGAATGCCGCGCTTCACCCACTCAACACGATCCTTGAAATGCGCATGACAAGGTTGTGCATCCGACCAGGTATTGATGATTGCGATGATTGGTTTGCCCTCCCAATCCACCGGATCATACCCCATCTGCATGGTTCTTGAACGATGGCCGGAAGAACGCTGATCATCTGGCAACATCCAGCGCGCAGAACGCAGATCTTCATATGCTTTTCTGGTCATTTCAGGGCCTTCCCGGTATTTGAGCTGCGCAAATTTCTGCAAATGCCAGGTGCATTGTCTGGCAAAAGATGAGCGGAGAACAGGAGAGCACCCGTCAGCGCTTCTCCAGGATTGAGAACTGTCATGGCTGCATCCTCACCAAGCGCTGGCCTATTGATAACATCCGGCAGGTGACTTACCGGTTCAGCGCAAAAGACTGCGCGATCCTGTGGATTGAAAACATGGAGATGCCGCAACGCGCCCTCGCCTTTAAGCCGGAGGCCAGTTGATGTTTCCGGCCAGCGTATTGTCGCCTCACGGTTCCAGCCTGTGAAACAGCAATTCACCAGCGACAATTTTGACAGAGCAATTGTGTTTCCCGGAGTAAACCAGTCGATAGCTTCGGGGATACCTTGTGGTAATCCGCGTGTATCAAGCTGTGGTGCGCCATTGGATTGAAATTCAAGCGTTGCCTTGTTGGTTTTAGAAAACCACGGATGCAAGCCAATGCCGAATGGCAGAGCGCTGTCGCCTTCATTCTGGATACTCAGCGATATGCGAAAGCCATCAGGCGCAATATCGATGATTTGATCCAGCCTGTATGAGTAGGGATGGTCGTCACTGTGAACCTCATCCCGCACATGCACCCGATTGTCGCTGGTCTCCACCACCTTCCAGCTATGCATCCTCGAAAAGCCATGAATAGCCATGCCTTCCTGTGGCGCATTGATCCGCAGCTGAACAGTTTTTCCTTCAAAAGCGAACCGCCCACCATCTATACGATTGGCAAAAGGTGCCATCACGAAACACCCCGCTTTCAGGCCCGCTTCGGGTGTTGCGAGTGGCTCAAGTAATTCTACCCATGAGCCATCCGGGTGGTGCCACTCTGCCTCAAGCAAAGCTGCACCATATTGGGGGGCAAGCCTCAAACGATAATTATAAGCGTTGAGTTCAACAACCATGGGCACCACAGCTTCATTCCTCACGCGAGTAGTCATGGGCGGTGAATGTTCCGCCCTGAAATCTGCGTGATACAGCATCGCCGGTTTCTGCCAGATCGCCGTAGCGGGAAGCATCATCCTGCGGAACATAACCAATCAGCGCTGCATCATCCTTCTCCCACCAGCGCGCGGCATTGGCGGAAACGCCCCAGACGATTGCAACGTCTGTTTTTGGGGCTTCAACAGCTGCTATCAGCAGCCGAACCAGATCATCATGCGAAAGCCATGTCGATAGATGCCGCGCTTCTGTTGGCTCGGGCACGCAGGAACCGATACGCAGATGCACGCTTTCAATACCGTGCTTGTCAAACATCATGCGCCCGAGCAATTCACCATAGGCCTTGGAAAGCCCGTAATAGCCGTCGGGTCTATATGATTCATCCGCGCCAAGCGCCTTGTCGCGAGGATAAAAGCCGATCGTATGGTTGGAGCTAGCGAAAATGACGCGCTGCTTTTCAGCCCTTGCCGCTTCAAAAACATGCGTAACACCAAGTAGATTGGCTTTGGCAACCGCATCATAGGGCTGCTCCACACTGATGCCACCAAAGTGCAAAATCGCATCCGTACCGCGCACAAGCTCGGTAATGGCACCGGCATCCATCAGATCGGCCTGAATGAACTCGGCATTCTCCGGCATAACATCGGGAAACGGTGCGATATCGGACAAGCGCAGCCAATAGCCTGCCTGTGTCAGTCTTTTAGCCAGCATACGCCCCAGATTGCCTGACGCGCCGGTGAGAAGCAGACGTTTCATCCGTTCAGACTCCCTTCATTCTGGCAATTTTCGCACCCGCAACAGGCGCCTGCATGAGGTGAATACCACCTGATTGCGGTGCAGCTTCCAATGTTTCAGATGCTCCTAGGCGATGAGACGTGACGGCAAGAAGCGTAAGATCCGGGCCGCAAAAACATGGCATTGTCGGTGCAGGAACAGGAGCCGCTATGCGATCGAGCAGCTTTCCATTGCGATCAAAGCGGTTGAGGACACCGGCAGAAACTCCGGCACTCCAGTAATGGCCATCACTATCGCAGGCACCACCATCAGGACGTCCCGTCTCTTCATCGAGATCAGCAATGCGGGTGGGATTGCTTATCGATCCGGTTTCGACGTCAAAATCATAGCGATCAATCCATGGCCCACGGGAATCTGTGTGGAACATCGTTGCAGCATCGGCAGTCCATGCAAGACCGTTGGAAATCTCAAAGCCTTCCGCCTTGATTTCGGCTTTGCCATCAGCAGTCACACGATAGAGTTTTGAAATGGCTTCACGCTGTGGACGCGCATCCATGCTCCCGATCCAGAAGGCTCCGTCCGGTCCAATCTTGCCGTCATTCAGGCGCGATGTTTCCGGTTCGTCATAACCATCCCAAAGAGTCTGGCGTTCCAATGTTTCGGGATCAAACAGGATAATCTCGCGCGCAAGAGAAACGACCAGTCGGCCGCTTTCCGCAAGCCCGAGACAAGGAACTGCAGTCTCGAAAGACCATTCGCGCAGAGGCCCTTTATCGAGATCAATCTCATAAACTTTCTGCCCGTTGATATCGCATGCAAACAGCGTTTTACGTCTGTCATCCCAGACAGGGCTTTCAGTGAGTTGTCCGCGCAGATCGGCTATGCAGCGAAAATGGGCCATTACACATTCCCCGTTTTACGACGGACGACATCGGGGTTATCAAGAACAAAGTCAGAGAGTTTGAGTCCCAGACCGGCACCTTCAAACGGATAGATCACACCCTTTTCGATGCGTGGCATCACAGTCACCAGATCGCGATACCATGAGGTGTAATAGGCGCGCACAGATTCCTGAAAAATCGCATTGGGCGCATTGAGAGAAAGATGGATCGAGGCTGCGAAAACCACCGGACCAGTACAATCATGCGGCGCTATGGGGCGCTGGAACGCCTCGGCCATGGTTGCAATCTTCTTTGCTTCGGAAAGCCCGCCGCACCATGAAATGTCAAGCATCACATAATCGGATGCGTCGGCACGCAGCACATCGAGAAACTGCGCACGAGTTGCCATAGTTTCACTGGCGCAGACGGGAATGCCGGATTGACGCGCATAAACGGCCAGCGCCTGCGGGTTCATCATCTTGATAGGATCTTCCGACCAGAATGGCCTGAAGGCTTTGAGTTCACGCGCAATCGTCAGTGCCGATGTCAGATCCCACATCGAATGAAACTCGACCATGATTTCCATCTGATCGCCCACCGCATCGCGAATCTGGCGAAATGGAACCAGCGCCTTGTCGAGATCGGTGGCGTGAATGTAATTGCCGCCACTGCTCACCGCGAAGGGGTCGAACGGCCAGATTTTCATGGCCGTAATACCTTGCGAAAACAGGCTTTGCGCAAGCGCTCCGGCATCACGATGAAACGCCAGCTGATCTTCGTAAGGGCCTTCCTTTGCGTCATCCTGATCGCCGATATAACGACGGGCGCCGCTCTTGTTATAGGTATAGCCCGCACAGGTATTATAGGTACGGATAGAGGGACGAGAGAGACCACCAAGCAACTGATGGATCGGCTGATTGGTCAGTTGCCCGAAAATATCCCACAGCGCGATATCAATGGCCGAAGCCGCACGTATCTCCACACCCGAAGAACGGAAGCCGACATAAGGCTCTAGCAACAATTTTGAAATGCGATCAATTTCCAGAGGGTTCTGGCCCACCAATTGCGGAGCGATGTCGCTGTGAATATAGGCAGCAACCGCATTGGCCCCGCGGAACGTTTCGCCCAGGCCGATGATCCCCTCATCGGTATGGACCTGCACCCACAAAATATTGTTGAGGTGCGGCAGTTGTACGGTTTCAATGGCCGTAATTTTCATCATGCACTCCGAATAATTCTGGCCTAAAAGCCTTTGGCCCTATCAATGCGCAGACGGCTGGCGGCTGCGCGCTACAATCTGTGTTGGGTTGACAAAGCGCAGTGCCAGCAGAAGCCAGACTAGTGATGTCACCATGTAGATGACGGCCATTGCATCAATGGACTGAACCGAGCGGACACCTGCCGCAAAGACGGAATAATAAAGCGCGACCACCAGCGTCTGCGATGTCGGGCCAGCCGTCAGGAAGGTCAGTTCGAACATGGCAACCGTGCGCACCAGCACCAGCAGCATGGCTGCAAGAATGCCCGGGGTGAGCATTGGCAGCAAAACATGCAGAAACAGTTTGAAGGTGCCCGCACCAAAGACCCGCGCTGCTGCTTCAACCTTGGGATCGATCTGTTCGATAAACGGCACCATCACAAGGATGACAAAGGGGACCGTCGGCACAAGATTAGCCAGAACCACACCCCAGAAAGTTCCACCAACGCCAAACTTGTAGAGCACTGTCGCGAGCGGAATGCCAAATGTAATGGGCGGAACCAGAAGCGGCAGAAGGAAAATCAGCAGAACGATTTTCTTGCCCGGAAAATCCCGACGCGCCATGGCGTAAGCTGCTGTCACCCCGAGAAATCCGGAAAGGATGACGACGGCAAACACGACCTGGAAAGTAACCAGCAGCACCTGATCAAGCTGGAATTCGGCCCATGCGGCGGCATACCAGCGTGTTGTGAGCGCATCGGGCAGCCATGTGCCAAGCCAGCGTGTGCCAAAACTCGAGACGACAACCGCGGCAATGACAGCCAGTACATTGAGAACGAAGAAGCCCGTTACAAGCCAGACAACCGTAATCCAGAGCTTTGAAAGGACAGATGTATCGCGGATCATGGTCTATCCTTTCCCGCCAGCGGTCGAACCGCGATAGAAGAACGAACGAAGGCCGAGCAAAGCACCCACCACAAGCAGCTGTACGGCGGCCATGATCATGGCGATGGATGATGCCATGGAGTCATCATATTGCTCGAAAGCTGCCTGCGCCGCGGCAATGGAAATCACACGCGTGGGGCCGGATGGTGCCCCCAGAAGGACAGCGGAAGGAAATACCGCAAAAGCCTGCACGAATGTCAGACATGCGGCCACCACAAGCCCCGGCACCAGAAGCGGTAACATGACATGGCGGAAGCGCTGCCAGCTGTTTGCTCCATGCGTTGCTGCCGCACGTTCCAGAGCCGGATCGATGCCGGAAATATAGGAAAGCGTCAGCAGGAAAGTGAATGGAAACACGGTAATTACGAGCGATGCAAAGACACCCCAGTAATTATTGGTGAGCTTCAACGGATTATCGATCAGGCCAAAGGCAATCAGACTGCGGCTGAACCAGCCCTGCGGTCCGAGATAATTCAAAAGCCCTTCGGCAATCAGAACCGTTCCCAGAGTGACTGGCAGAACCAGGATTGTCGTCAGAAGACGTTGCCGCGGCATCAGCCGCACGCGCATGGCAATTGGAACGGCAAACAGGACACTGATAAGCGTCACCGGAATAGCCAGCCAGAGTGTCGCGCCTATGGTTTTATAGAGATAGGGATCAGAGAAGAACTTGCGATAATTAGCCAGTGCTCCGCCGCCATCAAGCGGGTTGAAAGACAGGACGAGGCCATAGAGAAACGGGTAAATGAAAACGCCGATAATGAAGAGCAGCGCCGGCAGAATGAGCAGTGTCACCCCATCGAAACCGCGATTGGCGAGCCTTTGACGCAGGCCGGGGCTCAAAGCCTGTTCGGAAAATCGTTCTTCCGCCATGGCCTAAGCCTCGCTCGCAAAGACCAGCGCATGGCCTGCATCGATGCCGAGCGTGATCTTTGCGCCCGGCGCAACTTCCTGCGGTCCATGAAAGACCATTTCCATACCGCTTTCAGTCCGCGCTATGCCGACATATTCACGGCCTCGATATTCAATCGTCTCGACAGTGGCAGCAATTGTGTTGCGGCCTTTTTCACCCGACACAACATCATCTCCGCGCGCCATGATAATGGCGCTACTTCCAGGCTGCAGCGTATCCATCGCGCGCCCTGTCAGTTCGCTGCCCGATACGTCGATTGTTGCCTGTCCGTCTTCGACGCGCACAACCTTGCCACTTAAAGCGTTGCGGAAGCCCATGAAGGCTGCAACATCCTGAAAGCGCGGGGCTTCATAAAGCTCATGCGGCTTGCCGACCTGCCGGATTTCCCCATCACGCAACACCACAATACGATCCGCGAGAGACAAGGCCTCATCCTGATCATGGGTCACATAGATTGTCGTCGAACCAAGCTGGTTATGAATACGTCTGATCTCAGCGCGCATCTCAAGTCGCAGCTTTGCATCAAGATTAGAGAGCGGCTCATCCATCAACACGACAGGCGGTTCAATCACGATAGCGCGCGCAATGGCAACACGTTGCTGTTGCCCGCCAGAAAGCTGGCCGGGGAGTTTTGCTTCCTGCCCCTGCAGTCTGACAAGTGCCAGCGCTGCTCGTGACCGCTTGTCTATTTCGGCTTTGGGAAGACCGCGCATCTTGAGGCCAAAGCCAACATTCTGCAGCACGTTCATATGTGGAAACAGGGCATAGTTCTGAAACACCATGCCGAAACCGCGATCTTCCGGTTTAAGCTGATCGACGCGTTTTTCATCAATATAGATACCGCCGCCGGTCGTACCCAGAAGACCTGCGATACAGTTAAGCGCCGTGGATTTTCCGCAGCCTGAAGGGCCCAGAAGGGCAATGAACTCACCTTTTCCAATCGTGAGGTTGATTTCCCTCAGCGCATTGAAAGTTCCAAATGAGCGGCTCATTCGATCAAGCCGAAGTTCTTGAAAGGACATTGACGCAAGCACCGTAAATTGAGTGGTGATCTTAGGCGGCTAATGGCGGACCGTATGATCCGCCATTGACGCTTTGGAGGAGCCTTAGCTGGCTGCGACGTCTTCGTCCCAGCGCCGGAAAGCAGCTACCAGAGCCTCCGGCTCAAGCGGCAACTCAATCGGATTGTTTGCAATCCAGTCGGCATATTCCGGACGACCAAACTCGGCAATCACGTCCTGGCTTTCCTTCGGTGCCATCTCGATCGTGACATCCTTAACCGCAGGACCAGGATAGAAATAGCCCGCATCGTAGGAATAGGCCTGCTGATCAGGCTTGAGCGCGAACTTGATAAACTCCATCAGGACCGCGACCTTTTCTTCGGAAACGCCTTTCGGAATTGCGAAGTAATGCGCGTCACAGACCCAGTGGAAACCTTCCAGTTTGCTGACTGCCATTTCTTTTGGAACAACGCCCAACGCACGCGGATTGATATCCCAACCGGTCGTAGTTGCGGTCATATAGCGCGTGCCTTCGCCGAGCTCTTTCATCAGAGCTCCGGTGCCGGCAGGATAATATTCGATATTCTTGTGCAGTTCCTTGAGATAGGCCCAGGTCTTGTCCCAGCCCTTGACCGGATCTTTCGGATCGCTGTCGCCAAGAAGGTAAGGCAGGCCCATCAGGAACGTGCGGCCCGGGCCTGAATTTGCCGGGCGTGCATAGATGAATTTGTTTGGATTTTCCTTGGTCCAGGCCAGAAGCTCTTCGGCCGTCTTTGGCGGCGTCTTGACCTTCTCAGGGTGATATTCAAGCAATGGACCGGACGGGTAATAGGAAACCACAACGCCTTTGCCCTTTGACATTTCCTGCATACGCCAGGCGGGCTCAAGATAGATATCCTGCAATTTTGGCAGGCCATTGTCTGGAAGAGCAATGATATCGGTCCAGATATCGTCAGCAAGCCCTGCCGATAGCGCATCTGGGCCAATAATCACCAGATCGATATCGATACGGTTGGCGCGCTGTTGCGCCTTGATCTTGCCCGGCAGTTCCGGTGCTGGTGCTTTGTTGAACGTGAAGCGCGAAACGAGCGCTTTTTGTTCGGAAGCAAAATTGTCGAAAATCGGCTGCGTCAACGCGAGATTGCCAGCCGCGTCAATGACATTCAGGGCGACAGGCGATGATGGCAGCTTTGCCGATTGTGCCCATGCAGCACCCTTGGGCAGCAAAAGTCCTGCGCCAGTTGCAAGTCCGGCCCCCGCCATGAATGTGCGGCGTGAAATTCCTTTGGTCATGTTCTCCTCCACCTTTTTTACTTGTCCCGCACACACCGCTTCCTCCTGTCGGTACGCGCCGGTTTTCTATTTTTCAGACAATTGCATCGGTCTCCCAACCCGCAACGACCTTTTCGAGCGCCTTGCGGTCAGCCGTTTCAAGTTTAGGCAGGCCCGGTAGCCGCACATCGCCGACAGCAAGACCCTGAATTTGCAGTGCTTCCTTGACCACTGTGACGTTTGCACCATTGCGGTACTTGGTCCGCATAGTTTCAAAATCGGCGATGCTTTCAACAACGGCACGAGCACGGGCGTAATCGCCAGCTTCCAGCGCGTTCCACACAGCCAGCGAGCGGTCAGGAGCCACGTTAACGAGACCGGATGTGAAACCCCGTCCGCCTAATGCGTAAAACGGCAGTGCCCAGCTTTCGGCGAGACCGCAAATCCAGGTCGCATCGGTTCCCTTGGTTGCACGGCAGCATTCAAAGAACAACATCGTGTTCTGCGATGCGAATTTCACACCGGCAACCTTCGGATGGGTTGCAAGCCGGACCATCTCGTCCAGCGGGATCAGATCGGAGCGGATATAGGCAACAATCGGAAGGTCGGTGGCTTCTGCAATCTCGATAAAGTAATCGACCTGTGCATGAGGGGCAGCAAAGGGATCAAGCGGATGATGGATCATCACGCCATTCGCACCCTCAGCCTGTGCGGCTTTTGAGACCTTGATCGCATCGCGGACCGAGCGTCCGGCTGCGGCGGTTACCGCAGCTTTGCCATCAGCCGCTTTGACTGCGATTGCCTGCAGGCGGATCACTTCATCCACAGTCATGCTGTAGAACTCACCGGTATTGCCGCCGGTGACGATGTTATGCACGCCAGCTTTTGCGATACGTGCAACAATTTCGGTGGTTAGTGCGGCATCAATCTCGCCATCTGTGTTATAGGCAGTCGCATGCACGCCCGAGATGCCTCTCAGCACCCCGCGGTATTCCGCTAAATTCATATTACCCTCCCAGGTACTGGTCAGAAGACCAGTTCGATATGTGTATCCCCCGCTTTCACGATATGCTCCCGCATCAATCGCTCGGCCAAATCCCCGTTTCTGGCCGTAATGGCCTGCATGATCGCTTCGTGTTCGCCAAATGATTGTCGACGCACATCTTCGCGAGACAGCACCGTTACCCGTGCCGCATGATCATACATCCGCTGCGCATTTTGCAGCCGTCGCAGATATTCGCATCCCGATGCCTCGTGAATGGCATCATGAAATTTCTCATTGAGCTCGATCAGCGCATCCACATCACCGGATTCAACAGCGGCCCGCATTTCCTCAATGACTGCGCGAAGAAAGGCAAAAGCTTCTTCATCGCCGTGTTTTGCAGCCTGACGCGCGATAATGCTTTCAAGCGCTGCACGCGCCAGCGTCATCTCTTCGGCCTGTCGCGCATTGAACGAAACAAACGTACCGCGTCGCGCTTCCGTGCGTACCAGCCCCTCACCCTCCAACTGGCGAAGCGCTTCTTTCAAAGGACTGGTGCTGATACCCAGATCAGCAGCCAACTGTCGCTCATTCAATCTGTCGCCGGACTTCAGCCGACCCGAAATGATCGCCTCCCGCAGATCGTCATGCACATGATCTCTAAGGCTCTTCACCTTGATCGGTGAAAATGGGGAAACACTGTCACGCAAGGGCGCACCTGCTTGTCATCCGAAATTACTACGCAATCTTGGAGCAGCTGATTAAATATGTCAATATCTGATGTATCAGACATCAGATATGCAATTTACAAGATTTTCCAGTTGATTACAAAGCTCATTAGTCATTGAATTAATTATGTTTTCTTCAGAAAATCAAAAATAGGCGAACCACTGAAGAGACGCGTAAAACAGACAGGATAAAAAAGTAGCTGCCATGAGCGGCAAAGCATTTGCCATTCATAGCAGCCAAAAGAAGACAGAATCGTTGCGGTTAGCGAGCCAAACCTGCCGCTAACAAATATTGAACCGATTGCTGGATTTTGTTCTTATCCCGCAATTCGAGAATAAGGCGTGGATTGCTTTCCAGCTTCGACAAAGCTGCAAAAACAGCGTGCCAGCGGATCGTGCCTTCGCCGATCGCCCAATGGCGATCTGCATGGCCGTCAGCGTCCTGAAGATGAACATGCTCAAGACGATTTCCCGCGCGGCTGATGAAATAATCAACCGGATGCGCGCCCATGGAGCCATAGGCAAAATGCGCGTGCCCCGTATCAACGGAAACGGCTACAGACTTCGACTGGAAACTATCAGCCAGAATACGGCGCAGGTCTGGATCGATATCTTCGATATTTTCGATCACAAGCGTGCAGCCAACTTCTTCAGCACGTTTTACGACTGAAGCAAGTGTGTCATGGGCATAGTCAACAATGTCCTCAGCGCTGCCCGCCACATTGTCGCGATTATTGTTGAACCAGAAATTATAAGGGCTGTGTACGACCATCTGCGTCGCGCCGATATATTCACAGACTTCGAGACCCTGCAGGTAGCGCTCGCGAACAATCTTGCGAATGTCTTCATCCGCGTTCGACATGTTAAGTCCCCAGAACGGACCATGGATGCCAAGGCGTCCCTGATAGCCATCCAGAAGCGTTTTGATGCGGTTTGCAGGGGTTTGCCAATCACCCTTCAACAGGCTGACATCAAAGAAATCCTGGATTTCCAGATCGCGGTTTTCAGAAACGATAAAATCGAGATGGTTTTCGAGATAGGACAAAGGCACGGCTGCGCCGAGCAGCGGCAGATCAGACATGGGATTTTTCCTGCGTTTGGCTGGATGGATTTGAGGAATTGAGATCTTCAGGCGGGTTGTTCAGCAAGGGCATGTCGCGATGCGACAACCAGATCAGGACTGTCAGACGTGATGTAAGCGACGTCTCTCTGCATCCAGCGATCAATCAGCGCGCGATCATTCAGTGTCCAGACGCCAAGGCGTTCCTTGGGGAAAAGCGAGGTGATGCGCTCAAATTCGGCTTCAAACAGCGCGTGATGAACGCCGACATAATCGACCAGAGGTTCAACACTGGTGAAGAAATGCTCCAGCCCACCATTGCGCTCGACCCATTCAGCGTTGAGTGACATCAAACGTCTGATCTGTGGAGCAACTTCGGCACAGCGTTCAACGACACTGCGGTCGAAAGAGTGCAGAACGACACGTTCTTCGATGCCGCGTGCCTTGATGATTTCGACAGCCTTCTCAACCAGTCCTTCATATGGCTTGCCGTCTGAGCCAGACTTCAGCTCAACATAGAGATCGAGTTGAGGCTTGGCTGCGAGCACATCCAGCACTTCTTCAAAGGTCGGGATATGATCGTCGGTGATGACGCCCTGTTCGTCTTTCAGATGAATGGTCCGACGGGTCTCATCATCCAGTTCGCGGACATGGCCCTGCGCATCGGTCGTGCGTTCGAGCGTGCTGTCATGGATTACCAGAATCTGACCGGCACTTGTCAGATGAAGGTCGAACTCGACGCTATCGACGTCGAGTTTCTGCACATTTCTGAAACCTGTCAGCGAATTTTCAGCCCATAGATTGCGTGCGCCGCGATGTGCCATGATCTTTTTCATTGCGATATTCCTATTGAACGGTTGGGTCCAGCTTGTCGCGCAGCCAGTCCCCGAGCAGGGAGATTGAGAGGGTTGTCAGCACGATGACCATCGCCGGTGCCAGCATGATCCATGGTGCCTGCGTTAGATATTCACGCGCAAAGCCAACCATGTTGCCGAGTGAGCTTTCGGGTGGCTGCACGCCGAGACCGAGAAATGAGAGGCCCGATTCCATCAGAATGATTTCCGGGAACGTCAGGGTCATCGACACGATCAGTGTGGAGGCGACATTGGGCAGGATATGGTGAAAATAGACGCGAAAAGGCGTCGCCCCCAGTTGTACGACAGCACTCGCATAACCCTGGGCACCGGCGGAAATCGCAAGACCACGTGCGATGCGTGCATAGCGCTCCCAGCCATAAAACCCCATGAGACAGATAAGCAGCGTCATCGAGTTGCCGAAGAACGCCAGAACGGCAAGTGCCAGCACCATGAACGGAAGTGCTGCCTGAAAATCGGCCAGCATCAGCACCACCTGCTCAACCCAGCCGCGGAAGCGTGCAGCCAGAAAGCCGAGCAGCGTTCCAAAAAATGCTGAGAGGATCGTCGCACCAAATGCGATGATTAGGGAAACACGGATCGACTGCAAAAGACGTGAGTAGACATCGCGACCAAGCTCGTCCGTGCCCAGCCAATGACCGGGCGTACCAAGTGGAACAAGACGCGCCATCAGATCCATTTTGGTGATCGGATAGGGCCGGAGAAGATCGGCAAAAATCACTACAAAAAGCATCAAAGCAAGCCAGAGGATCGCGAATGCAACGCTTGCCGGTACTGACTTGCGCAGACGGGTAATAAGCCCCGGCGCCCGGATTGCGGTCGTGCTGTGAAGAGCTGTGTCGGTCATCCTCAACCTCCCTTAATGCGCAGCCTTTGATCTCAGGCGCGGATCAAGAACACCGTAGAGAACATCGACAATGAGATTGGAGACAACCATGCAGCTTGCGATCATCAGAAGAAGACATTGCACAACTGCGAGGTCACGATTGGCAACCGAGACGACGAGCAAACGCCCAACACCCGGCCATGAAAAGATGGTCTCCACGACAACCGCACCGGCAATCAGCGAGCCGACCATGAAGCCCACAATGGTGACAATGGGCACAGAGGCGTTAGGCAAGGCGTGTTTCCACACCACATCATGCCAGCTTACACCCTTGGCCGAAGCTGTGCGGATATAGGGGCGGCCCAGAACCTCGATCATCGCTGAACGCGAAAACCGGGCGAGAATTGCCGTGCCGCCAATCGCGATGGTGAGCGTTGGCAGGATGCCGTGTATCCACGTATCGCTGCCACCTGATGGCAGCACACCCAGCTGGATAGAGAAGATCAGAACCAGCACGAGACCGAGAACAAAAGACGGCACCGTGAAACCAAGAATGGAAAGCGTGATAACACCACGATCCGCAAAACCCTGGCGATGCAACGCGGCATAGACGCCTGCAGGAATACCAAGGCAGAGCTTGATGATCAGTGCTGGTATCGTGATTTGAAGGGTAGCCGGAACGCGCTGCAAGACCAGATCCATCGCCGATGCCTTGTCGCGCATGGAGACGCCGAAATCAAAACTCAGTATCCCTTTGAGATAAGAGAGATATTGAACCCATAGCGGGTCATCCAGCCCCCATGCCTTGCGAAAAGCATTGATGGATTCCTGCGGTGCATCGGGGCCAAGCATGATCTGCGCGGGGTCACCAGACATGCGCAGCACAACGAAAGCGAAGGTCATAACCAGAAACACTGTGACCACTGCACGAAAAAAGCGGGACGCTATATAAGAAAACATTCAAGCCTCACGCTGCAGTTTTAACCGGCTCGACAAAGTGACAGGCCGTCCTGCGGTCGTAACCGGAAACTTCAAGATCAGGCATTGTGGTCGGACACTGAAACCCAGCCATCGGACAACGGGGATGGAACACACAACCATCCGGTCGATTAGCTGGATTGGGTGGTTCGCCCTTCAGGATCATGCGATGTTCAAGCCGTTTGCCGGGAACAGGCACGGAGGAAACGAGCGCTTTTGTATAGGGATGTTGTGGTGTTTCAAAAATGACGCCGGAGCTTGCTTCCTCGACGATCTTGCCGAGATACATCACCGCCACGCGGTCGCAGATATTACGCACCACCTTGAGATCATGGCTGATGAAAACCATGGCAACGCCGTGGCGTTCCTGCAAATCACGCAGCAGATTGACGACCTGCGCCTGAATGGAAACATCAAGTGCCGAAACCGGTTCATCGCAGACCAGCAGTCGTGGACTTGTTGCCAGTGCCCGCGCGATGATGACACGCTGGCGCTGGCCACCCGACAATTCATGCGGATAGCGATCTCCCTGATCGCGGCGGAGACCGACCGATATCATCAGTTCTTCGATACGTTCTTTAAGCTCTGTGCCTCGGGCCATGCCATGAATCTGCAAAGGCTCGCCGATTTGCGAGGCAATCGTCAGCCGTCGATCAAGCGCTGCAAGTGGGTCCTGAAAGACCAGCTGCATTTGCGCACGCAGCTTCCGCCATTCAGGCGTATTGCGCGGCGGCAACGGCTTTCCGTCAAAAAACACCTGCCCTTCGCTGGCGTCATCAATGCCAAGCAACATGCGGCCAAGGGTGGATTTGCCGCAACCAGATTCCCCTACGATACCCAGTGTTTCGCCGGGCTTGATCGTCAGGCTGACACCATCAACCGCTTTGACCGGATCAGCTTTTCTGAAGATACCGCCCGCCTGATAGGTCCGGACCAGATTGCGTGCTTCCAGAAGGTAACTCATGCTGCCGCTCCTTCTGACTTTAGCGCACCCGCTATATTTGCCGCATCCGTATAATGGGTATGCAACACGTCTGCTGCGTTGAAACACGCGACTTTCTGTCGGCTTAATTGACGGAGATCGGGGATGTGTTTTTCACATTGCTCGCTGACTTGCGGGCAGCGCGGAGCAAAGGCGCAGCCCTGTGGCAGGTTTCGCGGATCGGGAACCGTACCCAGAATGGCTCGTAGTCTTTCGCGACCACCATCGAGCCTTGGAATGGCATCGAACAGACCGAGTGTGTATGGATGTTTTGGCGTCTCGAACAGTTCTGCAGTTTGTCCGCTTTCAACAATCCGGCCCGCATACATCACTGACACGCGCTCGCAAATCTGACTCACCGCGCCAAGGTCATGGCTGATGAACACGATTGCCATGCCGGTTTCCTGCCTGATTTCATTCAGAAGATCGAGTATCTGCGCCTGAATGGTGACATCGAGTGCAGTGGTTGGCTCATCGGCAATCAGCACATCCGGCTCACCGGCCAATGCGATAGCGATCATGATCCGCTGACACTGGCCACCTGAAAATTCATGCGGGAAAAGATCAAACCGTCTCGCAGCATCCGGAATGCCAACCCGCTCCATAAGTTTGACTGCTTCAAGCCGCGCTGCACTGCCCTTCAATCCACGATGAAGAGACAATGATTCCACAATCTGCGGGCCAACTTTCTTGACCGGATTAAGCGACGAGCTTGGATCTTGAAAAATCATTGCAACGCGACCGCCACGAACGCTTTCCTGCGCATGGCGGGGAGCACCAATCAGCTGTTGACCATCAACAACCACTGAACCGGAAACAGATGTTTTTCCCGGCAAAAGCCCAAGAGCTGCCAGCCAGGTTACGGATTTTCCGCACCCCGATTCCCCAACCAGACCCAGAGTTTCACCCCGGTCGATGTCGAGATTGATACCGTGCAGAACCTGCACACCGCTGAAAGAAACCTTTAAATCCCGAATGGAGACGAATGCCACCGTCTTCTCCTTTGCTCGGTCAATCGCGGTTACTGGCGATTTTTCAGATGCATTTCATGAAGAGGAAAATGGCTGACGCGTAAACGCGTCAGCCATTCATCAGGATCAGACGTTCCAGTTGTTCGAACGGAAATCCATGGCGAATGCCGGAGCAGCCTTCCACTTCAGTTCCTTCTTCATGCCGGTAAACACGGCATTCTGATGCAGGATGTTGTAAACCGGATCTTCGCGCTCGCAGATTTCAAGCATACGCTTGATCGCCTTCTTGCGCTCTCCGCGATCGGTCGAAGTTTCCATGATAACCGACAGCTTGTTGACCTCTTCGTTCGACCAGTCCTTCTTCTGCTGGACTTCGCCGTTCGGGCCAAACTGAACCACCATTGGTGTGATCGGATCATTGATGTTGTTGGATGCCGACCAGTCACGGACACCCTTTGTGCCTGCTGGATCGTGAATCTGCGCCCAGTTTTCCTTCATCTCGATCTCGACATTGAGACCAACCTGCTTCCACATTTCCACCAGAACCTGAGCGGTTGGCGTCTGGTTGGTATAGTAGTTGTTGAGCAGGCGATAAGGAATCGCATCGCCCTTGTAGTTGGCCTGCTTGAGCAGATCGCGTGCCAGTTCAGGATCAAACTTCGGTGGCTCCCAACCTTCGATAAACATGTCGGAGGTGCTGAAGCTTTCAAACTGCAGACCTGCCGGAACAACGGTCTGGCCAGCCCAGAGCGAATCCACGATTGCCTGACGGTCGATCGAATGGGTCATCGCGCGGCGAACGAGCGGATCGCGCAGGACTTCGTTCTGCGTGTTGAAGATCGTTGTACGATGGTTCCAGATGGTCGAGCTTTGAACTTCAAGGCCTGGATTGTTGGCAACATTGCCAATCTGGTCAGGTGGAAGATCACAGGCGAAGTCGTACTGACCGGAAATGAGGCCGTTTACGCGGCTTGCTACTTCTGGCACTTCCACGAAGCGAATCTGCTGGAGCGGTGGACGACCACCCCAATATTCGTCGTGAGCCTCAAGAACGAGTTGTACGTCAGGCTTATAATCAGCAACCTTGTAAGGGCCAGTCGTGACCGGCTTGCGTGCCCAATCAGTATAGGATTTCGCTTCATTCCAGGCGCGCTTGTTGGCGATCTGCGAACCAAAGGCGTAGAGACGGCCTTCAAGGGTGACGTCAGGTGTCGCGTTGTGGAAACGCACGGTGTATTTGTCGACAGCTTCAACGCCGCGAAGAGCTGGCCACAGACGGCGCGAAATGCCTGGAATTGCGGCCGGCAGTTCTTTTTCAGTTTGCGGCTTGAAGTTTGCCTCGTAAAGCGTCTTGCCACCGGCAGGCTCAGTGCCTGCAAAAAGGCGCTCGTCCGAGAACGAGAAGACGACGTCTTCAGCCGTCAGTTCATCACCATTGTGGAACTTGACGCCCTGACGCAGCTTGAGTTCAATGGTTTTGTCGTCCAGACGCTTCCATTCGGTCGCAAGACCCGGAACAGGGCCCTGATTGCCCATCCAGTCACGAAGGATGAGACCTTCCCACAAATTCGGGAAGAAGACGCGCTCGCCAACATTCGACTGCTCGTTCCAGATGTCGAGCGTGTTGTTGTTGGTGATCTTCTGCACGGCAATCGTGATCGAACGGCGCTGATTGGCGCGACCGATGCTTGGAAGGATAAGGGTGCCGGCGGTGGCTCCCATCAGACCTAATGCGTGACGACGATTAATAAGCATTCTTTACCCCGAACGATGGCGACCACCGCATCAACGATGACCAGCTGTGAGACTGCACGGGGAAATAGGCCTCCTTTGTAACAGGATTTTCTCAGTTCATTGAAGCTTTCTTGAATGCACGCGCTTTTGATGCTGCATGAGCGCAACAAAAAACCCGGCTCAATGGCCGGGCTTTTCTTATTTTATAAGTTCAGCTGATTAAGCAGCAGAAGCCTTGATCCAGTCAGCAAGGCGGCTCTTTGGAGCAGCGCCAACCATGTTGGCGGCAAGTTCGCCATCCTTGAACATCAGAAGCGTCGGGATCGAACGCACGCCGAACTGTGCTGCGAGTTCTGGATTTTCGTCGATATTGACCTTGGCGATCTTGACCTGTCCAGCCATTTCAGCGGCGATTTCGTCAAGAGCCGGAGCGATCATCTTGCAAGGACCGCACCATTCAGCCCAGAAATCAACGACCACAGGCTCGCTCGACTGAAGAACGTCCGACTGAAAATTGCTGTTATCGACCTTTACGGTTGCCATAGGGCTATCCTCATATCTGTTTGAGAGCATAAGACTCATCGAGAAACTGCTCATTTGACCATATCATGTGGCGTGTCAGCCCGCATTCGTCAAGCTCTGGTTGCTCACCTTTCCTTGAGAGTCACTGAGAGCCTTCAATGCTTCATTGAGCACGTTTTCCGGCAATGGCAGCAAATACGGGCCTTCCGTGAAGAGCAAAGCCACTTCAACAACCCTTCCCGGATAAAGAGGCGCAAGCAATTCCCGATAAAGCGCCAGCTGTGCGCGATAGGCAAAAGGCACAGTTTCAACGGTCTGTGGTGGAGGTCGATTGGTTTTATAATCCACAATCAGCACGCGGTTTTCATCAACGCTGATGCGGTCGATCTGACCCGAGACGGCATGGTCTTTTCCGCCGAGATTGATCGTGCCCATGACCGCCACTTCACCACGCGATCCGCGAGCAAAAACCGGCGCAAACTTTGGATCGGCCAGAATTGTTGCAACACTCGCCCAGGCTTTCGCGCGTTCAGCTTCCGGCCAGTCGGCAGCAATGCGTGCCAGATAATCCTGTGCAAGCTTCTCGCGCTCATTCGCGGTCACTTCTGGCAGATATTGCAACAGCATATGGATCGCCGTACCGCGACGAAGAGCAAATGCAGACGTCTCGCCGCCCTGTCCCAGAACCGGCGACAGCGTATCAAGCGGTGGCTCCTCATCCGCTTCAATCAGTGCTGATGCACCCGATGGCGCCAGCGGACGCGGCAACCCCGGTTCCGGCTTTATGGGCTTGAGATAGTCGAGCGGCAGCGGTGGCAGCTCTGCTGCTTTCGCCACTTCAGGCTCTGCAATCTCAGTGAGACCGCGCGGCGTGTTGCGATAGCGCCGGGCGGCAACACCCGATACCGGATGCACAAAGGTCTCAGCCTTGGTTGTGAGCGCATCTTCAACCAGCCTGTGCCATGTCTCGCCGCTTTCACGCGAACCACGATAGCCACAGACAATCAACTTATCTTCAGCACGCGTCATGCCTACATAGAGCAGGCGGCGATATTCTTCTTCCGCACGAGCCTTCAAGCCTTCAATCTGTGACGCCAAAAAGCCGGTCTGATAGCCAGCGTTGGGCTGCCAGAGATAGCCTTTGACCTGTGGCCCGTCATTGCTGAGATCAAACGGGATCAGCTTGGGCGCGCGTGTTCCGCTCCAGACGGCATTACCCGGATCAACCAGAAACACCACAGCACCCTCAAGCCCCTTGGCGGCATGAACCGTCATGATACGTACTTCGTTGCGGCCCTGATCAAGTTCGCGCTTGATCTGCGGCGAGGCGGCATCAAGCGTTTCCAGAAATGCCTGCATACCCGGCAGACCAGCGCGTTCAGCCGAAAGCGCATAGTTCTGGAATTCATCGATAATATCGCCTGCTTCCGGTCCAAGCCGCGCCAAAAGCTTACGTCTTGCACCATCTGCGCTGAGAATCCGCGCATAGAACTCGAAGATCGGCATGGTGTCGGCCATATTGCGCCAACGGCTCAGCGTCTTATGAACGCCGATCCGTGCCGGGTCTTCAAGGGATGCATGATAAAGGCGCTCAAACAGCGTTTCGCCGCTCTTGCGCGGATGGGCGAGCGCAAACAGTCTGTCATCATCCCAGCCAAACAGCGGGCTTTTGAGAAGCGAAGCCAATGACAAATCATCTGACGGCTGCAACACGAAACGCCCCAGCGCCATCAGATCCTGAATGGCGATGTGGCTTGTAAGCTTGAGGCGGTCGGCACCAGCCACCGGCACATGGCGCTCTTTGAGTGCGCGCGAAAGCGCTGGCATGAACTGATCGCGCTTACGAACCAGCACCATAATATCTTTCGGCGCAAGTTTGCGGTTCTGGCCCGGAATGGTTTCGCCGCGGTCAAGCCAGTAGCGAATGGTTGCTGCAATCTGTTCGGCGAGTTTGATAGCTGGAGCTTGCAAATGATCGACCGGCACGCGCCAGTCGTCGGGCTCCTCCACCTCTTCCGGCGTCAGCATATCCCAGATTTCCACCTCGCCCGGCTCATTATCGCGAATGGCGGAGTGAACAGTGGCACCTGACAAGCCGCGATTGGCCTCGGGACGAGCAAAAACTTCGTCCACGGCCTGCAAAACATCAGGGGCCGAACGGAACGAGAAATTGAGGCTTACGCGCTCGAATTTAAGCTCTGCATCCTGTGCCCGGAGGCTGACCGCCCTGCCCTGTGCAGCAAAGTCTTCCGGCACTGCGCCCTGAAACGAGTAGATCGACTGTTTTTCATCGCCAACGGCAAACAGCGTACGCTGCACATTACGCTGACCGAGGCCCGAGAAAAACTCTTCCGACAACATGCGGATGACCTGCCACTGATCGGGGCTGGTATCCTGTGCTTCATCGACAAGAATATGATCAATGCCACGATCAAGCTTATACTGTACCCATTGCCCCGCCCCATCACGCGCCAGAAGCGCCACCGTGCGGGTAATCAGGTCTTCAAAGTCGAGCAGGCCGCGCTTGCGCTTCAAATCATGATAGCGCTGCAGGAGATTATCAATGAGTGTGAGCCCGGCCAGATTTAGCCGGATAAGCCGCAACTCCTTGATCTTGTCGAGACCGAGTTCAACACGCATTGCTGCGGCATTAAAATCTTCCTCGAAATCCGGCAGCAGCTTTTTGACCGCAGCCGAGCCGACATAGGAACCGGATTTTGCTTCGCCGGTGGCTTTCAGGAAGGAAGCGCGCAGAACGGCTTCCTTGTCGAAGCTGCTTTTGACCTTGTCATATTGCTTGAGCTGCAACGCAAAATCATGTGCGCGTGCCGCACCCTTCTGGATCGACAAAATGAGATCGAGTGCATCGTCTGAAAATTCCGGCACCGGCCACATATCATCCAGCAAATCGGATTCGCGCGTGTCTGGCCTAAAACGGAAATGCCTGTGCAAAGTCTCGCTGCGCTCATCCGCATTACCAAGCGCAGAAATGTATTGCTGCAAGCCATTGCGGCGACCAACAGCCTCATCAAGCAGTGCCTGCAAACCCATCTCGCCCGCTGCCTGCATGACATCGGCAAAGGCGTTTGCCAGTTCCGGATCACCGCCGCCGTGCGCGGTCTCAAGCAGGGTGCGTCGCGCTTCGCCGACAAGAGCCACCTGCATAAGATCGTCCATCATCTCAAAGTGGCCTGCAATATTCGCCTCAAGCGGGAACTGATGCAGGATGGCTTCGCAAAATGCGTGGATGGTCTGGATTTTCAACCCGCCCGGCGTTTCAAGCGCGCGCGCAAAAAGCCTGCGTGCCACCGCAAGCCGTGTCGCTCCCGGGCGCCTGCCTTCGAGCTTGACAAGCCTGTCAGCCAGATCCTCATCCGGCAACATTGCCCATTCGGACAATCGCGCAAAGACGCGGTTTTGCATGACGGCGGCTGCCGCCTTGGTATAGGTCAGGCAAAGGATTTTTGATGGATCAGTGCCTTCGAGCAGCAGCCGGATAACGCGCTCGGTCAGAACGTGAGTCTTACCCGAACCGGCATTCGCCGACACCCAGACAGAGGCCAGCGGATTGGCGGCACTGGCCTGCGCGTCGATTGTTTCCTTTGGAATGACACGTTGTTTTTTCATTCGCCGCCCTCCCCGCCAGCATCACCACCAGCGGACCATTCCAGCACGCGTGCAAGATGATCATAATCGCCAGTCAAATCTGTCTCACGAAAAGGAAGCGCGCGGGAAAGATAACCCTTAGCCGGATTCTGATATTCAGCAAGCAGCTGCGCCAATCGTTGCCATGCCTCTTCGCCAAGGGCGGGTGCGGTCTTTTCAGATGGTGGCCGACCGATCTTCAAAATCGATTCCGGCTTCACCTCGCCGCCTGCCCGCAAGCGCACATAGGTCAGATCAGACGCGCGAACCGACCCCAGTTCGCGGAACGCACCGCGCACGAGAAGGGCTGCTTCAAGCGCCAGCTGTGGCGACAAGAGGACATGCGCCTGTCGTGGCGATGGCGTGGAGCCGGTCTTATAGTCGATCACTTCCGCAGTTCCATCGCGCATCAGATCGATACGATCGGCACGGCCCGACAAAGTGATGCCAAGACTTTCAACCTCGCGCTTATCCGACGAAATTTCGGCAAAGCGGGTCTGAACATTATACGCGCGTTCCCGCTCCCATTCGAGGAATTGCGGAATAAGAGCGGTAAAACGCGGCCACCAGACTGCTTCGATCTCAATGGGCAGATCCATTTCGCCAAAGAAATGCCGGCCAAACTCTTCAAGTTGCGCGCTCGCATCCGGTGCCAGCGGATCAAAGCCCTCTTCTGTGAAATGTCCAAGAATGTCGTGAAAAAGCGTTCCACGTTCTGCGGCTGCCGGATCGCGGATCAGCGGCTCCAGCGGACGCAACTTCAGAATCTTTTTGGCAAAGATCGCATAAGGATCGCGACGAAGGGTTTCGATTTCCGTGACAGAAAAATGCTTGGGTCGCGCGCTTACAGGCGGTGCCGGTTCCGGGCGTTTGACAAAAGGCACGTCAGGTGCCTGATCGATTTCACGCGCCCAATGGATAAAACGTTGCCCACGTGAGCGCATATCCTTGGTCACATCTGAACCCAGCACCGTTTCAAGCCGCTGCAACCAACGCGACGGAATCGTCGGCGCATTATCAGAACGCTGCGAACGCGAAAGCACGACATGATCCATGCCAAGAGCCATCTGGAAATCGTGTGCTGCAAGGCCGGTACGGCGCTCAGGTGGATCAAGCGCGATCATCGCCTTCATAGGGCGCGACATGAACGGGTCGTTGCGCGTCTTGGCGGGCCATGTGCCTTCGTTGAGACCACCGATCACCAACGTATCCATGGTCTGCAAACGCGCTTCCAGCGCCCCCCAGATGAAGACGCGCGGATGGCCACCTGGATGCGGCTTGACGGTTTCGCCCGACATCAGAGCTTCAAGAATTGCGGGCCATTCAATAGCCTCAAAGTCCAGTCCCGCTTCGCTCGCCACAAGCTGACGCAGAAATGAAGCCAGCTTCTCACCATGCTCGCCGGAATAATAACGTGTGACGCTTTCGCTTTCATCACGCGCCAGATTTTCCAGCGCTTCCACAGTTGCCCGTGTAATCTCGCCAATATCCGTTCGCCGGTTAATGGTGGCAAAAGGTGCAAGCGGCGCAATAGCTTCCGACAGGCTCACGCAAAGCGCGCGCGCCGCTTCGATCATGTCAGGCGTAACAGTCGCGTGCCATGCCGGTTGCCATGACTGGCTGGCGCTTTCTTCCATGCGGCGATCGAAAAAGCCGGGAAGATCAATGATCGATGTCCTGCCCGTACCGCCACGGAACGCCACCAGTTCGAGCGTTTCCGCAGCCAGTCGCCGCTCGATACGCTTGCCGCCAAGCCGTAGCATCGGGTGCTTGACCAACGCTAACAGAGCCACCGGATCGCCGGGGTTGAACACGGTTTCGACCATGAGGCGCATCAGCGTCGCGGTTTCGATATCGCGCAAATGGCGACCGCCGGAATCATCGGCGTCGATGCCAAAGCGGGCGAGTTCGCCCACCACGCGGCGCGCGAGATTTCTATCGGCAGTAACCAATGCTGCAGTCTTGTTTTCATCACTGATCGCATCGCGCAGCGCCAGGGCCACTGCCAGCGCTTCCTCACGCTCATTGGCGGTTTCAATCAGATCGATCTTTTGAGCCGATTGCAGCAATCTTTGGGGCTGCATATCCGCATCGCGGTTGAGCAGGCTCCATGCATCGGTGGTTTCCGCCGGGCGCAGTGCTTCGCTGACCACACGCTCCAACACGCGCTTGTTAACCGGCATATCTTCGATATGCTCGACATCTTCGCGTAATACGCCAATAGCCTGCAACAGCTTGTGGAGACCATATTGCGGATGGCCAAAGGTGGACGGATTATCATCCGAAGCTCCCAGCAGGTTCCAAGCGCCTTCATCAAGATCACGGTCCAGTCCCGGCAGAACCACAGCACCTTGTGGTAATCGGGCGATGACTGAAACAAGCTCGGCAGTCGCGGGAATGGAGCCTGTGGAACCAGCCGCAATCACAGGCCCTTGCGGCGGATGATCGCGCAGTCGCCGCACCTCGCCCCAGATCAATTCATTGCGGTGCGCTGCCGGATTGGACAGCTTGCGCTCTTCCAGAATTTCCGGCCAGAGTTTCGTGACAATATCGAGAAAACCGAGCGTAACCTGCCACCAGTCGGCAAGGTCATCGGGCGCAATGCTGGCAAGCTCGCTCCATTTGGCATTGTCGGTTTCGACCTGATCCATCAGGCCAGCCAGATCACGCGCAAGCCAAATCGCGTCAGAGGTTGTTGCGGGAACCGAAACATCATCGACGCCAAACAGCGCCCGCACATGCGCAGGCAGCGATTCTCGCCATGGACGAATGAGCCGCGCCAGCAGCAACAGCCGTTCAGCCTTGCCAATTGGCGGATTAAGATCGAATACGCCGCTTGTGGCCGCATTGAAAAAAGCTGCATCTTCATCCACATCGCCCAGCGGGCGAATGGTCGGAAGGATCGCAGATTTAGCCGGATTCATATCAACCAGAATGGAACGAAGCGCACGCGCCGCACGGCGCGTCGGCACATAGATAGTCGCGTTCGCTAATGCCAGCGGATCAGAGGCATCACCCGGAAAGCCTTCAATCAGGCGACCTTCCAGAAGTGCCTTGGCAAAGGCTGGTAGAAAAGCTGTGCCGGATGGAATGGAAAAAAGCTTCGGCCTCGTAATGGTCATTCCGCCATGCTCTCCTTACGCAATTGCGGAAAGCACAGCCTCCGCCTCGCCGATTGCTTCCGGTGTTCCCACCGTAAGCCAATGCCCGGTCATGGGCATACCATAAAGACGTCCGGCTGCAATGGCTTCATCGAAATAGCGGTTGAGCGATGAAACACCCGGCTCGGCTTTGGCAAAAATACGCGGATGAATGATTGCTGCACCGGCATAGATGACCGGGTCGCCTGCGACATCACGCAGACGGCGCAAGCGGCCCTCTTCATCCCCAACGAAATCGCCCTTGCCTTCAAAACCTGTTGCCTGATCGAGCCTCGCCGTCATGAGAAGAATATCCATGCGGGCATCGTCCCAGACATGCGCCAGCGCCGAAATATTTGGCTGCTCCTCATCACCAACCCAGAATGTATCGGCATTGAGTACGTAGAACGGCTTCCCCCCAAGCTGTGGTAGCACATTGACGATACCGCCTGCGGAATCGAGCAGCAGATCACGCTCGTCGGAGATCGTGATTTTCGGCTTTGAGCGACTGCCAAGATAGTCGATCAGTTGGTCGGCTAAATAATGAACATTGACGATTGTATTCTCAACGCCTGCACCCGCCAGCGCATCCAAGCCCCAATCGATCAGCGGCTTGCCGAAAACCTTAATCAGTGGCTTGGGCATGGTTTCGGTAATCGGGCGCATACGCTTGCCAAGACCTGCTGCAAGCATGATTGCTGTATCAGGACGTGTCATTGTTTCTCCAGCAATGCGAGATCATCAAACCAGCGGGCGACCGGTGCCATGACCGGATGCTTTAAGACGCGGCTAAGATAGTCGTGAATGCGGGGCAGATGCGCGAGATAATGCGGCTTGCCATCACGCTCATCAAGCCGCACGAACAGACCCAGCAGCTTGGCGTTGCGCTGCGCACCCATGGCGGCATAAGCCATGCGGAAAGCCGCTTCGTCAAACACATGGCCAAGCTTGCGGCGTTCATCGCAATAGGCATCTACCACTGCCTTTTCGAGCTCCGGCGTAATCGTCACGCGAGCATCAAGCGCCAGCGACGCGACATCATAGGCAGCAGGGCCGATCATCGCGTCCTGAAAGTCGATTGTGCCAATCTTGTTTGCGCCTCGCGCATCCTCAAACCAGAACAGGTTTGGCGAATGATAATCGCGCAGCAGCAGGCTTTTCTCGCAATCGGCAATAGCATCGAGAACTTTGTCCCATGCCCCTTCATAAGCCTGCACTTCTGCATCACTCAGCTTGCGACCCATCATGCGTGGCGCATACCATTGCCCGACAAGGCTCACTTCCATGATCATGGCATCGCGATCAAAAGGTGCAATGATGTGATCTGGATAGCCTGCAACAGGCGCATGGTCCGGCCACTGAACCCTATGAAGATGCGCAAGAAACCGTCCAGCCGCTTCATAGCGTTCAACCACCGGCTCACCAGATGGAGCCCTGATACCCTCAAGCCCAAGATGTTCAAGGATCAGCAGTCCTGCATCAATATCAACAGCGCGCATTTGCGGCACGCGCAGGCCATTTTTCGCAAGCAGATCATCAATGGCCACGAAAGCCTGAATATTCTCTGCAATATGCGCAAGCTGGCGATAGGACTTGCCGTTACGCAATGGCGGATCGTAGGGCATCGCGGGCGCATTCATCAGAATTTCAACGCCGTGCGCACTGTCGATAATCTCATATTTGCGCGGTGAAGCATCGCCCTGCAAATAGCGGCGCGTGGCCCCTGTCCGGTCGTTGTTTTCCAGGAAAGTGCGGATTTTCAGCGTGCGCTCAAGACGCGAAATCGCAGCGTCTGCCCCGCTAATTACAATGCGCCGCCCTGCCCCTTCATGGGTTAATGTGACGGCAAAGCTCGGTTCCGGCAAAAAGCCCTCTGCCTGCTCCGGCCATTCGGACAGCACAACACCATCTTCGAGAAACTCGACAAGTCCCAGCTCATCCAGCTCTTCGCCATGCGAAATCCGGTAAAGATCAGCGTGAGCGACGGGCAAGCGCAGCGCCTCATAGCTCTGCACCAGCGTGAATGTCGGGCTTGGCACCTCAAGCCCCTCATCATCGGCAATCGCTCGAATGACGGCGCGTGCGAGCGAGGATTTACCAGCGCCAAGATCGCCCGATAAGGTAACGAGATCGCCTTTGATCAGCGCCAAAGCGAAATCCTCGCCAAAGCGTTTGGTCGCAGCCTCATCGGGCAGGAACAATTCAAGACGGGTTATCGGGCTACTGATTGGGGTGCTCATAAAGCCCCGTTTACCTTATTCGGCGGCAACACGGAAGCTGCGCGCTTCCGCCGGGAAGCGACAAATAACGGTTGTTCCGATATCTGCGCCGGTTTCAATTTCCACGCGACCGCCATGCAGTTCGACAAAGCTCTTCACGATGGAAAGGCCAAGCCCCACACCGCGCCTGCGTCCGCCGTTCTGATAGGCCTGGAAACGCTTGAACACAGTATCAAGCACATCGCCCGGCATCCCCGGACCGTCATCATGCACGGCAAACAGAATATCCGTGCCTTCGCGGACAACCTGCAGCGAAACAGTGGAACCTTCCGGTGCATAATTGGAGGCGTTGGACAGGAGATTAAACAGCACCTGACGCACGCGATTGGCGTCGGCTCTGAAGGTTTCCACGTCATCGGCAATATCGACATTGAGCGCGATGTCATGTTCCTGCAGACGCTCGCTCACACGCTTTGCCGCAGCCGAGATTTCGTCCATGACAGCGACATCATCGATATCGAGCTGCATGATGCCTGCATCGACCGTTGCAAGATCAAGAATGTCGTTGACGATGGTCAGAAGCACGGCAGACGATGTGCCGATGTGATCCAGATATTCCAGCTGGCGCTCATTGAGTGAACCAAAGGCCGGTGTCTGTAGTAGCTCGGTAAAGCCGATAATGTTTGTCAGCGGCGAACGCAGCTCGTAGGACACATGCTGCACGAAGTCGTTCTTAATCTGATCGGCAAGCGAAAGCGCTTCGTTCTTTTCCTTGAGCGCCCGTTCAACGCGCACCGTATCGGTGACATCGATGAAAGTGAGCATCGTCTGACCTTTCGGCAGCGGCACCACCGCATAGGAAAGGATCACACCGTCATCAAGTTCAACCTGCCCCATGCGCCCGTTGCGCTCATCCAGGAAGCCGGTGACAGAGGAAACGAAATCATCCCATATGCCATCGCCGCCACGCTGGCCGCAGAGCTTGGAAATGGTTGAGATATGCGTGCCTTCAACGGTGATGGCTGCAGGCAGCGACCAGAGGTCGGCAAAAGACGGATTGGACAGGCGCAAACGGCCATCGGAGCCGAACACGGCGACGGCTTCTCCAAGATGGTCGAGCGTTTCGCCCTGCACCTTGATCAGCGTGTTGTAACGACCTTCAAGCTCGAACTTCTCGGTCATGTTCTCGAAGAACCACGTCACGCCGCCTTGCGGATGCGGATTGGCAACCACGCGCAGGATACGGGTATCCGGCAGATGCCACATATGTTCTTCCGGCTCGACAGCGCGGTAGGCCGCAAGCATGGAATCCTTCCATTTGCGCCATTCCGGCTGTTCCGGCAGCTTGCCTTCCGAGCGCAGACGGTCAAACAGCAGCGTATTGCTCGGATGTGTCTCAAGCCAGGCTGTATCGAGCGACCAGAGCGAAACGAAAGCCTGATTGAAGAATTGCAGCTTCATATCCGGATCGAAGATCGCCACAGCGGTTGAAAGCTGATCGAGCGTCTCAGCATGGCTCTTCAATGTACGACTTAATTCTTCGCGGATCTGCTCGACTTCACTGAGATCAAAGCCCAGACCGGCAGAACCTGCCTCCGCACTCACATCCGTCACATCAAAAATGCGGCGGTCGCCACGCACGACGGCAGGCAGTTTTTCATATAGATCAGGCTCTGCAAACCGATCACGTTCCAGACGTTGACGGGCCTGCGCGCCAAAAAGCTCGCGACGCTCGGACGTTGCCTGTGTGCCGTCTACAGCATCCACAGCTCGCGCATAGGCGGCATTGACCCATTCCATGCGTCCATCGGTGCCACGCACCCAGACCGGCTGTTCAAGACGGTCGAGCAGATGACGCAACAAAGCCAGTTTTTCTGATAGCTCGCGGTTCTGTGCCTGAAGCGCGGCACGCTCGGCCTGAACGCCCTGAAGACCAAGGAAACGCACGATAGCAAAGCTACCGGAAGTTCGGCCATAGACGTCGAGCAGGGTGCCATTGCTGGTTTCGACCGTCAGATCGAAAGCATGGGCCTGCTCGCGCAGCGCTGAAACCGCGCGTTCAAGCTCGGCAACCGATTGCGGACGCAGCCAGCGACCGAAAGCGAGGAAATGCGAGCGATCCTGCGGCGCGCCGCTATCAAACGGCAGTTGCCCGACCACATCGGCACGCGCGCCATGGGCATCCCAGACGACTGCACGCTGATCTTTGAGATTAAGCAACGCTTCATTGCGCTGCGCGGTCAGATTCATATCCGAGAGGCGCGAGCGCAAATCATTGTTTTGATGCGCAATTTTTGAGCGGTCGCGGATAAGCCAGCCAGCCGAGAGGAGGGCTGCGCCCATGGCGCCCAAAAACATCGAAAACTGGATAACTTCAAAAGCACCGACGCTGCCACCGAAAGGCAATTCGATACGTGCGGAATTTTCAGCACCTTGTGCAAATGCCGGAACAGCCGCAACAAGTGCGGCAAAGGAAACTGAAGCCTTGAGAACAACCCGTTTGAGAGGGCTTGCAGCCAATGAAAGCGATGCTTTCAGGTGCCTGCCTGCGCTGTATGCGGATTTGCTCCGCAAGCTCCCCATTGAGCCGGTCTCTGGCATATTTCCCTTGTCTCCGCCGCCCGGAAGCATCCTCAAAAAGAGGGCTCCCGTATTTCAAAATTCTTCATTCCAGCTCTCTCGCATCGCCACAATGCTGAAAGCCAGACATGTTTCGAGGATGAATAGGTCGCCCGTCTTTCGCCTGAACCGGCAAAAAACGCCCAACGCAAACACCCGTCAAAACACATTGATTCGTCTTCACAATACCCTCACCGTGAATCCGCGTGAAGCGTGTTGCACGCAAAAATAAAGGCCGGGCAACGTAAAGATGCCCGACCTACAAGATGTAGCAGTATGGTTAACGGGTAATTAATACCTGTAGTGTTCCGACTTGAATGGGCCTTGCGGCGTTACGCCGATATATGCGGCCTGTTCCTCAGAAAGCACAGTCAGCTTGGCGCCGAGCTTGTCGAGATGCAGACGTGCAACCTTCTCATCGAGGTGCTTTGGCAGGACATAGACTTCATTCTTATACGCGTCGGTACGCGTGAAGAGTTCGATCTGGCCCAGAACCTGATTGGTGAAGGAAGCCGACATAACGAAGCTTGGATGGCCGGTTGCGTTGCCGAGGTTGAGCAGGCGGCCTTCCGAGAGAAGGATGATGCGCTTGCCATCCGGGAATTCAACCAGATCGACCTGTGGCTTCACGTTGGTCCATTTCAGGTTACGCAGTCCTGCAACCTGAATTTCATTGTCGAAGTGACCGATATTGCCGACGATGGCCATATCCTTCAGCTTGCGCATATGATCGAGCGTGATGACGTCCTTATTGCCGGTCGTCGAGATCACGATATCAGCGGTCGAAGCTGCGTCATCGAGCGTTACGACTTCAAAGCCGTCCATTGCAGCCTGAAGCGCGCAGATAGGATCAACTTCCGTGACCTTCACGCGGGCACCGGCACCAGCGAGCGATGCAGCCGAGCCTTTGCCAACGTCGCCATAGCCACAAACGACAGCAACCTTGCCAGCCATCATGACGTCTGTACCGCGACGGATGCCGTCAACCAGCGATTCCTTGCAGCCGTACTTGTTGTCGAACTTCGACTTGGTGACGCTGTCATTGACGTTGATTGCCGGGAAGGGCAGGAGGCCCTTCTTCTGCAGCTGGTAAAGACGATTGACGCCTGTGGTGGTTTCTTCGGTCACACCTTTGATCGCATCGCGCTGACGCGTGAAGAAGCCTGGGGTTTCAGCCATACGCTTCTTGATCTGCGCGAACAGAACTTCTTCTTCTTCACTTTCAGGCTTGGAAAGAACGTCTTCGCCAGCCTCAGCGCGCGCGCCGATCAGGATATACATGGTAGCATCGCCACCATCATCGAGGATCATGTTGGATGGTTCGCCATCCGTCCACTGGAAGATCTTGTCGGTATAGGTCCAATATTCTTCAAGCGTTTCGCCCTTGATGGCGAAAACCGGCGTGCCGGTGGCTGCAATAGCTGCCGCTGCATGATCCTGCGTCGAGAAAATATTGCAGGAAGCCCAGCGCACATCGGCGCCCAGCGCCTTCAGTGTTTCGATCAGCACGGCGGTCTGGATCGTCATATGCAGCGAACCGGAGATGCGCGCGCCCTTGAGCGGCTGCGACTTGCCGAATTCTTCGCGCGCGGCCATCAGGCCCGGCATTTCGGTTTCAGCAATATCGAGTTCCTTGCGGCCCCAATCGGCAAGACCGAGATCCTTGACGACAAAATCCTGACTTGCGGTCATCATCTGCTCCAATCAAATTTGTTTAGAAGCCCAAAAGGATGCGAAAGGGCTTCGGCTGGCGTTCTGATTAGCAGATCAGCACGCACAGCACAACGCAACATAAAGAAATCTTTATGTGTCTATATCAATTGATTGAGAAGCAGCGGAACGCCCGGAGACTCAGCACTCCTCGCCGAACTTATCGGCAATAAGTGTCTGAAGTGCATCGAGCACGGCGTCAGCCTGTTCGCCAGATGCGCGAACGTCGATGCAGCAGCCCGGGGAGGCTGCCAGCATCATCAAACCCATGATCGACGTGCCGCCAACAGTCATTCCGTCCTTGCTGACGCGGACATGAGCGTTGTAACCGTCGACGAGCTGCACAAATTTAGCCGATGCGCGGGCGTGAAGACCGCGCTTGTTGACGATCTCGAAAGACCGGGACAAGGCGCTATCGGCATCGTATTCGCCGGTAACGGCTACGGTTGGATGCATGGACTACTTTCCTGTCAGAACCTGACTTGCAACATTGATGTACTTACGCCCCGCATCCTGCGCTTCGCGCAGTGCCGTCTTGATGTCTCCACCAATACGAACACTTGAAAGCTTGATGAGCATCGGCAGGTTCACACCAGCGATCACCTCGATCTTGCCTTCTTCCATCACCGAAATAGCCAGATTCGACGGTGTGCCGCCGAACATATCCGTCAGAACGATGACACCTCTGCCATTATCGGCACGATCAACGGCATCGACAATATCGCGACGACGCTGTTCCATGTCATCTTCGGCACCGATACATACGGTCTCGAAATTGTCTTGCGGGCCAACCACATGCTCAACCGCATGGAGAAACTCTTCGGCCAGCCTTCCGTGCGTAACAAGCACGAGTCCGATCATACTTTAAAAGCTCCTGTCGTGTACCCGCCGCTTGAACCCGCCAAAGGCGCAGATGGCACAAAAACCCTGCCGGCCTCTAGCCGACGAGTTGTGCATCTTGGCAGGGCAAATCTTGATATCAAGTGAAAAATTTCAGCTCTGCCTTGAAAAAAGCAAAATGCCGCAGCGTTAGGCACGTCTTTTGGATTCTTATGAATTATATAATCATTCGAATTGTCAGGGCCAAGTCTTGTAGAAGAGACTGGCCTCTATAGCCCGGGAAAGCGCGTTGGAATCGCCATTTGACGACAGCGCAGGCAGTAAGAGACGCGGCACCTCAATGTCGTCAAACTGCCATTTTTCGCCGCTGGGATAACGCTCTGCTTCATCACGCCCAACCAGCATGACCACAAGATCAAGCAGCGTCTGTTTCACATAAGCAACAGTGAACAGACCTGCACCGCGAATCTCTACTCCTCCAGCCAGTGCATCGGGAACACTCGCGACAAGTCTTTCACCCTCCACATGCAGAAGCGTGCGATCATCGGCAACAAGACAAGCCTGATCGCCGCGCATCTTGGCGCGCTCAATCAGGGTGAGGGCGAGTTCTGTCTTTCCGGCACCGGATTTTCCCATCAGCATGACACCGCGTCCTTGCAACTGAACAGTTGTTGCATGGAGGCCGCTTTTTTCCTGTTCGGGTGTCATGTCGAAATTACGCGCTAGCCGGAAGATCGACGATGAAGCGGGCGCCCTTCATCTGATCCGGATCATCCGCATCAATGATATTTTCTGCTGTCAGCGTACCGCCATGAGCTTCAATGATCTGGCGGCTGATCGAAAGCCCAAGACCCGAATTCTGGCCGAAAGCTTCCGATGCGGGGCGATCAGTATAGAAGCGCTCGAAAATACGCTCGATATTTTCAATCGGAATACCGGGGCCGTTATCTTCGACCAGAACACGCAAACGGCCACCTTCACCAGTCAGGGTAACTTCAATCCGGCCCGTATCTTCCGGCACGAAAGAACGCGCATTTTCGATCAGGTTGCTGATGACTTGTCCCAGACGCAGGTCATGACCGGCAACAAAGAAGCCCTTCTTGCCCGCCGGGAACTTGCCCGTATTGAATACAATCTCTGTACCAATCTTGTTGCGACGAACTTCGCGCGCAGCATTGACCAGACTGTTGAGCAGCGTCTTCATATCGACGCGGTCGGAATGTTCGCGCGCGAGCTCTGCATCCAGACGCGAGGCATCAGAAATATCGGTAATCAGGCGATCCAGGCGGCGCACATCATGCTGGATTACATCCAGCAGGCGTTTGCGCGAATCATCGTTCTTGGCGAGCGGCAGCGTTTCAACGGCGCTGCGCAGCGAGGTGAGGGGGTTTTTCAGCTCGTGGCTCACATCAGCTGCGAAACTCTCAATCGCCTCGATGCGCGTATAAAGCGCATCGGTCATTGCGCGGATAGAGGTCGAAAGATGCCCAACTTCGTCCTGACGTTCGGAGAAATCCGGAATTTCCTCACGGCTCTTAACACCAAGACGCACACGGTCGGCGGCAGCCGCCAGCTTCCGCAATGGGCTTGCAATCGTCGACGCCAAAAACAGCGACAGAATCACCATGACCGCGGCCACAACGCCAAAGACCCGGAAAACGGCCATGCGTTCGCCCTGCACGATCTTGTCGATATCGTCACCTTCGGTCGAAAGCAAAAGGACGCCCAGAATTGCGCGCGACTGCTGGATGGGCACTGCCACCGAAACGACCAATTCACCCTGCTGGTTACGCCGCTGTGCTGTTTGCGGAGAGCCAGTCAGCGCACGAACGATTTCCTGATAGGCGAGGCCATTGCCGCCGGGCTGTTCCTGATAAAGCGGCAGACCACCGCCATAAAACAGACGTGAGAACCAACCGGTAAAGCGTTCCCAGGCGCTCGGTTCATCTTCTTCGATTGCTGGCAGATCATAACGGAAAACCGGACCGCCAGACGCGAAAGCCGGGGCATAGAGCGAGCGGGAATCAAGCAGAAGGTTGGCGTAATGATCGTAAATGCGGGCGCGCGTACTGGTCGGTGAAATCAGCTGGCGCAGCATCGGGGAGACTTTTTCCGGATTAATCGGGAATTCCCAGTTATCCGGTGAATCGGGCGAAGGCGTAATGCTTTGTCCCGCTTGAAGCTCCAGAAGTTTTTCCGGGTCGATCATCAGCGAATTGGTATCAACCGTTGCGGATGAAGATATAGCTGCCGCAATGATCTTGCCTTGCGTAAGCAAGCTTTCGATCTTGGCGTCGATCAGCCCCTCTCGGAACTGGTTCATATAAAGAATGCCGGAAACAAGCACGGCAAGGGCTGCAAGATTGAGGAAGAGAATACGGCGCGTCAGGCTTGAGAAGAGAAACTGACCCAGAAACCGGCTGAAGGGCGCAAAAAGACGACGCAGGAAAAGCGAACGTTGCCGCCGCGCCCTACGTTCTCTCATGGTAACGGCACTGTCTTTCCGGGTTTCGGCGACCATGTCGCTTCAATCTTACTTTCTTAGAGCATTTCCTATTCAGGATGAATCATGGGGAATGCTCGATCTCTTTGTTTTTATCGCATTATCCGACGCAAAACCGCTTCGCACTTTTGCTGGAAATGCTCTAATAAGCCTCCGGGCCTCTAATGGCCCGGCGCTCTCATAACTTCATATTACGCTTCGCGGAAGCGGTAACCGACGCCATAGAGCGTTTCGATCATCTCAAAATCGTCATCGGTCGATTTGAACTTCTTGCGAAGGCGCTTGATGTGGCTGTCGATGGTGCGATCATCCACATAGACCTGCTCATCATAAGCCGCATCCATCAGCGCGTCACGGCTTTTCACAACACCGGGGCGCTGTGCAAGCGAGTGAAGGATGAGGAATTCGGTCACAGTAAGCGTTACCGGCTCACCTTTCCAGGTGCAGGTGTGGCGTTCCTGATCCATGACCAGCTGGCCACGTTCCAGTGACTTGGCCTGCTGGCCGGTCGGCTTTGCGGTGCCATCACGAGCCGCAACACGGCGCAGCACGGCCTTCACACGCTCGACCAGAAGACGCTGCGAGAACGGCTTGGTGATGAAATCGTCAGCGCCCATCTTGAGGCCGAACAATTCATCAATTTCGTCGTCCTTGGACGTCAGGAAGATGACCGGAAGATCAGACTTCTGGCGCAGGCGGCGCAGAAGTTCCATACCATCCATGCGCGGCATCTTGATATCAAAGATCGCAAGGTTCGGTGGACGCGCCATCAGGCCATCCAAAGCGGAAGCCCCATCGGTATAGGTCTCCACGCGATAGCCTTCCGACTCCAGAGCAATGGAAACGGAGGTCAGAATGTTGCGGTCATCGTCGACCAGCGCAATTGTCTGCGTTGCCGAAGCTTCCTTCATGCGGACCTTCTCCTTTTTAAACCGCCCCGATCACGGCAGCGGCAGAAATAACCGAACGCCTTCTGGCGTCTCGTCTGCAAATTCTCTTTGTCAGTTCACCTAAGAAGTGGTTCCAGCTGCCCGACAAATCAATAGTATAATAGTCATGCCGCTTGTGCAGTACAAATTAGGTACAAAATGTGGCAGCCGCTCAACTAACCATCCATGCCCCGCTGCGATTCCTTTTCCTTGGTTAATGCAATCGGCAATTGTTCTCGATGAAAAATACACCCGATAACGTGAAGATTAAACGATTTAAAAAAGTTTCAATTTTTTTAAATCGATTAAATATTTGATTTGATTTAATTAATCTGTTTCTGACTGCCATCCCGGATTAAAATGAACCGGGCCAACAAACTTTAGAACCAGATGGCGGAGAGACCATGAAAGAGATCGGCATTCACAATACTGCCGCTTCCATTGCCACTTCAGGATTGAAGGAACTGTCCGCAGTCTTTTATAATTTTGGACCGGCCCGGCTTTATGAAGAGACTATTCGCCGTGGCGAAGCAGAGCTTTCAGCACAAGGAGCCCTTGTTGCTAGAACGGGCCAGCACACTGGCCGTTCGCCAAAAGACAAATTCGTGGTTCGCGATGCAAACACCGAAGATCAGGTCTGGTGGGACAACAACAAGCCAATGACGCCGGAGGCTTTCGAGCTTCTCTATGCCGATTTCATCGAACATGCGAAGGGCAAGGAGCTTTTCGTACAGGATCTCATCGGCGGCGCAGACGAAGACAACAAGATCAACGCGCGTGTTGTCACTGAATATGCATGGCATTCGCTGTTCATCCGCAACTTGCTGATCCGTCCGGAAGAAGCAGCGCTTGCTTCTTACGTGCCTGAAATGACCATTATCGACCTACCTTCCTTCAAGGCCGATCCTGCGCGCTATGGCGTGCGCACCGAAACGGTGATCGCAGTCGATCTCACCCGCAAGATTGTGCTGATCGGTGGCACTTCCTATGCTGGTGAAATGAAGAAGTCGGTCTTCACCGCGCTCAACTATCTTCTGCCTGCCAAGGGCGTCATGCCAATGCATTGCTCGGCCAATGAAGGCCCGAACGGCGACACGGCTGTCTTCTTCGGTCTGTCCGGCACTGGCAAGACCACGCTGTCGGCTGATCCAACCCGCACGCTGATCGGCGATGACGAGCACGGCTGGGGCGAAGATGGCGTCTTCAATTTCGAAGGCGGCTGCTATGCCAAGACCATTCGTTTGTCAGCTGAAGCCGAGCCGGAAATCTACGCAACTACGCAGCGCTTCGGCACTGTGCTGGAAAATGTTGTGCTGGATGCAAACCGCCAACCGGATTTCGATGACGTATCGCTGACTGAAAACACCCGCTGCGCCTATCCGCTCGACTTCATCCCGAATGCATCATCGACGGGCAAGGGCGGTCAGCCAAAGAACATCATCATGCTTACCGCTGATGCCTTCGGCGTCATGCCTCCGATCGCCAAGCTTACGCCTGCGCAGGCCATGTATCACTTCCTGTCAGGCTACACCGCCAAGGTTGCCGGTACCGAAAAGGGCGTGACCGAGCCTGAAGCAACGTTCTCGACCTGCTTTGGTGCGCCATTCATGCCGCGCCATCCATCGGAATATGGCAATCTGCTGCGCAAGCTGATCGCCGAACACAAGGTCGATTGCTGGCTGGTCAACACCGGCTGGACCGGCGGCGCTTATGGCACCGGCAAGCGTATGCCGATCAAGGCTACCCGTGCGCTTCTTGCAGCAGCGCTCGACGGTTCGCTCAATAATGCGGAATTCCGTACTGATCCGAATTTCGGCTTCGCCGTGCCGGTTGAAGTGCCGGGCGTGGATACGTCCATTCTCGATCCGCGTTCGACCTGGGCTGACAAGGCAGCTTACGACGCACAGGCGCAAAAACTTGTCGATATGTTCGTGAACAATTTCGAGAAGTTCGAAAGCCATGTCGATCACGATGTGAAGGACGCTGCGCCAGCGACCCAGATCGCCGCACAATAAATGTGATTGATATCCTGAGGAGGAGGAGAAGCCCGGCTGAAAGGCCGGGTTTTTCTTTTGTCTAACGGATAGAACGTGTCGCGCTTGATCGTATCCACCGCGCTCGCTCTATCCATTTGTTTTTACGCATGTCTTTATCCCAAAACCGGTTCCCACTTTTGGGAGACATGCGTTAGAAAGCGGTGTATCACTTTCCATCATGGAAGAAAGCCGCAACATCATTCGCATCACCAACCGCCTGACGATCCACGAGGACGATCTGGAGGAGAGCTTTATTCGCTCATCCGGTCCCGGTGGTCAGAACGTCAATAAGGTTTCGACCGCCGTGCAGCTGCGCTTTCATGCGGCACGCTCCGGCCTTCCCGAAGATGTGCTTTCCCGTCTTTTCAAGCTTGCTGGTCAAAAAGGCACCAAGGACGGTGACATACTGATCGAGGCCAATCGCTTTCGCACACAGGAACGCAATCGCGAAGATGCCCGTGAGCGGATGATTGCGCTGATCCAGGAGGCAGCAGTTCCGCCACCGCCACCGCGCAGGAAAACAAAGCCGACAAAAGGCTCGATTGAGCGCCGCCTCAAGGCTAAATCCGGACGCTCTGACATCAAGAAAGGCCGCGGCAAGGTTTCTTACGATTAAGCGCATCCCGAAAAGTGGGAACCGGTTTTCGGAAGGAGATGCGCGTAAAAACAAATATACCATTCGCATTTTGGGAACAGACAACATGACAATCAATTATCACGAGCTTGAAACCAGCCATGGCCGCATTGCTGTGCGTGAAAGCGAAGGCGAGGGCGCTCCTCTTCTGATGATCCATGGCAATTCAAGTTCGGGCGCAATTTTCGCACCACAGCTCGAAGGCGAGATCGGCAAAAAATGGCGCGTGATAGCACCTGATCTTCCGGGCCATGGCAAATCTTCCGATGCGATTGATCCTGATCGCAGCTATTCGATGGAAGGCTATGCGGATGCGATGACGGAAGTCATGCAGCAGCTCGGCATTGCCGATGCTGTCGTTTTCGGCTGGTCGCTCGGTGGCCATATCGGTATCGAGATGATTGCCCGTTATCATGAAATGCGTGGCCTTATGATTACCGGAACTCCACCCGTAGCGCGCGAGGAAGTGGGGCAGGGGTTCAAGAGTGGACCCGACATGGCGCTTGCCGGACAGGAAGTCTTTTCCGAGCGCGATGTGGATTCTTACGCACGCAGCACCTGTGGCGAACCATTCGAAGCATCGCTTCTCGATATCGTTGCCCGTACCGACGGCCGCGCGCGCCGCATCATGTTTGAAAAATTCGCCGCTGGCACCGGAGGCAACCAGCGCGACATCGTCGCTCAAGCAAAGCTTCCCATTGCAGTCGTCAATGGACGCGACGAACCTTTCGTCGAACTCGACTTCGTCTCTAAGGTAAAATTCGGTAATCTTTGGGAAGGCAAAACCCACGTTATCGACGATGCTGGACATGCGCCATTTCGCGAAACGCCAGCGGAATTTGATGCTTATCTCGCTCGTTTCATCGAGAGTTGCACAAAATAACTTTTGTAATTCAAACGGCATCGATTGATGCCGTTTGACGGCTTCCCACATCCGCCCCGCGCCCTAACTTGATCTTCAGTCCTAACTGGATCTTCAGGATTGTGAAAAGGGTGAAATCATGGGCATGACTGTTGCGGATCTTCTGGCTCAGACCTTGGCCGAAGCAGGTGTTAAACGTATCTGGGGCGTCACGGGCGATAGCCTCAACGGACTGAATGACAGCCTCAGAAGACTTGGCAAGATCGACTGGATGCATGTCCGCCATGAGGAAACCGCAGCCTTCGCCGCAGGGGCCGAAGCGGCTGTCACCGGCGAACTGGCCGTTTGTGCTGGCAGCTGTGGGCCTGGCAATCTGCACCTCATCAACGGGCTTTTTGATTGTCACCGCAACCGCGAACCTGTGCTGGCGATTGCAGCCCATATTCCTTCATCCGAAATCGGCCTCGACTATTTTCAGGAAACCCATCCGCAGGAACTGTTCCGCGAATGCAGCCATTTTGTTGAGCTGGTTTCCAACCCTGCACAAATGCCCGAAGTGCTGAACCGCGCCATGCGCGCGGCCATCGGAAAGCGCGGCGTGGCCGTGATCGTCATTCCGGGTGACGTTGCGCTCAAGCAGGCACCTGAAGGGGCAAAGCAGACCTGGACGCCGATCTCGCCTCCACGCATGGTTCCGTCTGATCAGGATGTCGCTAAGCTCGCAGATATTCTCAACGGTTCTGAGAAGATCACCATTCTGGCAGGCAGCGGCTGCGCTGGCGCCCATGATGCTGTCGTTTCATTGGCCGAACAGCTTGAGGCGCCTGTGGTTCATGCGCTGCGCGGCAAGGAACATGTCGAATGGGACAATCCCTTTGATGTTGGCATGACCGGCCTGATCGGCTTTTCATCCGGCTATCACGCCATGCTCAACTGCGACACGCTGCTGATGCTTGGCACCAGTTTCCCTTATCGCAACTTCTATCCCGACAAGGCAAAGATCGTTCAGATCGACAATGATCCTTCACAGCTCGGACGCCGTGCGCCGCTCACATTGGGCGTGACCGGCGATGTGTCGGAAACAATCGCAGCCCTTTTGCCGAAGCTCAAATCTGGTCGCAGCACGAAGTTCCTCGATGCTGCAAAGACACATTACACGAAAGCGCGCGAGGCATTGGATGATCTGGCAGCACCATCAAAACCAGGCCAGCCGATCCACCCGCAATATCTCACCCGCCTCGTCAATGAGATTGCGGATGAAGATGCGATCTTTACCGCCGATGTCGGCACGCCTACCGTCTGGGCTGCACGCTATCTCACCATGAATGGCAAGCGTCGCCTGCTCGGTTCTTTCAATCATGGCTCAATGGCCAATGCCATGCTTCAGGCGCTGGGCGCAAAGGCTGCAGCGCCGGAACGACAGGTCGTTTCACTGTCCGGCGATGGCGGTTTCACCATGATGATGGGCGATTTCCTGTCGTTGAAGCAGCTCAATCTGCCCGCCAAGATCATTGTTTATAACAATGGCTCGCTTGGCTTCGTGGCGATGGAAATGAAAGCGGGCGGCTATCTGACCTCTGGAACCGACCTCGAAAACCCGAATTTTGCAGCCATGGCGGAAGCCATCGGCATCAAAGGTTTTCGCGTAGAGGAGTCCGCTGATCTGCCGGAGGCATTAAAGCAGGCTTTTGCGCATGACGGTCCGGTTCTGGTCGATGTGTTAACAGCCAAACAGGAACTGGTAATGCCGCCCAAGATCAAGGCCGAGCAGGCGAAGGGCTTCAGCCTTTATATGCTCAAAGCCATCATCAGCGGTCGTGGTGATGAAATCGTTGAACTCGCCCGTACCAATCTTGGTCGTTAAAACGGTCTTATCGAAGGGGCATGCTAATTAAGTGCCAGAACTTATTGAGCAATTTCCGGAAAATCCTGTCTTGACCAATTTTCGTCGAGCTGTACTTTGTAGCCTATTGATTGGCTGCAAGAAGCGCTAGCTCATCTCTGGTTCTGATATTTGATACGACGCATCAATAGTTTAGCAACAACAGGGAGATTTGCCCCATGGGAATTTTCGATTTCGTGAAGTCGGTCGGAACCAAGCTTGGTTTCGGTGAAAATGAACCCAAAGCCGATGATCTGAAGAAGGAACTCGACTCGCATAATCTCGGCACCGATGGCGTGCAGGTGAGCGTGCAGGGCGACAAGGCCGTCCTGACCGGCAATGTGAAGGATCAGTCGGCTTTTGAAAAAGCTATTATCGCTGTGGGCAACTCGCTTGGTGTTTCCAAAGTGGAAGCCTCGGAACTGAAAGTCGATGGAGCCGGGACGACCGGTGCCGAACCCGTCTTCTACACGGTCAAGAAGGGCGACAATCTCTGGAAAATCGCCGAAGCTCAATATGGCAAAGGCAAGGGCGCAAAGAACGACATCATCTTTGAAGCCAACAAGCCGATGCTGACGCATCCGGACAAAATCTATCCGGGTCAGGTGCTGCGCATTCCGCCGCTTGCTTGATTGCTAAAACGATCCAAAGCGATCAGGGCGCCGAACTATTCGGCGCCCTTATTCTTTACGGGATATAAATCTCGGCTTTCATGAATGTTACGGCGTTGCCGGTGAGCAAAACACGGTCGCCTTTTAGCTCACATCCCAAATGTCCACCACGGGCCGAAGCCTGATAAGCGGACAGTTTGTTTTTCCCGATCTTTTGAGCCCAATAGGGAACAAGCGTCGCATGGATAGATCCTGTAACCGGATCTTCCGGGATACCCGATCCCGCCGCAAAATAACGCGAAACAAAGTCGTGCGACGATCCTCGTGCGGTAATCACCAGGCCGACTGATCCCAGTTTTTCAATCTGGATATGATCAGGCACGAAAGCCCTGACCGCAGCCTCATCCTCAAGCTGCACATAGATATTCTCGAAATTTCTGAAGAACGTGGCTCCGCTCTCATTCTCAAACAGTGGTGCAGTGAACGCGGGCAGCTCGGAAAGCTGGTCTGGAGCAATGGACGGAACATCAAGCACATAATCGTCGCCCGCGCGCGAAACACTGATCTTGCCTATGCGGGTGTGAAAATGCAGCTCACCATCAATCTTGTGGTGCCAAGCCAGAACATGCGCCGTTGCCAGAGTGGCATGGCCGCAGAAATCGACCTCAAGCGTCGGTGTAAACCATCTGAGCTTCCAGCCATCCTCTGCAGGGCACGCAAAAGCTGTTTCCGCGAGATTGTTTTCCGCAGCGATTGCTTGCATGGTCGCATCGCTCAGCCAGTCTTTCAGGATCAGAACTGCCGCAGGGTTTCCGGCGAAGACACGTTTGGTGAACGCGTCCACCTGATACATTTCCAGCACTTGCGGCATTCTGGTTTCCTGAGATTTAAATCTTTCTGAGTGCCACTTCTTCGATCAGATGATCGCTGCCTTTGCGCAGGATAATATCGGCGCGGGGGCGGGTGGGAAGAATGTTTTCGCGCAGGTTCTTCATGTTGATATTGTTCCAGAGGCCTTCGCCGATGGAACGCGCGGCTTCTTCTGAAAGCTGCGAATAACGGTGGAAGTACGACTGCGGATTGACGAAAGCCGTCTCACGCAAACGCATGAAGCGGTCGATATACCATTTGTGGATCAGCTCCGATTCCGCATCGATATAGATCGAGAAGTCGAAGAAGTCGGACACGAAAGGCACCATTTTTCCGTCTTCCGGCAGATCGCGGACCTGAAGCACATTGATGCCTTCAAAGATCAGAATGTCGGGCTTGTCGACAATCTGATATTCGCCATGCAGCACGTCATAGCTCAGATGCGAATAGAGCGGCGCGCGCACATGGCTCATGCCTGCCTTGATCGCTGACAGGAAACGTAAGACCGCGCCCACATCATAGCTTTCCGGAAAGCCCTTGCGCTCCATCATGTTCTGATCACGCAAAACCGCGTTGGGGTAGAGGAAGCCGTCCGTCGTCACCAGATCGACCTTCGGGCTGGAAGGCCAGCGGGCGAGTAGTTCTTTCAGAATACGCGCGGTCGTGGATTTGCCGACCGCAACCGAGCCTGCAATGCCAATGATAAAGGGCGTCTTGAAGCGCTCTTCCATATTGAGAAATTGCTGGCGCTGGCGGAACAGAAGCTGGCTTGCTTCCACATGCGCATAGAGCAGGCGGGACAGCGACAGATAAATGCGCCGCACCTCATCAAGATCAATCGGATCGCCCAGCGAGCGCAACCGTTTCACTTCTTCATAGGTGAGGGTGAGGGGGGTGTCGGCGCGAAAGCCTGCCCACTCTTCCGCCGAAAAGAAACGGTAAGGCGAGTAACGCGACGGCGTTAGCTGGTCCACTTTTTCCCACATATTGTCGCTGCTCTCCCTCAACGCCAATTCTGCACTAACAGCTTTTGGATTAGTTTGCATTTATGCTTTCGGACGACCGGCCTTTTCCTCAAGGCCAGTTTGCGCCGTGCGGCGTTGCAACTCTGCAAGAACTTCATCAAGTGGCACGTCTGCAATCTTGAGAACCACCAGCAGGTGATAAAGCAGATCAGCGCTTTCCGTGACCACTTCCGCGCGATCACCGCTAACTGCGGCAATCACCGTTTCGACGGCTTCTTCACCAAGCTTTTTGGCGGCCCGCGTCTGACCCTTGGCAAAGAGACTAGCAGTATAAGACGATCCATCCGTCGAATTTGCACGCTCTGCGACGATGCGTTCAAGATCGGAAAGGGTGAACTCAGCCATCGGAATTCCTTCAACTCTTTTTGCGCATGTCGTTATCGGAAAACCGGTTCCCACTTTTCCGCGACAAGCTATATTCTCAACGGACCGGATCGAGCCGCATCGGGATACCAGCCTCGGCCATATAGCGCTTGGCTTCGCCAATCGTATAGGTTCCAAAGTGGAAGATGGATGCTGCGAGAACTGCCGTTGCATGACCTTCGCGGATACCGTCGACCATGTGATCGAGATTTCCAACGCCACCCGATGCGATCACCGGAACGCGCACGCTGTCAGCAACAGCGCGCGTCAGTGCCACATCGTAACCCGCCTTGGTGCCATCACGATCCATCGAGGTCAGCAGGATTTCACCCGCACCAAGGCTCACCACCTTCTGTGCAAATTCCACCGCATCAATGCCAGTCGTCTGGCGACCGCCATGGGTAAAGATTTCCCAGCGGTCGCTCTCGCCAGCACCCGAAACCTTCTTGGCGTCAATGGCCACAACGATGCACTGATCGCCAAACTTGTCGGCGGCTTCTGCAACAAATTCCGGGTTCTTGACCGCAGCCGTGTTGATCGAAACCTTGTCGGCCCCAGCAAGCAACAGCTTGCGAATGTCAGAAACCTGACGCACGCCACCGCCAACAGTCAGCGGCATGAAGCACTGTTCAGCTGTACGGGCGATAACATCGAAAATTGTCTCGCGATTGTCCGAAGACGCCGTGATGTCGAGGAAGCACAATTCGTCTGCACCCGCCGCATCATAGGCGCGTGCTGCTTCAACCGGATCACCGGCATCAATCAGATCGACGAAGTTTACGCCCTTAACGACACGACCGTCTTTCACATCGAGGCAGGGAATCACGCGTGCTTTGAGTGTCATGCTGAAGTCCTCAGAAGAGCCAGTGCTTCTGCTGGATCGATGCGGCCATCGTAAAGCGCGCGACCGGAAATCGCACCTTCAAGCTTGCGTGCATCAGGAGCGGCGAGGCGCTTAATATCATCCATCGAAGCAAGACCGCCCGATGCGATTACCGGAATGGAAACGCTGTCTGCTAGGCCAAGTGTGGAATCCCAGTTGATACCAGCCAGCACGCCGTCGCGATCAATGTCTGTGTAGATGATGGCGGCAACACCCGCACCTTCAAACTTTTTCGCGAGTTCCACCACGCCAAGCTCGGAGGCCTCGGCCCAGCCTTCAACGGCAACATTGCCGCCCTTGGCGTCAATGCCGACCGCAACCTGACCCGGAAACTCCTTACAGGCTTCGATCACCAGCGCCGGATCGCGTACGGCAACCGTACCCAAAATTACGCGGCGCAGTCCCTTGGAAAGCCAGCTTTCGATATGGGCGAGGGTGCGGATACCGCCGCCAAGCTGAACCGGATTTTTGGTCGCTTTCAAAATGGCTTCAACAGCTTTGCCGTTGACGCTTTCGCCAGCAAAAGCACCGTTTAGATCAACCACATGCAGCCATTCAAAGCCTTGATCCTCAAAAGCTTTGGCCTGTGCTGCAGGGTCTTCATTATAAACGGTCGCCTGATCCATGTCGCCAAGCTTCAGGCGCACGCATTGACCGTCTTTCAAATCGATGGCGGGAAAAAGGATCATATCTTCAAGGCTTCCATTTCAGGAAATTGGCAATAAGCGAAAGGCCAAGCAGCTGGCTCTTTTCAGGATGGAACTGCGTGCCGATCATGTTGTCGCGACCAACCGTTGCGGTCACATCGCCACCATATTCGGTGACGGCCAGCACTTCTGCTTTGTTCTTCGCGTCGAACATATAGGAATGCACGAAATAGGCATGCAAGCCGTTCTCGCCGGTAGCGATACCGTCAAACACCGGATGCGAATGTTTCACGTGAATCCTGTTCCAGCCGATCTGCGGAATCTTGAGCGTCGGGTCGGACGGCGTCATTTCACGCACGTCGCCTGCGATCCAGCCGAGACCTTCGGTCACTTCTTTTTCAAGGCCGCGTTCCGACATCAACTGCATACCCACGCAGATGCCAAGAAACGGATGCGCCTTTTTCAGAACCACATCTTCCAGTGCTTCCACCATGCCGGAAACCGCATGGAGGCCGCGACGGCAATCGGCATAAGCGCCAACGCCTGGCAGCACGATGCGATCGGCGCTCGCCACGCGATCGGCATCTGCAGTCAGTTCGATTTCAGCTTTCAAACCGCTCTCATGGGCGGCGCGCTCAAAGGCCTTGGTGGCCGAGCGAAGATTGCCGGAACCATAGTCGATAATTGCAACACGCATTTTCAGTTTTCTCCGCGATGACCGACAAATCCGATCGTCGAGCCAAATGAGGAATATGTGGGACGAGGGGGCTGCTGCGCCCATTCGGGCGCAGAGGTGTCCTTCAGGGAGTCTTTGATTTCTGTCGCTGGCTCTGCCGCTTCTTTAAGACCGTAGAAGTAGCGGATTTCCGCTTCTTCCAAATCAGCCGCATCAATGACGGCTGTTTCAACGAAACCCTGACGCTTTAGCTTCGCGATCTTCCAGTTAACGCCTTCCAACGCCACGAAAAGCGAAAATAGCAACGTGATCAGCGGCACTGCATTGGAGATGCCCAATGCAGAACCTGCCACGCCCAGCAGGATCGTCACACCGAGAACGGCAATGGCTTCAAACCAGAGCCGCTGCAACAAAAGCCAGACAAACGGGAGGATCAGCGCTAAGGCGTAGAATCCGTCGCGCACGAAAACCGCTTTTTCGGAACGTTGAGTTCCGGCTGGTTCAAGAACGACGAATTGCGCCATGACACGTCCTTTCGGGAAAGACTTATCCCTTCAGCGACCCCTTGGTCGAGGGAATTGCATCCTTCTGGCGCGGATCGGTTTCGAGCGCTGTGCGCAGAACCCGGGCCACCGCCTTGAAGATCGATTCTGCAATATGGTGATTGTTGGCACCATAGTGATTGTTGATATGCAGCGTAATGCCTGCATTCATCGCAAAAGCCTGGAAGAACTCGCGCACCAGTTCAGTATCGAAGGTGCCGATTTTGGCCGTCGTGAAATTCACGTTCCAGACCAGAAAGGCACGGCCCGAAACATCGACCGCCGCACCCGTCAGCGTGTCGTCCATGGCGAGATCCATCGAGGCATAACGCACGATGCCGCGACGCTCACCAAGCGCTTTCGCCACAGCCTGACCCAGCGCAATTCCAGTATCCTCGACTGTGTGGTGGTCATCGATATGCAGATCGCCCTTGGCCATGACGCGCATGTCGATGAGCGAATGTCGGGAAAGCTGCTCCAGCATATGATCGAAGAAGCCGACACCAGTTGTAATGTCGAACTTGCCGTTGCCGTCCAGATCCACAGAAACAGCAATGCTTGTTTCTTTTGTTGAACGTTCGATACTTGCTTTGCGGGCGCTTTCAGCCGTCATTGCATTTCCTCAGTTGAAATCTTTTCGCGTTCTAGAACAGCTGGCCGCTTTTGCCAATGGTTTTAGGGATGCTCCCAACATTCTGACTTTTGTTTGCGCGCATTTTATCAAAAAGCCGTTTCACACTTTTTGGAATGCGGCTTTCCCAGCAGCGCATTTTACCCAAAAACCGTTTCACACTTATTGGAATGCGGCTTTCCCAGCAGCGCATTTCATCCAAAAACCGCTTCACACTTTTTGGAATGCGCTGTTAGCCATTTGCATTTTGCCAGCCCCTTCTTAAATATTCACAACGAAACCCGATTCAGTTAGCTCTTGAGCCGACGAAGCGAGCTTCGAGCCAAATAAGGGGCTTATGCGTTTGCCAGATGGAAACGTATCGGCCGCCAAAGGAGTGATCCATGATCGAACATAATCCCACGACAATTTACGGCACGACCATTGTCACCGTTCGCAAGGGTAACAAGGTTGTTATCGCCGGTGACGGGCAGGTCTCGCTCGGCAATACCGTGATGAAGGGCAATGCGCGCAAAGTGCGCCGCATCGGCAAAGGCAATGTCATTGCTGGTTTCGCCGGTGCCACGGCTGATGCCTTCACGCTGCTTGAGCGCCTTGAAGCCAAGCTTGAACAATATCCGGATCAGCTGATGCGCGCCTCCGTCGAACTCGCCAAGGACTGGCGCACCGACCGCTATCTGCGCAAGCTGGAAGCCATGATGCTGGTTGCCGACAGCAAGGTGACGCTGGCACTCACCGGTACGGGCGACGTGCTTGAACCCGAACATGGCGTCATGGCCATCGGATCGGGCGGCAATTATGCGCTGGCCGCAGCCCGCGCGCTGATCGATACCGATAAGGATGCTGAGGAAATCGCCCGCAAGGCGATGGAGATTGCGGCCGATATCTGCATCTACACCAATCACAGCATTCTTGTTGAAAGCCTCGACGCCGAATGAGCTCAATAGCGCAAGCCTCAACCTCCAAGACACATCGTTGGGGCTTAGGTGCTCTGATCGTCCTTGCCATTCTCGTTATACAGGCCTCCTGGCTTTATATCGACGGACGGATTCCCATGTGCGAATGCGGCACCATAAAATTATGGTCCGGTTCGCTGATGTCTGAGAATTCGCAGCATATAGCCGACTGGTATACGCTCTCGCATATCATTCATGGCTTTCTGTTCTATTGGCTTCTGACAATCATCGCGCCAAAGGCTCCGCTGGGCTTGAGACTTGCTGTGGCAGTCGGCGTTGAAGCCGCCTGGGAACTGGTCGAAAACTCGAATTTCATCATCGAGCGCTATCGCGCCAATACGTCCTCGGTGGACTATTTTGGCGATAGTATCGTGAATTCGGTTTCCGACAGTGTTTTCGCCATGATCGGCTTTCTGATCGCAGCCAAACTGCCAACAAAAATCACCGTCGCGACTGCGCTCTTCTTTGAAGTTCTGGCGCTCATTGTCATCCGCGACAACCTTACGCTCAACGTGATCATGCTGCTGCATCCGTTCGAGTTCATCAAGCAGTGGCAAACCGGGTTATAATCATGAGTAATTTTTCTCCCCGTGAAATCGTTTCCGAACTTGACCGCTTCATCATCGGCCAGAACGACGCCAAGCGCGCCGTCGCTATCGCTCTGCGCAATCGCTGGCGCCGCCAGCAGCTGGAAGGCCAGATGCGCGAAGAGGTCATGCCAAAAAACATCCTGATGATCGGACCGACCGGCGTTGGCAAGACGGAAATCTCCCGTCGGCTCGCCAAGCTTGCAGGCGCTCCTTTCATCAAGGTTGAAGCCACCAAATTTACCGAAGTGGGCTATGTCGGCCGCGACGTTGAACAGATCATCCGCGATCTGGTTGAAGCCGCGATCGCTCTGGTGCGTGAAAAGAAGCGCGAAGACGTGAAGGCCAAAGCACACATCAATGCTGAAGAGCGCGTGCTTGACGGTCTTGTCGGCAAGACTGCAAGCCCTGCCACCCGCGAAAGCTTCCGCAAGAAGCTGCGTGACGGCGAGCTGGACGATAAGGAAATCGAGATCGAGGTTGCCGATACAGGTTCAGGCCAGAATTTCGAAATTCCGGGTATGCCTGGTGCCAATATCGGCATGATCAATATCGGCGATATTTTCGGCAAGGCCATGGGCGGGCGTACCAAAACGCGCAAGACCACGGTCAAGGAATCCTATGCAATCCTGATCAATGATGAGTCTGACAAGCTACTCGATCAGGATCAGCTCATTCAGGAAGCCCTGCGTTCGACCGAAAATGACGGCATCGTCTTCCTCGACGAAATCGACAAGATCGCAGCACGCGAAGGCGGAATGGGAGCAGGCGTCTCACGCGAAGGCGTGCAGCGCGATCTGCTACCGCTCGTTGAGGGCACCACTGTTGCAACGAAATATGGTCCGGTGAAAACCGATCATATCCTGTTCATCGCATCGGGTGCGTTCCACGTTTCCAAGCCATCCGACCTGCTGCCGGAACTTCAGGGTCGTCTGCCGATCCGTGTGGAGTTGAACGCGCTGACGCGTGAAGATTTCCGCCGGATTCTGACTGAAACCGAAGTCAGCCTCATCAAGCAATATATTGCGTTGATGGCGACGGAAGAGGTGAAACTCGATATTACGGACGACGCGATTGATGCTTTGGCTGACATTGCGGTCGATCTCAATTCGACGGTTGAAAACATTGGCGCGCGTCGCTTGCAGACGGTGATGGAACGGGTTCTGGACGATATTTCCTACAATGCACCTGACAAGGCCGGTTCGGACTTCAAGGTCGATGGGGAATATGTCCGCAAGACCATCGGCGATCTGGCCAAGAACACGGACCTTTCGCGTTTCATTCTGTAAAGAACCTGAGATGCGATCCAGGAACGTGACCAGAAAGTCACGCTTGGGTCCCATAATCCCGAAAGACAAAAATCCCCTCGACTTCATCGAGGGGGTTTTTTATTTTGCGGCAACTTTTATAGATCGTTTACCATATTGGGGCCGTTTCCGCGCAATGACCAGTCGACTGAACCGTATTGCAGGCATCTGCCTTGCCATCGCTTTCTCCTGCCAGAGCGCCTATGCAGCCGTTACGGTTCCGCCCGGAAACCGCAGTGCAGAACAGCCTCCCATTCCCGGCGCCTCAGCCAAGCGCACCAAGGAGCTGAGCACGACCTATGAAGCCAAGTATCGCAAGATTTATAATCTTCTGAAAAAGGACGCCTCGCTGCGTTCGAAGATCAAGTCAACGGCTTCGGCTTATGGCATCGATCCGATCCATATTGTCGGTGCGATCGTTGGTGAACATACCTACAATGTCGATGTCTATGACCGATTGCAGACCTATTACGTCAAGGCCATGTCCTATGTGAACCAGGGCGTGAGCTTTGGTTATAATGGCGAAAGCATCGGCCAGTTCGTGAAGCGTCCGGAGTTTTCCGAATGCCTCAAGTTCAAGGACAGCTATTCGCTGTGGAGCTGCCGCGAGACGATTTGGAACAAGCAGTTCCGCGGAAAATCGGTTGGCGGCAAGACATATCCGAACAATCGTTTCAGCGCCGTGTTCTTCCAGCCGTTCTATGCCGGCCAGACCTTTGGCCTCGGCCAGATCAATCCGCTGACCGCGCTGCAGATGTCGGACATGGTCAATCGTGTATCGGGTCTGCCGAAGCTTAATGCCGAGAACGGCAATACAGTTTACAAGACCATCATGGACCCTGATCTGACACTGCCTTACATCGCGGCAACGCTGAAGCAGTCGATCACCGATTATCGCCAGATTGCCGATTTCGATATTTCGAAAAACCCCGGCCTGACAGCGACACTGTACAATACCGGCGGATCGACAGCACGCGCCCGCGCGCTTGCCAATGAAAATGCCCAGCGCAAGGCATCCGGGCAGGAGCCTTTGATGCCGCAGGAAAATTACTATGGCTGGCTGGTCAACACCAAGCTCGATGAACTGAAAGCGCTTTTTTAGGAGCGGGGCACCAGAGCATTTCCAGCAAAAGTGGGAACCGGTTTTGCGTCTGGAAATGCGTAAAAACAAATAGATAGAGCGGTTTCAATGACTCAGCATTAGCTAAAACCGCTCTAGCGGCTTCAGGCCACGGCGGCGCTTGCGTGCCGCCTCGATTTCTTCCGTCAGATGTCTGATCGTCTCGCGATCGATGATGCGGATATTACGTGCCAGAAGGTTTGCAAGCTCGGTCGCCTGTGGCGAGAGACCGGACGTATCGATCACCACGCGCGGATGCGAGACAGCTGCCAGATTTTGCAGCTCCTCTGCCTCATCCCAGATAATATTGAAATAAGTGATGATGCGCTGCAGCATATCCCAGGTTGGCTGTCCCCGCCGCCCGTGTTCCAGCGCCGAAAGATAGGCTGGTGATACGCGCAGCGCTGCAGCCATTTCTTTCTGTGTAACGTTGCGTTCCTCACGAAGATCACGAAGCCGCTTGCCAAAGGGGGTCATCGGATGAGACCTCCGCCCTGGGTCTGCCTGCGCAAGCGGACATAAAGCGCCCCATGCCCACCATGATGACGCGCGGCGTCTTCATAGGCGCTGACCAGCAGCCGGAACAAAGGCGTCGAAAACCAGTGCGGCACCGCCTGCTTGAGCACGCCTTCGCTGCCGAAAGAGCGGCCCTTGCCGGTAATCACCATCACATGCTTCAATCCGCGCGCATGTGCGCTGAGCAGGAAGCCATAGAGCAGCTCATAAGCATCGTTTTGTGTGAGCCCGTGCAGATCGATGCGTGCTTCAATATCCACACGTCCTTTGGAAATCTTGCGATGGGTTGGCCGATCAAAGGCATGGATCGGCATTTCCTTGAGCGAGTTGACCTTCTTTTTCAGCGTCTGCGTGTCAGCTGCAGACGAGGGCGCCTTTTTCGCAGGCTTTTTCTCAGCCTCCTGCGCCATCACCGTTTTGAAATCCGGAAACTCTTCCTCTTCCTTCGGCTTCTTTCCAGACAGAGGTTTTGCTGTTTTAGCCACCGTTTCCCAGAGAATGCGATCTTCAGGCCGTAGATAATCTTTTGCGGATTTTTCGCTCTTATCGATCATGGATCAATTCCCGACCAGAGCGCGCGGGACCAGCGCATAAAAATCGGCCTTGCTCTTGATGCCGCCCGCGATTTCCCCGGCTGCATCACCCGATCCTGCAAAAAGATCGCCGCGGGCAGGGCCGACAATCGCCGTGCCGGTATCCTGCGCGATCATCAACCGGGATAAGGGCGTATGATCGAATTCCGTTACGTTTGGCGCATCGACATAGAAAGGCGTTCCGAATGTATGCAGAAGCCGGTCTACCGCGATTGAGCGACCGGCTGTCAGAGGAACCTTGGCCGCTGCGATCTGCCCTAAATTTGCGTCATGCCCATCATTACTATCAAATGCCGTTTCACGGAAGAAAATATAGGAACGGTTCTGCCAGATAAGGTCATCGGCTTCTTCAGGATGATCTTTCAGCCACTGGCGGATTGTCTGCATGGAGATGCTTTCAGCAGAAATCTCGCCTCTAGCAACCAGAATGCGCCCGATCCCGGTGAATGGATGGCCGGTTTTGGCTGCGTAAGTGATCCGCATGAAACTGCCATCGGTAAGCTTCAGCCGTGCTGCGCCCTGCACATGCGCGAAAAATGCATCGACCCGATCGGCAACATAGGCAAGCTCCAGCCCGCGATTTTTCAAGCTGCCTTGCTCGATTGTCCAGCGGTCATCATATTCAACAATACCGTCCTGTGTTTGCCGGGCGAAAGCGTAAGAAGCATCGAGCCCCAGGGGACGGTTTTCATCGGTGACCTTCACAAGATCATCAGGTTTTCTCAGAAACGGCACCGTGAATTGCTTGTCTAAGCTGCGCGATGCTTCAATCTCCGGCTCGTAAAAAGCCGTCACAAACCCTTCTGCATCGATACGGCAGGGAACAAAATGCGCTTCAAAAAAAGCGCGGGCCTGCGCCCTATCCGGATTATCAAGCAAACGCGCGGCGGCAAAAGCAGGTGTAAGCGCCTCGAAACTGATACCGAGGCTGCCGCTGTTATAGCGATTATGTTCCGCATAATCGGCTGAACGACGAAAGGCCGAAAAGGCGAGCGCCCGATCGTCCTGATCCCAGCCCGGGCAATCTGAAAAACTGACCGGTCGTATGATGTTCGCCAGATTATGCACAAGCCGCATCCGTCAATAATTAAAAGGGCCGCTAAATTAGCGGCCCTGAATCGTCAACTCTCTTTAGTCTTCGGCTTCGGTCGCGACAAGCTTCCAGTTTGGATCGCGCGAACGCGTATCGCGCGCGAAGGTCCAGAGATCACGGATTTCGACGACATTTTCCTGATCGCCCTCAACCACGTTGCCGTCCTTGTCGAGCGTAGAAGAAATCATCTGACTCACGATATTAAGCGTCACATGCGCTTCCGAGCCCTTCATTTCGGCATTGGCAATCTCTGCCTTGTCGATACCGACAAAGGTCGAGCGAACGCTTTCACCGCGCGCCTCGCGCTCATCGATTGCCGAAACGAAGCCCTCATAGACTTCCTTGGACAGAAGGTTTTTCAGAACCTTGCGATCGCCATCGGCAAAAGACATGACGATCATTTCATAGGCGATCTTCACACCATCGACAAAGCTTGCCGGATCAAAGGCTGGATCAGCTGCCTGAATGGAGCGAAGGCCGTCATTCACAGGCGTTCCTGCTGGTGCAACCTTGTCGATTGCTGAGAAATCCTTTTCACCGGGACGCTGCGGAAGCGAAACGACATTGTCGGCTTCGCCACCTGCGGTCTGGGAATCGGAATTACGAGCGGATGTATAAGGATCAATTGGCGGTTTTTCATTTCCGGTGCGACGACCAAGAACATTCCTCAGCTGAAGAAAGATCACCACCGCCGCAATGAAGAAGAATATCGTGCCAAAATCAAAAAATTCCATACCGCCTGCCACCAGTTAACGGGTCGGGATTGCAAATCCCTCCTCACGTCGTGAATTTCGTTACATATACATATAGATCGGCTTGACTGATCATTCAAATCCAGATCACGCATACCTATCTGATATTGCATGATAGACAGTTTCAATTTCGTTCCTCAAAACATGTTGCGTAAAAATGCCAAGCGTTTTTTGCTTTTGACATGAATAAAACATGCGAATGAAGTTTGTTTCATCACATACCAATCAACCAACATAAGGTCATAACTGCCGTGTCCTCTTCTTTTGCCCCTCTCGTCATGCTGGCAATGCCGTTCATCGAAATTGCCGGCTTTGTGATCGTCGGCAGTGAGATCGGTGTTCTGGCAACGCTGGGTCTTGTCATCCTGAGTGCTATGCTCGGCTTTTTTCTGCTGCGCGTGCAGGGCTTCGGGCTTTTGCAGCGTATCCGCATGGAAAGTGCCGCAGGACGCGTACCAGATCGCGAAATGATGCATGGCGCGATGATCGTGGTCGCAGCCATCATGCTGATCGTACCCGGCTTTGTTACAAGCGCGATCGGCCTTCTGCTTTTTGTGCCCTTCATCCGTGATCTTGTCTGGAACCGCTTTGTGCGCAATCGCCTGGTGGTTGCCACAGCATCGACACGCTATTCGGAAGCCTATCGTCCATATGAGCGGAAAGAAAATAATGTGATTGATCTGGACCCGGAAGATTACTCGACAAAGCCAGATGAAAACTCGCCGTGGAATCCGGACCGCAAAGATCACTAATCGCTCAAATGCTAACGTAAAAACGGTTTCTTGCCTCATCTACGCACACATGCTAGCCAAGCATCACTGCTTTTTGGGCAACAAGATAAATCATTAAAGAGAAGGCATACCGATAATGAGCGATAAGGCCGCTGCGGGCGAAGTAAAGAACGGCAATGGCGCAACCGCCCAGCCGTCCCTCAACATTCTGGCCCAGTACATCAAGGATCTTTCCTTTGAAAGCCCAGGCGCGCCTCTGTCGCTGCGCCCGCGCGAAAAGGCTCCTTCGATCAACATCAATGTCAATGTAAACGCCAATCCACTTTCCGAAACGGATTTCGACGTTGTTCTGACGCTCGAAGCCAAGGCTGTCGACGGCAAGGACGTTCTGTTCAACACGGAACTGGTCTATGGCGGCGTATTCCGCATTCAGGGTATCGCGCAGGAGCATATGCTTCCGCTGCTATTCATCGAATGCCCACGTCTTCTGTTCCCATTTGCCCGTCAGATCATCGCAGATGCCACGCGCAATGGTGGCTACCCACCTCTGATGATCGATCCAATCGATTTCGCGCAGATGTTCCAGAGCCGTATGGCCGAAGAACAGGCAAAGAGCGCTGTAAAGAGCTAATCTCTACAACGACCTAAAAAGAAAACCCCGCTCTCGCGGGGTTTTTTATTTCGACGTCAGCTAACGTATTTTTTCCAGATTGCCTTGTCGCCCATTTTCGCAACAAGGGCATCATGGGCTGCACGCTCCTTATCGCTGATACGCGGTGCCAAAGGTGCCGGGCGCTGGCGCAAGACAATATTGCCGCCATTCCCGGAGCGATCATCATTACCAGAACTACCGGATGAGCTAAGGCCGAGCGCGGTCTGCTTGCCACCAATCAGCTCAATATAGACTTCGGCCAGAATTTCAGAATCGAGCAATGCGCCGTGCAATGTACGGTGCGAATTATCGATGCCATAGCGCTTGCAGAGCGCGTCGAGCGAATTCGGTCCCATTGGATGTTTTCGGCGCGCCAGAGCGAGCGTATCGACGATACGTTCAACGGCGATTTCCGGTTTCCCAAGACGGTCCAGTTCAGCATTGATGAAGCCAAGATCGAACATGGCATTGTGCGCCACGAGCTTCGCACCATCGAAAAATTCCATGAACTCATCGACGATATCAGCAAAGGTCGGCTCTTTAAGCAACTGTTCGTCGGTGATGCCGTGCACGGCGAGCGCTTCGACATGAACCTTTCGCCCTTGCGGGTTGATGAATTTATGGAAGGTTCGGCCCGTGGGAAAGCGGTTGATCATTTCCACACCGCCGATTTCGATGACGCGATCCTCCAGCCGTTCAAGGCCAGTGGTTTCCGTATCGAAAACGATCTCACGCATGGCAACCTCTCAAGTCATTTAATGTTTTATAGCACGGCCAAGCCGAAGCTCAGGATGGATTGGCAAGCTTTCCACGCAATTCAGCGATGATGGCTTTGATCTGCGCCCGCGTCTCGTCAAAGTCGCCTGAAGAATCGATGACGAAATCCGCACGTGCACGCTTATCAACATCCGGCATCTGCCGGGCCAGAATGGCCTCGAACTTCGCTTCCGTCATGCCTGCGCGGGAAAGAACACGCTCACGCTGAATGTCGGCAGGGGCGGAAACGACAGCCACCTTGTCCACACGGCTTTGGCCACCCGTTTCAAAGAGCAGCGGAATATCAATCAGCGCGATATCGGCGCCATCAGCACGCGCGCGTGCAAGAAAAGCGGCTTCCTCTTCGTGCACGAGTGGATGAATGATGGATTCGAGCTTTTTAAGCGCTTCTGGTTTGCCGAGGACAGCGCTCGAAAGCTTTGTCCGGTCAACAGTTCCATCCACAACCGTTCCGGGGAAGGCGGCTTCGATCAGGGGGGCTGCCCGACCCGAATAAAGCTGATGCACGGCATCGTCAGCGCTATAGACCGGCACACCATTGTCGACAAACATGTTTGCCGCAGTGGTTTTTCCCATGCCTATAGAGCCGGTCAGTCCGAGGATGATCATAAAGCACCAGCCTTTTTCATATCATCCAGAATATAATTACGAAGTGCTTCTGTCACTTCTGGTCTTTTGCCAAACCAGCGTTCAAAACCCGGAACCGCCTGATGCAGCAACATGCCAAGCCCATCGACAGTTTTAAGACCCGCTGCTTCAGCGCTGGCCAGAAACGGCGTCTTGAGCGGAATATAAACAATATCGGTAGCAACAGCTGATTTCTGCGCCTCGCTCAGATCAAGCGGAAACTCTGTCGCCTCGCCCCCACTGGTCATATGTCCGCTCATACCCAGCGATGTCGTGTTGACGATCAGACCGGCATCTTTGACCAAAGCCTGCGCCGCATCCCATCCATGAGCAGAAACCCCTTCGCCGAAATGGCTTGCCAGTTCTTCAGCGCGGCTCAACGTGCGATTGACGATGGCGATGCGCGAAAACCCGCGTGTCTGCAAAGCATGGACGATGGCGCGCCCTGCACCACCTGCGCCCAGAACCAGAGCCATATTGGCATTGTCCCAACCCGGTGCCAGTGCATCGAGATTGGCAGCAAAGCCATAGGCATCAGTGTTGCCGCCGCAGAGCTTTCCACTCTCTATCCAGAGTGTATTCACTGCGCCAATTGCCTCCGCTGCCGCATCACGGCTGTCAACGGTTGCGAAAGCCACTTCCTTATGCGGGATCGTGACATTGCCGCCGGCAAAGCCGTTTTTTGCAAGCGAAGCAGCAAATTCCGCAAAATTTTCAGGAAGCACTTCAATGGCTTCATAAGAGCCTTCGATGCCGTGCTCTTTCAGCCAGAAGCCGTGAATGAGCGGCGACCGCGAATGCTTTATTGGAAAGCCCGTGACGAATGCCTTGTTAGCCATCGATCAGATTTTCCTTCCTCAATTCATCAAGCAGGGGCAGAAGCGGCAGTCCGACGATGGTGAAATAATCGCCTTCGATTTTCTCGAAAAGCTGAATGCCCGGACCTTCGACCTGATAAGCGCCGACACTGGAAAGAGCAACGTCGCCAACCCGACCGAGATAACGACCGACAAAACCCGGATCGAGATTGCGCATCGTCATGCGTGCCACAGAAACATGACGCCACAGGGTCTCGCCGTTTTTAACCAGAACCACGCCGCTGTTGAGCTGGTGTGTCTTGCCCGAAAACTGCAGCAACTGGCGCCGCGCTGCTTCCATATCCACAGGCTTGTGGAAAATCTCATCCCCCAGCGAAAGCGTCTGATCGCAACCGATCACCACCGCATCGGGATTGTTTTCGCTGACCGACAAAGCTTTTGCTTCAGCCAGAACCTGTGCGACTTCTTCTGGCGTAGCGCCCGACTTATAAAGCGGCGCTTCAACCAAGCGCTCATCAATATCCGCGCTTTCAGCCAAAAATTCGATGCCGGCATTTTTCAGCAGTGCCGACCGAAACGGACTTTTGGATGCGAGAATAAGCTTTGTCGTCATGTCAGGTCTTCCTTCCTGCCTTCGCGCAGCAGAGATTGAATAGCAGCCGCCGTTTCTTCAATTGACCGGCGCGACACATCAATGATCGGCCAGCTGTGCCGGTTACAGAGATTGCGGGCATAAGCCAGTTCTTCGGAAATTGAAACGCGGTCTGTATAAAGTCCGGTATCAAGAGATGGCACATTGCCCAGTGGACGGTTTTGTCTGATCTGCGAAATGCGCTCAGCCGTTGCAACCAGCCCCACGATCATCGGACGCCTTGCGGTAAAAAGCTGATCGGGGAGGGGGATGCCAAGCACAATCGGCACATTGGTCGCCTTGATACCGCGATTGGCGAGATAAATGCTTGTGGGCGTTTTTGAGGTTCGCGAAATGCCGACAAGAATGACGTCCGCTTCCTCTATATCGGGCGGCAATTGCCCGTCATCATGTTCCATCGTGAAATTGAGCGCATCGATCCGGCGGAAATAATCGGCATTGAGCACATGCTGCGCACTGGCGCGACGGTGCGCTGGCGCGCCCAGATAAGATTGAAACGTATTGAGCACCGGTTCGAGCACCGAAACGCTCGGTACGCCCATTTCGGCGCAGGTTTCATCAATGATAGCCGCGAGCTTCTGATCGACAATTGTATAGAGAACAATGCCCGGTTCAGCGTCAATATTCTCCAGAACTTTACGCAGCTGCTTCTCGGTTCGGATGAGCGGATAGATATGCTCAATCGCGCGCGCATTGGCATATTGAGCGGCCGCAGCACGCCCTGCAGCGAGGAGAGTCTCTCCTGTCGCATCAGAAATCAGATGAAGATGAAAGTAAGAAAGCGGTCTGGTCACAGTTTTCTCCCCTCCCTGTTGACGACTGTGCGTAAATTGGAGGCTCCATCCACAAGCCATGGCAGGCGGTGGGAAACTTGGCAAGTCATCCACAGCGAGCCAACATGTGTGAAGCTTTCAAAAGCGATTGTGGACAAGACTCGTAACATTTGGAAAACCTTGCGATATACCCAGCCTATCCACAAATTGTGCAAAGCTGCGGCAATTGGTAACTCCTTATATTCAATGAAAGATTTGAGTTTTCATTGCTTTTGTTCAGACTATCGGTGAATGTTCGCACAGGCATAGATGGCCCGAGAGGAACTGTGGGGAAAAGACGGACAAACCTTAATCCCCGATTCCAACAGACTCTAAGAATCAAAAGATTCCTGAATCATCCTTTCTTTATGAAAGCCGGACGGGAAAACTTTCACACGAGATAACGAAAACCGATCGAACAGGGTGGAATGCAATGAAGCGCAAGGTCTTGAAAGTGATGGATGGTGAGGCAGTCTTTCCACCACCGATCTGGATGATGCGTCAGGCCGGACGCTACCTTCCTGAATATCGCGAAGTGCGCAAACAAGCCGGAAGCTTTCTCGACCTTTGCTATTCGCCCGATCTGGCTGTCGAAGTGACGCTTCAGCCTATCCGCCGTTTTGGCTTTGATGCAGCCATTCTGTTTTCAGATATTCTGGTTGTCCCTCACGCCCTTGGACGAGACCTTCGCTTTGAAGAAGGAAGAGGGCCTTTGATGACACCGATTGATGCGGATGAAATCTTCTGGCTTGAGACAGAAGGTGTCGCAAAACGCCTTGAGCCGGTCTATGAGACGGTTCGGCTGCTCCGCGAGCAGTTACCCGAGGAAACAACGCTGTTGGGCTTCTGTGGCGCTCCCTGGACCGTTGCGACCTATATGATCGCCGGTCATGGCACTCCAGATCAGGCTCCCGCCCGCCTGTTTGCCTATCGCTTCCCGGAAGCCTTTGAAAAGCTTTTGAATGATCTGGCAGATGTTTCAGCCGAATATCTCATCGAACAGCTCGATGCAGGTGCGGATGCCGTGCAGATTTTCGATTCCTGGTCGGGGGTTCTGGATGAAGATTGCTTTGAACGCTTCTGTGTTCGTCCGGTGGCCCGCATTGTGCAAAAGGTGAGGGCAGTTTATCCCGAGGCCCGCATCATCGGTTTCCCGAAAGGTGCCGGAATGCTTTACGCGGGCTATCGTGAAAAAACCGGCGTTGACGTTCTGGGCCTTGACTGGTCTGTGCCGAATTCCTTTGCGCGTGAACTTCAGACCGAAGGCGCTATCCAGGGAAATCTTGATCCCTTGCGCGTTGTGGCCGGTGGCGAAGCTTTGGACGAAGGCGTTGATGCGATCCTCAAAAATCTCGGGCAGGGTCCACTGATCTTCAATCTGGGCCATGGAATTACGCCACAGGCACCGATTGAGAATGTTCAGCGCATGATTGATCGAGTTCGTGGAGGCTACTGATGGTGGCTTCTGACAAAACAAACAGCGGTAAGGCCGCTCTGATCCGTACCATCGTCGCTCTGGTGGTTGTGATACTCGGTTTATGGGGATTGTTTCACGTGAATCCAGCTGATGCTTATCTTTGGGTCAAGGCGATCCACGTCATTGCCGTTATCGCCTGGATGGCGGGAATGCTCTATCTGCCGCGGCTCTTCGTCTATCATTGCGCCGCAACACCCGGCTCTGAAACGTCCGAAACCTTCAAGGTTATGGAGCGCAGGTTGCTGCGTTTCATCATAAATCCCGCTATGATTGTAACGTGGATTGCCGGTCTCTGGATGGCCTGGGAAATTTTCGGTTTTCAGGGTGGCTGGCTGCACGCAAAGCTTCTGCTCGTGGTGCTGCTGTCGGGCCTGCATGGCTATCTTTCCAAAGCCACGCGCCTTTTTGCGCAGGATAAGAACACAAAATCAGCCAAACATTGGCGAATTATCAATGAAGTACCGACAATCCTGATGATACTCATTGTCATTCTGGTGATCGTGAAACCGTTCTGATTTCCAAATTTTATAAAGAAAGCCCGGTATTTATCCGGGCTTTTTATTTGGCTCCGGGTATTTTTAGCAGAGCCACTTTCCATTTTCTGAGACTCGCACTAGCTTTTACCTATTGAACAAAAGACCGACACACCTTATGTGACACTTGCTCTTCATGCTGCAAACCGGTATGGATGAGTCCTCTTCCCACCATGACAGCAGGCCTTCGATGCCGGTCACAACTCAAGTGACCCACCTTTCCGAACAACTGCATTTTCTCCTTAAATTTCAAAAGAGTTCCTCACACATGCAGGAAATGAAACTACAAGAACTTAAAAATAAGACCCCGGTCGAGCTGCTGGCATTTGCCGAAACGCTTGAGGTCGAAAACGCGAGCGCCATGCGCAAGCAGGAACTGATGTTCGCGATCCTCAAAAGCCTTGCTGCTCAAGACGTCGAAATTATCGGCGAGGGCGTTGTTGAAGTGCTGCAGGACGGATTTGGCTTCCTGCGCTCTGCCGACGCCAATTATCTCCCGGGTCCTGACGATATTTATATTTCTCCTTCCCAGCTTCGCCGCTTCTCGCTGAAGACCGGCGATACGGTAGAAGGCCCGATCCGTGGTCCAAAGGAAGGCGAACGTTATTTCGCTCTTCTCAAGGTCAACACGATCAACTTTGAAGATCCTGAAAAGATCCGCCACAAGGTTCATTTCGATAACCTGACACCGCTCTATCCGAATGAGCGCTTCAAGATGGAACTTGAAGTTCCGACTTCGAAGGATCTGTCGTCTCGCGTTATCGATCTCGTGGCACCACTCGGCAAGGGCCAGCGCGGTCTGATCGTCGCTCCGCCACGTACCGGTAAAACGGTCCTGTTGCAGAACATCGCTCATTCGATCACTGCAAATCATCCTGAATGCTATCTGATCGTTCTTCTCATCGACGAACGTCCGGAAGAAGTGACTGACATGCAGCGTTCGGTGAAGGGTGAAGTTGTTTCTTCGACCTTCGATGAACCGGCATCGCGCCACGTTCAGGTTGCCGAAATGGTTATTGAAAAGGCCAAGCGTCTGGTCGAGCATGGCCGTGACGTTGTGATCCTTCTCGACTCCATCACCCGTCTGGGACGCGCCTACAACACTGTTGTGCCGTCATCGGGTAAGGTTCTGACCGGTGGTGTGGATGCAAACGCATTACAGCGTCCGAAGCGCTTCTTCGGTGCAGCCCGTAACATCGAAGAAGGTGGCTCGCTCACCATCATCGCAACGGCGCTGATCGACACCGGCTCGCGCATGGACGAAGTGATCTTTGAAGAATTCAAGGGCACGGGTAACTCGGAAATCGTTCTCGACCGCAAGGTTGCGGACAAGCGTATCTTCCCGGCCATGGATATTCTCAAGTCCGGTACGCGTAAGGAAGACCTGCTCGTCCCACGCGCCGATCTTCAGAAGATTTTCGTTCTGCGCCGTATCCTTGCACCGATGGGAACAACCGACGCGATCGAATTCCTCATCGACAAGCTCAAGCAGACAAAGAGCAATGGCGAGTTCTTCGACTCGATGAACACGTAATCCAAAGATTGCAATTAATAGAAAACGCCGCGTTGAGAAATCAGCGCGGCGTTTTTGTATTCATCAATACAGCGGTTCCAGTTAGGATTAAATCGTTGGAACCGCTGCAACTATCTGTTTTTACGCATTATCCGACGCAAAACCGCTTCGCACTTTTGCTGGAAATGCTATAATACCTCAGGAATGGCCTCTGAGGAGGATTTCGAGTGCAGCCGGGGTATCTACCGGCGCAAGGCACACTTGCCCCTTACAGAGCCACGCTGAAGGTTTATCAGCATGTGCGGTGCCGCCTGTTGGAAGTTCAATCGCTTTACAGGCTTCAAACGGAACGAACTTATCGACCCGCCGTGGATCGGGATTGTGTTGAGCGATCAAGCTTAGTTCGCCCTCACTGCTTTCCTCGGCAATCACCAAAGATAATGGTTCGGCTGCAAAGCGGGCAGCGTTCAAAATACCGATCTGACCATATTGTTGTACCAGAGCGCGGCCCATGGCTTGTTCAACCAGACGCTCATTCTGATTATAAAGATGCAGATCACCGGTCACGAGAAACAGGCGCGTGAAAGCTTCGATGATCTGGCTTGTAGCACTGGGGATCGCTTCGTCATAATCGCCATAGGCATGGAGAATGACATCTTCCGCATCAAGCGCCGAAAGCCGATAGTTGCCTGATGCATCGCGATTGGCTGCATCTAGTGCATCTTTAAGTGCCACAGCATCAACGATGAATGTTCGATCTCCTGTCGCTTCAAAGAGTGACAGGGCAGCATTAATCATCGCTGCGTAATCGGTGGAGAGGGCAGGGTAGAGTAACACGTCATCCATCCGGCAATGCGCCATGCGACCATTCTGAAAAGATGACCCTATCGAACGATAAGCGGTGACGGCATATTCAATCCAGTCCTGCCTTTGAAAACTGCGTCCCGCTTCAGCCAGTGCGCGAATTGTCAGTGCGTTCCAGTCTGTCAGTGCCTTTTCATCTCGTCCTGGGCGGACGCGTTGGCTGCGATAAGCCAACAGCTTCTGTTTCGAAGCTTCTATATCCGGCGGGAGCATTGCTGGTTCGCCGACAGCGTGAAGGCGATTGAGAATGTTGCTGTCTTCGAAATTGCCTGCGGGCTTCACGCCATACCAGGATTTGAAGCTTTCAGCCTGATCACCGAGGACGGCATCAAACTCGCTGCCGGTGAAGATATAAAATTTGCCTTCCTCACCCTCGCTATCAGCATCCAGACTGGATGCAAAACTTCCGTCGGGCAAGCGCATTTCGAGCATCAGCCAATCGATAACCTCTTCGATTCGGATGCGGAACAAATCATCTTGCGTTTCCGCATAGGCGTAGGTCGCATGGCGAATGACCTGCGCATTGTCATACAGCATCTTTTCGAAATGCGGCACCAGCCAATCGGCATCGACGCTATAGCGGCAAAGCCCGCCACCCAGATGATCGTAAATGCCACCTTGCAACATTGTTCTGAGAGAAAGCAGAAACGCGTCGCGATTTGAAACTTCGCGATTATAGAGCCAGGACAGCCATAAGGCATCCATGAAGGGTGCATTGGGGAACTTGGGCGCATTATCTATGCCGCCACGTACCGGATCAAACATGGCATGGATGCGGTCTGCGACTTCGTTAAAGCGTGTCACTTCATTGGCGCGCGCTTCGCTTTGAGCAGCCAACTGGGCTTCCAGATGGTTGAATACAGCCTCGGCATTATGATTAATTTTTTCTTTATTTCCCTGCCAGAGATTGTTGACGGCTTTGAGCACATCAACGAAGCCGGGCATGTTATGCCGCGCCTGGGGTGGGAAATAGGTTCCGCCCCAGAAAGGCTTACCGTCAGGGCGCAGGAACATGGTGAGCGGCCAGCCACCCTGCTGCCCCATGGCGCTTAAAGCGGCCATATAAATTTGGTCGATATCCGGTCGTTCTTCGCGGTCGACTTTTACATTAACGAAAAGCGCGTTCATGACTTCCGCGATTTCCGGGTTCTCGAAAGACTCATGCGCCATCACATGGCACCAGTGACATGCCGCATAACCGACAGAAAGCAGGATAGGGCGGTCCAGTTCGCGTGCAGCATCGAGCGCTTGCTTGCCCCATGGCTGCCAGTAAACCGGATTATCGGCGTGTTGACGAAGATAAGCGCTTGGCTCTCTGCCGAGCCTGTTGCTGCTGATATCAGTCATAAGCCTTTTCTTTCCTGACACGAATGAATATCACGTAGTCATCTATATAGAACGGGAAATCAAATGAGCGAGCCGCAACATCTTCAGGACACGATTTTCGCCTTGTCGAGTGGACGCTTGCCTTCCGGTGTGGCGGTGGTACGCATATCCGGCCCACAAGTTCGATTCGTTATCGAAACGATTCTTGGAAAGGCTATTGAACCGAGATACGCTGCGTATAAGACTTTTCTAACGCGTAATGGCGATGCGATCGATAAGGGCTTGGCACTTTTCTTTCCAGGTCCGAACAGCTTTACTGGCGAAGATTGCGCGGAATTTCATCTGCATGGCGGCATTGCAGTGGTCGAAAAGCTCTTGGAAGAACTCAGCACTTTCCCGAATTCCCGAATTGCGGAAGCGGGTGAATTTACCCGTCGTGCTTTCACCAATGGCAAGATGGATCTGACGATTGCTGAAGGTCTGGCCGATCTGATTGCGGCGGAAACGGAAGGCCAGCGTCGCCTTGCATTACAGGTCGCGTCCGGAGCGCAGCGGCAGCTTTATACAGAGTGGCGTCAGAAGCTTATTCGATCCCGCGCATTGATTGAGGCTGAACTCGACTTCGCTGATGAAAGTGATGTGCCTGGTTCCGTTTCGGGGCAGGTATGGGAGCAACTCAAGTCTCTGCAAAGCGAAATTATCCGCCATATTGAAAGCGGCAAACGAGCCGCGATGTTGCGGGATGGTTTACATGTCGTCATAGCTGGCGCACCCAATGCCGGCAAGTCGAGCCTGCTCAACTTCCTTGCCGGTCGGGAGATCGCAATTATCTCGGAAGAGGCGGGTACAACACGCGATCTGCTTGAAGTTAAACTCAACCTCGGCGGCATCCCGGTCTATGTGACTGACACAGCTGGATTGCGCGAGACAACCAGTCAGGTTGAGCGTATCGGGATTGAACGAGCCCGCGAACGCGCGGCCGAGGCTGATCTGGTTCTGATGCTTGAGGATATGCAGAAACCGATTGCAGTAACTTTGGAAGAGGGCAGTGCGGATATCTGGACCGTGGGAACCAAAGCTGACCTTGGCAATGCTGCTGTTTCTGCTGACTGGCAGTTTGAAATTTCCACCAAGACGGCTGATGGCCTCGATCAATTACTGAAAGCTCTGCAATCCTTTGCCGAGGAACGGATAGGCTTGATCAATGACGCAGTACCAACGCGCCAGAGACATATTAATTTGCTGCAATCGACAATCTCTGAAATCTCAATAGCGGCAGAGCGAGATGATCTACCGCTGGAATTGCGCGCTGAAAACATGCGCCGCGCATCGCAATATCTCGGACGCATTACAGGCGATGTCGACGTTGAGGAAATATTGGATGTTATTTTCTCGCAATTCTGCATCGGAAAATGAGTGATTCACGTGAAACAGTGAGAGCTGTGTTTGCGACCCAAAGAAATGTTTCACGTGAAACATCTGTGGAATCTGCATAGGCTTATTGACTCCCGTTCGCATCCGTGAGTCGAGTTTCGTATCAAATTTATCAAAGAGTTGATCGCACCTCGGTCGGGTTACCCCTTCCGTTGAAAGCATAAACATGTCAAAGAGACTGCTTTCCAGAGCGATTCCGATTGGCGACATTTTCTGATACGCTCTCCCTCTTTGCCTTACGCATTATCCAACGCAAAGCTGCATGGCACTTTTGCTGGGAATGCCTAGATTGGATTCGGAAGCATCAGTATGAACAACATAGGTTCTGCCGAAGCGACAGCTTTTGATGTTATCGTCATTGGTGGTGGACATGCAGGCTGCGAAGCTGCGGCAGCTTCCGCGCGCGCTGGCGCTCGCACTGCTCTCGTCACGCATCGCTTCGATACGATTGGCGTGATGTCCTGCAATCCTGCGATTGGTGGTCTGGGCAAAGGTCATCTTGTTCGCGAGATCGACGCGCTCGACGGCTTGATGGGGCGGGTTGCAGATAAGGCGGGCATCCAGTTCCGTTTGCTCAATCGCCGTAAAGGACCAGCCGTTCGTGGTCCCCGCACACAGGCTGACCGCAAGCTTTATAGGCTTGCGATGCAGGAGCTTATTTCGGCGCAGGATAATCTGACAGTTGTTGAGGGCGGCGCTTCAGATATTCGCGTAACGGACGGAGCTATCACCGGGGTTATTCTCGGTGACGGTTGCGCGCTGACTTGTGCGGCTGTGGTCCTGACAACCGGTACATTCCTGAACGGCCTTATTCATATTGGTGAGAAGAAAATCCCGGCAGGCCGTATGGGCGAGAACCCGGCGCTTGGACTGTCGGATACTTTGCGCGGTTTAGGTTTTGCAGTCGGGCGCCTCAAGACGGGGACGCCACCGCGTCTCGACGGTCGAACGATCGACTGGAAGAGCCTTGATATGCAATCGGCAGATGAAGAGCCGGTTCCATTCTCGTTGATGACTGACAAGATCACCACTCCACAGATTGATTGTGGTATCACGCGCACGACACCTGAAACGCACGCAATCATTCGCGCCAATCTTCATCGATCTGCAATGTATTCCGGTTCTATCGAAGGGGTCGGTCCGCGCTATTGCCCATCCGTTGAAGACAAGATCGTCAAATTTGGTGATCGCGATGGGCATCAGATATTTCTGGAGCCGGAAGGGCTGGACGATCATACCGTCTATCCAAATGGCATTTCGACCTCTCTGCCGGAGGAAGTACAGCTCGCTTATCTCAAGACTATTCCCGGTCTTGAAAAGGCGATTATGCTGCAGCCTGGCTACGCAATTGAATATGACTTCATCGATCCCCGCGAATTGAAGCGCAGTCTGGAGACACGCCGCGTGACTGGTCTGTTCCTTGCTGGCCAGATTAATGGCACGACCGGTTATGAAGAAGCAGGCGCACAAGGTCTCCTTGCTGGTCTTAATGCTGCAAAGCGGGCAGGGGGTAGCGAGCCAGTTATTATTCAGCGCACGGAAGCCTATATTGGCGTTATGGTCGACGATCTGACATCGCGTGGTGTAAGCGAGCCTTATCGCATGTTCACCTCACGCGCCGAATTCCGCCTGTCTTTGCGTGCTGACAATGCTGATCAGCGGCTCACGCCTTTGGCCGATCAGCTCGGCATTCTTGAATCCGAGCGCCGCGAGAAGTTTGCAGCACGGCAGGACGCATTGTCGGCAGCGCGCGATTTGACGAAGGAACTCACGATTACACCAAACCAGGCAAGTCGTTATGAGCTCCATCTTAATCAGGATGGGGTGCGTCGCTCGGCTTATGATCTTCTGTCCTATCCAGATATTGATCTACAGAAACTGCAGGCTATCTGGCCAGAGCTGAACAGCATTGATTCGATCACGCGGGAAGCGCTGGAAATCGAAGCTCAATACTCGGTCTATATGGATCGTCAGCAAAGCGATATTGCTGTGATGGAGCGGGAAGAGCGTCTCTTCATTCCTGCGTCGTTGGACTTTGATGCCATTTCTGGCCTGTCGAACGAGCTCAAGTTTAAGCTCAAACAGCGTATGCCGGAGACAATTGCAGAAGCGCAGCGCGTTGAAGGTATTACACCTGCAGCCCTTGCTCTGCTTATCACGCATATTAAGAAGCATAGCGGGCGTGAGCGTGCTGCTGCTGAACTGAACGCCGGGAAAAGCGTAGCATGACTGTGGATAGCCGTTATTCAAGCTTGAAAACTATTGTTCCGGGTGTTTCACGTGAAACAAATGAGCGGCTGATTGCCTTTGAAGAGCTGTTTCGCAAGTGGTCTTCGGCCATTAATCTGGCGTCACCTTCTACCCTTGCGGACCTGTGGAGCCGCCATATTCTCGACAGTTCGCAGATATTTCCGCTCGCTCCCGACGCTAAGCGGTGGATTGATCTCGGATCTGGCGGCGGCTTTCCCGGTATCGTAACCGCCTGCTTTCTGAAGGAAGTTCAGGGTGCTTCGATTGATCTGGTCGAAAGTGCGGGAAAAAAGGCTGCATTTCTTCGTACAGCTGCAGGCCATCTGGCTGTGCCAGCGCGCATTCACTCTGCCCGCATTGAATCGATGTGGGATAAAATCGACGTGCCGGATGTCGTAACAGCCCGCGCACTCGCCTCGTTGAACGATCTTTTCGAACTCGCTGAGCCTTGGCTTACCAAGGGTTCAAAGGCTCTTTTTCAAAAAGGTCGGGATTACCAGAGAGAAATCGATGAAAGCCGTGTCGGCTGGCGTTTCGATCTGGTACAACATGAAAGTGCTATCGATAAAGCTTCGGTGATACTCGAAATCAGCAATCTTCGACGCATTGCAGACTAATTCGTTATCTCAGAGCAGAAAGCAGCAGGGCGACGGTATGAACAAGAGATCCAGGATCATAACCATTGCGAACCAGAAGGGTGGCGTTGGCAAGACAACGACCGCCATTAATCTGGCTACCGCATTGGCCGCCATTGGCGAAACTGTGCTGATTGTCGATCTCGATCCGCAGGGTAACGCAAGTACCGGGCTTGGTATTGACCGGCAGAACCGTCCATTATCGTCTTATGACGTGCTGACGCAGGAAGCTTCCGTGAATGAAGCCGCCATGCAGAGCGATGTTCCAAATCTGTACATCGTTCCGTCAACACTCGATTTGCTCGGTATCGAAATGGAAATCGCGCAGGCGCCCGATCGTACGCGCCGCTTGCGTGATGCGCTGCGTTTCGATTCAGCTGTTGCAGAAAAGTTTTCTTATGTGCTGGTGGATTGCCCGCCATCGCTCAATCTTCTGACGCTCAATGCGATGGCAGCAGCAGATTCCGTGATGGTTCCGTTGCAGTGTGAGTTCTTCGCGCTCGAAGGTCTCAGCCAGTTGCTCCAGACGGTCAATCAGGTTCGGTCGACGATTAATCCTGAACTGACCATTCAGGGCATCGTGCTGACCATGTTCGATAGCCGCAACAACCTCGCTTCTCAGGTTGTTGAAGACGTTCGCGCTTTCATGGGCGAGAAAGTCTATCGTACTGTTATTCCACGCAATGTGCGTGTTTCGGAGGCGCCATCGCATGGCAAGCCAGCTATTCTGTATGACCTGAAATGTGCAGGCAGTCAGGCCTATCTACAGCTTGCTTCCGAAGTTATTCAGCGTGAGCGGCAGCTTCAGGCCGCATAACAATAAGCGAGTATCGGATAACGGTACTTTATCGATTCGACTACGTAACAATTGCAGGAACTGCCGACGATGAACGACGATCCTTCAAAAAAGCGCCTTGGCCGCGGCTTGGCCGCCCTGATCGGTGAAATCGACCGCCCGGCGGAAGAACGCAAGGTGCCGATTTCAAGCGAGCGTAATGTTCCGATTGAGTTCGTAACACGCAATCCGCGCAATCCGCGTCGCATGTTTTCGGAAGTCGAACTCGAAGATCTGGCGCAGTCGATCAAGGAACACGGTGTCGTTCAGCCAATCGTGGTTCGTCCCGCACCAGGCGAACCTGATCGCTTTGAGCTGATCGCCGGTGAACGTCGCTGGCGCGCATCGCAGCGCGCGGGCGTCGACAGCATCCCGGTGATCATCCGCGATGTTGATGATCGCGTGGCGCTTGAGATTGCAATCGTTGAAAACGTACAGCGTGCTGACCTCAACGCGGTCGAAGAAGCTATGGGATATCAACAGCTTATCGACAATCACGATTATACGCAGAACGATCTGGCCCAGGTTATCGGCAAAAGCCGCAGCCATGTGGCCAATACGCTGCGTCTTTTAAAACTGCCGCAACGCGTACAGGATTTTATCTCTGATGGCGCTTTGTCAGCTGGGCATGCCCGTAGCCTGATCACGATGGAAGACCCGACCGCTCTGGCTGAACGGGTTGTGAAAGAGGGTCTGTCCGTGCGTCAGGTTGAGGCCTTGTCTCAGGCACGCAACGGCACCGAGCCGAAGCCGGGCAAGAGTGTGCCCATCGAGAAAGATGCTGACACTAAAGCGCTTGAAAAGCTGCTGTCCGATGTCACTGGAATGAAGGTTGAGATCAACCATCGCGAACGTGGTGGCGATGTCAAAATTCGCTACAGCTCGCTCGAGCAGCTCGACGAGATTTGCCGTCGTCTGCAGAGCTGATACTATTTCGTCAGACACTTGGTATTTGAGACCGTGGAACATCATCTGTTTCACGGTTTTTTTCGTTAAAGTGTGTCGCGATTAACTGTGTCCACTCAGCTCGTTCCATCTCTTTGTTTTTGACACTTCGTTATCGGATCGTAGCGAGAACAAAAACCAGTCGAGTGTATAGAAATCCCGGCGAAGACGGTCCCAACTTTTCCGACACATGCTTTAGCGGCCTCGGGCTTTCATGAACGAAAAGACGATGATAATCATCAGGACGATGCCGATGATCACGCCGATTGAGCTTCCCCAGACCGCACCATAATTGCCACCGATCAGCCAGCCAAGCATTGCGCCGAGCATGAGCAGAAGAATCGGGGGAATGCAGCCAATCATCGTTTTATTCCAATAGGTTATAACTATATGTAGGGACCGGAATCTTGCGATTTCGTTTCTTTCAATGAAGCTAATACTGTTGAGCAGAGAGATGAACTCAAGATTGGGTGAGGGTACTCACGGGCTGTTGATTATAGCATTTCCAGCAAAAGTGCGAAGCGGTTTTGCGTCGGATAATGCGTAAAAACAAATAGTTACAGTGGTTCCAACGATTCATTTCTAACTGGAACCGCTGTAAGTCCCGAAATGTCATCAATGGGTCCGTGTAACCGGTTTCTATTGAAGTGCTTTTAAGTCGTATAGTATTAAGACGCTGCTTGTTTATCGCCGGGCTTGGGAGATACTGCATCTATGGAAATGTTAACACAAATAATCATTCACACGCCTGTCTATGTTTGGGGCCTGCTTGCTTATCTCATCATAACGGGGATCAAAGGGCGTGAAACACGAACAGTGACCGTTTGGCGAATGCTATTTGTGCCGGTGATTTTCATCGCTGTTGGCTTTTTGCATTTCGACAGCAATTCAGATCAGTTCAGCACGTTTCTGATGGCATGGTTTGTGGGCCTGTTTGTGCTGGCACCTGTCGGATATTTCACGGGGCCGCGCATTCTGGCGGTTGATCGTGAGAACAAAACTATCGAGCGTGCGGGCACGATTTTGCCGCTGATCAGAAATCTGATTTTCTTCTGCTCTCAATATGTGCTGGCAGTGCTGAACGCGTTTTATCCGGGAGAGCACGCATCCCTTACATTGATAACAGCCGTCGTATCTGGCGCGTCAGCGGGCTATTTTGGCGGCTGGTTGGTCTCGCTGTGGCGCAAGTATCAGGAAAGCCTGCAGCTAAAGCTTGGTTAGAATTCTATCGGCGCGAGAGTTTCACGGCTTCTACCGAAATCGCCAGCAAGCATTGGCGGATGATCGGCACAGCCAATGCCGCATTCTGACGGCTTTCAAGGACCGCGCGTTGCAGACGTTCCATCACACGGGAAAGACTGTCGGCATTCCAGCGGCCGACGGCGTTTTCAATCAGCTTTTTGCGGTTGAAGAAGATCGGAGGCCGTGCCGATGCAACAACGACTGAAGCACTTTTGCGCTCAGTGTCTGCTATATGGCGTAGGGTCTGTATCTGTTGGAACTGACGAGCTGCTGTGTTGAGCACCAAGAAGGGTGCTGTGCCTGATTTTACGACGCGGTCAAATGTCATCTCAAAACGCGACAGATCGCCGTTTAGGACAGCATCCACCACTTCGTCGGTCGAAAGCCCGGCCACATCGCCAACGGCTTCCCGCACATCATCTATGTCAATGCGCTCCTTGCCGCGCGCATAAAGGCAGAGCTTTTCCAGCTCGCCACGCGTGGCAAGACGATCGCCGCCAAGACTTGCCCGCAACAGCTGGCGCCCGTCCATGGTGATCTGCATTTTCCATTCGGCTAGAACGTCGTCAATCACACCGTCTATGCCGCGCGCATCATCTGAATAGCAGGGCAACGCCATACCAGCAGAACCGTTCTCTACAGCACTGCGAAGGCCTGCGCCTTTCTTGAGATCACCTGCTTCAACCAGAATATAGGTTTCACGCGGTGGCTCGCTCACCAGAAGTTTCACGGCATCCGCGAGCTTCTTTTGCCCGGCTGCATTCTTGATCCAGATGAGCCGCTCGCCGCCGAACATCGAAATTGTCCGCGCTTCGTCTGCGAGCTTTGAAGGATCGGCATCGATTTCATCGGCTTCCATGCGGATGACGGCAAAGGGATCATCGAGCGGAAGCTTGGTCGCCTGCGCGTATCGACGCGCACGTTCGCTCACCAGCCCCTTATCAGGGCCGTAGAGCAGCACAACCGGAAACGAGCTGCTCGGCTTTCCAATAAACTGATCGACTTCGTGTGCTTTTTTTTGCGCCATTAGGATTAAGTAGCGCAATTCGTTTTCAAACGAAACAGCCGCCGGTCAAACTGAACGGCGGCTGTGAAACAAAGCTGTTTGTAATATTATTCGATCAGCAAAGCATCGTCATCGAGTGTCTGTCCGCGCACTTTGCGGAACATTTCGATGAGGTCTTCAACGCCGAGCGTCTTGCGTTTGTCACCGGTTACGTCGAGCAGGATCTTGCCGCCATGCAGCATGATGGTGCGGTCGCCATAATCGAGCGCCTGACGCATGGAATGCGTGACCATCAGTGCTGTCAGCTTGTTTTCAGCAATCAGCGTGCGGGTCAGTTCCATGACGAATTCAGCCATGCCGGGATCAAGTGCTGCCGTATGCTCATCAAGCAGCAGCACTTCTGAACCCGCCAATGTTGCCATGATTAGCGAGAGCGCCTGACGCTGACCGCCGGAGAGAAGCTCCATGCGATCCTGCATACGGTTTTCGAGGCCGAGATTGAGGCTTGCCACGCGTTCGCGGAACCATTCACGGCGCTTGGAATTAAGCGCGTGGGTGAGGCCACGGCGTGTTCCACGCGATGCAGCCAGTGCCAGGTTTTCTTCAATCGTCAGTGTTCCACAGCTGCCTGCAAGCGGGTCCTGAAACACGCGTGCCACAAGACCAGCACGCTCGGCAGTGGACTTGCGGGTCACGTCCTGTCCGCTGATTACCACCTTGCCCGACGTCGGGATGACATCGCCTGCCAAAACGCCCAGCATAGTTGATTTGCCAGCGCCGTTGGAACCGATCACGGTGACGAAGGTGCCTTGCTCCATCGTCAGGTTGATCTTGTTGAGCACCTGCTTTTCAAGCGGTGTTCCACGACCGAAGATAACTTCAAGATTGGATACTTCGATCATGATGATGCTCCTCCACGACGCAGGCGCGGCAATATCAGCGCGAAGGTAACAAGAAGTGCCGTCGCAATGTTGAGGTCAGAAGCCTGAAGCCCGACAATGCTGCCATTGGAAAGCGCGAGCTGGATAGCGATGCGGTAGATGATCGAACCGGCAACACAGCCAATGAGAATGACGAGGATGAGACGCGAGCGCAGCAATGTTTCGCCGATGATCACAGCGGCAAGACCAACAACGATTGTACCCACGCCGGAGGTCACGTCCGCAAAGCCGTTTGTCTGGGCGAAAAGCGAGCCGCCAAGCGCCACGAGAGCATTGGAGAGTGCCATTCCGAGGTAAATCTGGCGATCAGTGCGTACGCCCTGTGCGCGGGCCATTTTCGGATTGGCGCCAGTTGCACGCATCGCAAGGCCCATGTCGCTTTCGAGGAAGCGCCAGACCAGGAATACCGTGATGGCAACCAGCACAAACAGGAAGGCCGGACGCACATAATATTCAGGAATGCCGTGACCGAAGAACGGAGACAGCATCGTATCCTGATTAATCAGTGCGATATTCGGGCGACCCATGACGCGCAGATTGACTGAGAACAGTGCAATCATCGTCAGAATGGAAGCCAGCAGGTTGAGGATCTTGAAGCGCACGTTGAGCGTCGCTGTCACCAGACCGGCAATCGAGCCTGCAATCATCGCAACACCGGCGGAAAGCCATGGATTCCAGCCAGCAAGGATCAGAACGCCTGTTACGGCCGCACCAAGCGGAAACGAGCCATCCACGGTCAGATCGGGGAAATCGAGCACGCGGAAAGCCAGATAGACGCCGATGGCGACAAAAGAGAAGACGAGGCCCAATTCGACCGCACCCCAGAAGGCGATCTGACTCACATTGAGATTCCTTGTTCTTTGCCGTCATTGAAAATGAAAACGCACCATTCAAGGCACATAGATTCACTGGCTTTCGCACATTCAGGCATTTGCCTTCTTATGTCCGAAAGACCTGTTTCAATCACGACCGGTTTTGATTTGAGTTTGTTCCAAACACATCTGCCTTTGGAACCATTCCCCGGTTTTTCATGCGCAATTTTATTGCTTGCGATTGTTCTGGCTCTGTCTTTTTCCCGATACAACCCAAAAGCTCCAATAAGCAAGCATTATCGCTGCAAATGCGCCAAAAAGCACCAGTCTGTGCGCCTGTTACAACATTCAGCTCACTCGGTTTCGCTCATACTTCGCCGCGTGCACGCCATAGCTCCCAGGCAAATCGTGCGCGGACGCCAATGTCGAGGAATGGTCGTGGTGGCAGTTCGGTCGGGCTGCCGAGCTTCAGCATGTCGTCGATCAGTGGATTGTCGATATCGCAGGCCATGTCGGCTGCAAGAATGCCGCCAATCGTGCCTTTGGTGATGCCGACGCCGTTCTGGCAAAGCGAGGTATAAACATTCTTGGCGATCTGTCCAAAACCCGGAGCGCCATTGCGTGACAGGCAGATGAAGCCGGTCCATGTATGTTCCATATCGACGTTTGAAAGCATCGGGAAACGCTCGTCGAACAGCCGTTTGTGTTCACGCTTGATTGTTTGGCGCCGTGCATCCGACTGGCGCAGCGACGGGCAGAAATGCACGTTCTGCCGAACCAGTATGCGCCGGTCAGAGGTAAGGCGCATGGTGATGCCAGCAAAGGAATTGGCAGGTGTCAGCCCCCAAGGAGCGACTTCGCCGATGGCTTTGTATTCCTGATCGTCAAGCTTGCGGCTGAGGCTCGCATGGGCTGCGAAATTCAGAAGCTTACGCCTGAAAAAGCCGAACTGCTCACCAAAGCCGTTGACAGTCAGAATCATGGCGGGTGCCTGAACCTGACCCTTTGCCGTGCTTATGAGGATACGGTCGCCATAATCGATCTTGGTCACGGCAGAGTTTTCATAAAGCGTGACATTTGCGGGCAGATTGTCGGCAAGGCCACGCACCAGAGCAGCAGGGTTCAGCAGTGATGTGCCATAGGTGAAGATCGCTGCTTTGAAATGGCTGGTACCGAGCCGCCTGGTAAGAGCATCCCCTTCAAGCCAGTCGAAGGGTTCTTTAAGGCGCTCCAGCTCTTTGACGGTTGGTTCAAGAACCTCACGCATCCCCTGATCGGAAACGGCTGCGTGAAACTTTCCATCCTGCCGCCAGTCGCAGTCGATGCCATGCTGGTCAATCTGCTGTTTCAGATGGTCGATGGCTGCACGCGCCAGCGCACGGTAGCTGTGCGACTTGGCCAGTTCCTCCATCGATGAGCTGACATTGTGCGGCAGATCAATGGCAAAGCCTGCAGCGCGTCCGGATGTGCCTTTTCCGACTTCCTGAGCATCGATGAGTGCAATCTGGTCATTGGGCCGGTTTTCGGCGAGCCTCCGGGCGGCGGCTAAGCCTGCATATCCAGCGCCCAGCACAATCCAGTCAACTTTGATACCGCCTTTAAGTGCAGCTCGTGGCGCACGGGCAGGCAATATCCTGCTCCAGCCATTGGTGTTGTCATCAGCAGGAAGGATACGAATGGCAGGCATTTTGAAAACTCGATAGTTTTAAAAGAAAAGGGCGGGAAATCGTCCCGCCCTTTTCTTTAGGATAGAAATTCCAATTATTCGACCTTGCTGGTTGCGCGGTCGATAACAGCCTGTGGGAACTCGACGCCCATCTTCTTTGCAGCAGCAAGATTGATGACGAGGTCGGTGCCCTTGGCGATGTCGACAGCGATATCGCCTGGCTTTTCACCGTTAAGGATTTTCACAACGACAGCGCCGGTCTGCTTGCCAACGTCGTAATAGTTGAAGCCGAGAGCGGCAAGCGCACCACGCTTGACGGAATCCGTATCAGCGGTGAAGAGTGGCAGCTTGCTTTCTTCGGCAACACCGACGGCGCTTTCAAGCGCTGAAACGATGGTGTTGTCGGTCGGCACATACATCGCATCTGCACGGCCAACGAGGGCACGGGCTGCGCCCTGAACTTCCGCCGATTTGGTTGCAGCCGATTCAACGATCTCGATGCCTTCAGCAGAAGCGGCTTCCTTCAGTGCTGCCAGAAGCGACACAGAGTTGGTTTCGCCGGAATTGTAGAGATAGCCGAGCTTCTTGATGTTCGGCATCACTTCCTTGATGAGCTTGATGTGCTCAGCCACTGGCGACATGTCGGAGAGGCCGGTTACGTTGCCGCCCGGCTTTGCCATGTCCTTGACGAGCTGTGCGCCAACTGGATCGGAAACAGCGGTGAAGACAATCGGAATATCACGCGTTGCGGAAACAACAGCCTGAGCCGATGGCGTGGAAATCGGAACGATTACGTCTGGAGCTTCGCCAACGAACTGGCGTGCGATCTGCGCAGCGGTTGCTGGATTGCCCTGAGCGGACTGGTAGACGAACTTCAAGTTTTCGCCTTCCTTGAAGCCAGCAGCAGCCAGCGCGTCTTTCACGCCGTCGCGCGCAGCATCAAGTGCCGGATGTTCAACGATAGCAGTAACGGCAACCGTTACATCCTTGGCCTGAGCCGTCGTTACAAGTGCTGTTGCGGCCAGCAAGGCCAGAAGCATAGAACGCATGAAAATCTCCCCTGTTTTGGTGCGTTGCCCATTTGGGCATTTTGTCGGCATACACCTTATATCCAATACCATTTTTTCCAGAATGGGATTGAAGATCTATCCGCCTGAGATTGAGGCTTAATCGGGTCCGTTTGGGCTGTCAACGTGTCGTCATCGCAGGCGCTTTCCAGCCCGCTATATTCTGTTTCATGAACACAGTGTTCAGTGCCCTTTCAATGGCTATCGCCCACCGCCATATTCTGACAAAACAGATGAAAAGTGCCCCTGCACAAAGTTTGAAGCATTGTTCTGCCGCGTCCTGTTTCACGCTGGCCGGATCATGCTCAGAGGAACATAGTCATGAAAAATATCGGCTTTCTCTCATTCGGCCATTGGTCGCCTTCGCCACAGTCCGGCACGCGTTCTGCAAGCGATGCGCTTTTGCAGTCGATAGACCTTGCTGTCGCTGCTGAAGAGTTGGGTGCGGATGGCGCATATTTCCGTGTGCATCATTTTGCCCGCCAGCTTGCTTCGCCATTTCCGCTGCTTGCAGCCGTAGGTGCCAGGACCAGCAAGATCGAGATCGGTACTGCCGTCATCGATATGCGCTATGAAAACCCGCTTTACATGGTCGAAGATGCAGGCGCTGCGGATCTGATCTCCAAAGGCCGCCTGCAGCTCGGGATCAGCCGTGGTTCGCCCGAACAGGTGATCGATGGTTGGCGTTATTTCGGCTATGAGCCGGAAGAAGGCATGACTGATGCCGATATGGGCCGCAAGCATGGCGAGGTGTTCTTTGAGGCGCTGAAAGGCGAAGGCTTTGCACAGCCAAATCCGCGACCAATGTTTCCAAACCCTCCGGGGCTTCTGAAGATCGAACCGCACTCGGAAGGTCTCAGAGATCGTATCTGGTGGGGGGCTGCTTCTGACGCAACCGCAATCTGGGCCGCAAAGCTTGGTATGAACCTGCAAAGCTCGACCTTGAAGAAGGACGAAAGCGGCGAGCCTTTGCATATTCAGCAGGCCAAGCAGATTCGCGCTTATCGTGAAGCCTGGAAAGAAGCCGGACATACGCGCACGCCGCGCGTTTCAGTAAGCCGCAGCATTTTTGCGCTGGTGAATGATCGTGACCGTGCCTATTTCGGCAATGGCGGCAAAGAGCAGGACCAGATTGGCTATATCGAGGAAAATCTGCGTGCGGTCTTTGGCCGGTCCTATGCAGCTGAACCAGACCAGCTGATCAAGGAACTTGCCAAGGATGAGGCGGTTGCTGAAGCTGATACACTGCTTCTGACCGTGCCAAACCAGCTTGGTGTCGAGTACAACGCGCATGTGATCGAGTCGATCCTCAAGCATGTTGCACCGGGACTTGGCTGGCGCTGAGATCATTTTACTTCAAAAACAGCCCCGCAGCATTCACTTGCTGCGGGTTTTTTTTTGGTCAGAATTTCCCGGAAAGCCGGACCATGGCACCAAACGCATTGTCCCGCGATGCCGTGCGGGTCACATAGGGTGTCAATGAAAGTTCAACCGCATCGCTGACGGCATAACTCACACTTGTCCAGGCGGAGCCTCGGGTATGTGAGAAGTCGGAATCGAGCGTCAATACGCCGATATAATCAGCTCTGGCGTCAAGTTCGGGATCCTTGTGCGCAACATCCTGCTCGATTTCGAGATTGATCGACCATCGGATTCTGTTGGTCAGCGGCATAGCGAAATTTGCACCCGTATAAGCCGTTGTCAGCTCATACTTCATTTCGCCATAAGTGAACGGAAACAGCGCATTGCTTTCCGTATAGCCATCCATGGACAGATTACTGTAGCCCAGACCGCCATAATAGCCGAGACGGGCATTATGGAAATTGAGATTGTCTGTCCGCCCCAGTTCCAGCGCAGTGCTCCAGCCTTGTAACCTGCTTTCGCCGGTTCCAGCTTCTGTATAGGCGAGCTTTGGCCGCGTGATGTCGGTATCATAGCGATTGGTTGCCAGGCTCGCCCGCATATACCAATCCCCTATAGCGGTCTTGTCTTTCCACTGCGCAAAGATGCCAGTGCCGAAATTATCGCTTCCGGTATCAAAACCGTCCGGCAGATCACGCCAGAAAGAATGGGCGAGGGTGACACCTGCTGAAAAATTGTCGGTGAAGCCGTGACCAAGCGTGAAACCTGTCAGCAAATCCTTCTGACCGCCAAAGCCGCTGATATCGGTAAAAAGCGAATAGCAGGTTTGACCGGCTCTTTCGATGTCGCAGAAGTTTTGCAGCTTGTTCAATGTAAGGCGCTGAGCCTCCATCGCCGAAAAGCTGTTACTTGCCTGTGTGAAGACCGTCGCAACCGTATGATCAAGGTCGATGGTTGTTGGAGACGTGACAGGTTTTTCAGCAGAAGGGTTTTCCGTTGGACCGGAGCCCGGATTTGTCGGCATGGTACCTGGGTTGCCTTCAGGCTCAGTTGGTATCGTTCCCGGATCAGGCTTTGGAAATTTCCACAACGTGGCGTGAAGCGCTCCTTCAGCTGTTTCAGCTGTTCCGGCAATCACACTGCCATCCCCTGATACATCCCAGGCAATCGCGTTGTTGCCGCCAATAGTTCCCAAATCAATCATGCCGTCACTGGCTGTCCAGCGAAATGCACGAAGCGTCATCGTATCGGTATAGCTATAGCCAACGATCGCTGTGCCATCGTCGCTGAGGCTGAGAGCATGAGACAGGCCGCCGCCTAACGAGTCCAGACTGATCATGCCTGCTTCCTGGGTCCAGCGAAAAGCCTGGTTGAACCCATTGTTAAATGAGGCTGTCCCCACCACAACCTTGCCATCGTTTGAAACCAGATCGGCAATACTATGCAGCGCATTTCCGTGACTATTGATATCGACCATGCCGGTCTCGGCAGTCCAGCGGAATGCATGCTGGGAGCTATCGGCGGTGTCGCTGGTGCCAACAACGACACTCCCATCAGCGGAAACGGCACGCGCTGTCGACGTGTTCCCACCCAAAGTTTGAAGACTTATAATGCCACTGGCTTCGGTCCATCGGAAGGCGTGGACATCGGACGATGCCGTCAAGCTATAACCCACGATCGTACTGCCATCAGCCGAAATCGCATGGGTAAATGACGATGACCCGCCAAGTGTACCGATGCTGGTAATGCCATCCTGAAGTGTCCAGCGAAATGCATTGGTTATGGTGTCGCCTGCGAGGTAGCTGTCTCCGGTAACAACAGTTCCGTTGGCCGAAATTCCTCTGGAATATGAATTCGTTCCGCCCAGTGTTCCGATATCTCTTATTCCGGTTTCGCGGGACCACCAGAAGGCATGTGATTCATTTTGATTGACAAATGCGCTGCCTATTGCGGCAAGACCATTGGATGAAACTGCCAAAAGTGCTGTTCGTTCTGAACCGCTTAACGAGCCGATATCGGTTATACCGGCCGGCGTCACGATAAAGGATTTATCGTAATCACCGCCCGCAGATGATCGGCGTATGCCAATTGTTTTGCCATCCGCTGATATGCCAGCCGCATCAGCACGTTCACCGCCAAATGAACCATGAACCTCGAAAGTGGGCACATCAGCCCATGCTTGAGAAGTGAAAAAACTAAGTATTATAGATTTTATAATTATCTTATATTTTTTCATTAAAGTAATAACTCTCTATTAGAGTCTTATAAATTTAGTATATTTAATAGGTATGCAATATGTATTGATTCTACTTAAACGTGTATTTAAATTTACAGCTGTGATAATTTGGTGATGTTGAGCTACTCGATTGATGAGCGGTAAAGCAGAGGCGTGTAATATTGCTCCGCGCCCGAAAGGGGTGCAGCTTGCTCAGGGTTAAGAGCTGCCATTTTTCTTTTTCGGCGGTCAGTTTAAGCCGTAAACCGCCAGAAGAGTTTTCATGCGGGTAAGGGCAATTTCCGGATGATCGAGAACATTTGCCTGATCCGCGAGGCGGAAGATATCGGCATAATGCAGGATACTGCGTGCCGATTGCATTCCGGCGGGCATGGTGAAATGGCTTTGATGTCCATTGAGCCAGGCGAGAAACACAACGCCTGCTTTGTAATATTGCGTCGGTGCTTCAAAGATTTTGCGCGATAGTGGCACAGTTGGCTCGATGATCGCGCGGAAGCGGGCATTGTCACCGTCGGCAAGGGCGGCAAGCGCGCTTGAAGCCTGTGGTGCTACGGCGTCAAAAATGCCAAGCAGCGCATGACTGTGCTTGTCGCCGTCGCCTTCGATGAGTGGTGCATAGTTGAAATCATCGCCCGTGAAACAGAGAACGCCGTCCGGCAGGCGATTGCGCAGCGCGATCTCGTAGCGCTCTTCGAGCAGCGAAATCTTGATGCCTTCAACCTTGTCGCGATTGGCCTCTATAATGCCGATGACCGTATCAAGCGCGTCTTCAAACTTGTCTGAACCCCAGTAACCTTTGAGTTGTGGGTCGAACATGTCGCCCAGCCAGTGCAGCACGACCTTATCTCGGGCATGGGTGAGAATATGGCCATAAACCTTGGCATAATCCTCTGGCGAGCGGGCGATGCGGGCGAGTGCGCGGCTGGCCATCAGAATGAAACGACCGCCGTGCTTCTCGATGAATTCAGCCTGGGTTTCATAGGCTTTAATCACGTCATCAAGGCTTTTTGCCTCCGAAGGATCGAGATGGTCGGTGCCAGCGCCAGAGGCCAGGTCAGCGCTTGCTACGGTCTTGCTTTCTGCCAGCGAGCGGCGGATCAGCTCCTGCGCTCCGGCCCAATTGAGACCCATGCCGCGTTGCGAGGTGTCCATCGCTTCCGCGATCTGAAAGCCGAGGCTCCAGAGGTGATGCCGGAAAGCCATAGTCGCATCCCAATCAATCGTCGGATCGTTCCACGGATTATTGTCTCCCAGCGGGTCTGAAACAACATGCGCTGCGGCATAGGCAATGCGGTTGAATTTCGGAGGTGAGGCGGGGCGCGGTGTCGGGGTGCCGATCAGGTGATATGGTTTTACACTGCCGTCAGCGAATGGCAGGGTCAGCACGTTTTCTGATGATGCGCTCATGTCAGTCCTCCAACTCCACGACGACATGAATAATTTAGATCGTTCCAAATTTCAATATGGTGCTTAAAAAATGCGATTTCAGGCTCTGATTTTGCATTTAGCGTCGCGAAATGCTTCAAAAATTAAGGAAAACCGATGTCAAGAATATGGCAATTCCGTGTTTATTAAAAAAGTTGACAAATTTGGATCGTTCCAATTAACTTAAGGGAACAGGAGACGGATATGAGCAAGAGCAGCATCACGGTCATCGATATCGCACGCGAAGCAGGCGTGTCGAAGTCGACTGTATCGCTTGTTCTGCGCGATAGTCCTCTGGTTCATGCCGAGACCCGGGCTAAGGTTCAGGAAGCGATTGAGAAGCTCGGCTATGTCTATAATCGCTCGGCCGCCAATCTCAGGCAGTCGAAATCGAAGATTATCGGGCTTGTGGTCAATGATCTGACCAACAGCTTTTTTGCCGAGCTTGCCGTTGGTGTTGATCGTGTCATGCAATCGGCAGGTTATGTGCAGTTTCTCGCCAATACAGCGGAAAGCATTGATCGTCAGCGCGAAGTGATCGCCTCGATGCGTGAGCATGGCATTGCCGGGCTGATCGTTTCGCCGGCGCGTGGCACCGAGGCTAGTGATCTGAAACCATTGGCAAAAAGCGGCCTGCCGGTTGTGCAGATGGTGCGTGATGTGCCGGGATCGGGTGTGTCGTCGATTGTTTCGGATAATCGTGGCGGCGTGGCAAAGGCGGTTGAGCATCTTCTCTCGCTGGGGCATCGCGTAATCGCTTTCATGGGCGGTTATGCGGATACCGCTGTTTTTGCTGAAAGAGTTGCGGGCTATCGTGCGGGACTTGAGCAGGCGGACATCGTGTTTGATGATGCGCTGGTCTTCACCTCTGCGCCTTCGCGTGCTGGCGGTGTTGAAGCAGTTGAGCGCATGTTGCGGCACGGCATGAAGCCGACGGCAGCGGTGTGTTTCAATGATGCTGTGGCCTTTGGGGTCTGCGATGGTTTGCGCGCTGCAAATCTGGAGCCGGGCCGGGATTTTGGAGTGGTTGGTTTTGACGATGTGATCGAAGCAAAGACCGCTGTTCCGGCACTGACAACTGTGGCTGTTGATCCGCAAGGTTTGGGAGAACGTGCGGCGCAGCTTTTGCTGAAACAGATCAATTCGGAACGGGTGGAGGCGGAGGCGCAGCGCTTGTCGGTGCGTCTTGCGGTGCGTGCAAGTTGCGGTACGCAATCTAAAAAGGAGGAGAAATTCGCATGGCAAAGTGGGGCCTTATAGGCGCAAGCACCATTGCAAAAGAATGGGTTATTGGTGCCATTCGCGCGACCGGTGGCGAAGTTGCGTCCGTTTACAGCACCAATGCTGAGCGTGGCGAAACCTATGCCCGCGAGAACGGGATTGCCCGCTCGGTGACAAGCCTTGATGCGCTGTTGTCCGATCCGGAAATCGACGCTGTCTATATCTCCACTACCAATGAACTGCACCGCGATCAGGCGATTGCCGCCGCCAAAGCAGGCAAGCATATTCTGTGCGAAAAGCCGCTGGCGCTGACGATTGGCGATGCCCACGAAATGCTAAAAGCCGTGCGTGAAGCGGGCGTTGTGGCGGGCACAAATCATCACTTGCGCAATGCTGTAAGCCACCGCGCCATGCGTGATGCGATCGCTCAAGGCAAGATCGGCAAGGTGCTTGGCGCGCGGGTTTTTCACGCGGTTTATCTGCCGCCGCATTTGCAAGGCTGGCGCATTGAGCGCCCTGATGCGGGCGGTGGTGTGATCCTCGATATTACCGCGCATGATGCCGATACATTACGCTTTGTGCTGGGTGAAGACCCGGTCGAAGCTGTGGCTTTCAGCCAGCAGGGTGGCCTGAGCGGCGCAGGGCTGGAAGACGGTGTGATGGGTGTGCTGCGCTTCTCCTCCGGCGCGATTGCTCAGTTCCACGATGCATTCACCACCAAATATGCGGAAACCGGCTTTGAAGTGCATGGCAGCGAAGGCTCACTCATTGCACGCAATGTCATGACGCAAAAGCAGGTGGGAACCGTCATTCTGCGTGACAAGGATGGCGAGCACGAATTGCCGCTCGACCAGAAGAATCTCTACGAAACCGCCTTGCAGGCTTTCCATAATGCCATCGCAGGTAAAGGTCAGCCTTCCGCAACTCTGGAGGATGGCATCTGGTCGCTTGCGACCGGGCTTGCCGTGCTAGAGGCTGCAAAGACCGGTAAGGCAACTGCTGTTCATTCAGGACTTTGAAAATTATGAGCAAACATATTTCATTTGCGGAAGCAGCATCACTTATTCCCGACAACGCTGTCGTTTCGGTTTCTTCGTCGAGCGGCCTCGGCTGTCCGGATATGATGCTGAAAGCCATTGGCGAGCGTTTTGATGAAACCGGTCATCCCCAGAATATCACCACGCTGCACCCAATTGCCGCTGGCGATATGAGTGGCATCAAGGGTGTCGATTACATCGCCAAAAAGGGGCTTCTTAAAAAGATCATCGGTGGTTCTTATCCGTCAGGGCCATCAAGTTCTGAGCCGCCGCTGATCTGGCAGATGATAACCAATAACGAGATTCCGGCCTACAATATTCCGTCTGGTATTCTGTTTGATATGCATCGCGAGGCGGCTGCCAAGCGTCCCGGTGTACTGACCAAAGTGGGGCTTGATACCTTCGTTGATCCCAAGCGTCAGGGATCGGCAATGAACGACAAGGCGCGTGAGGAGCCGGTCGTCAAGCAGGTCAGTTTTGAAGGTGAGGACTGGCTCTATTTCCCCAATATCGTGCCGCATGTGACGATCATCCGCGCTACCACTGCTGATGAACGCGGCAATCTCACCTATGAACATGAGGGCGCATATCTTGGTGGGCTGGATCAGGCGCTGGCTGCGCGCAACAATGGCGGCATAGTCATTGCGCAGGTAAAGCGCATCGCCAAGGAAGGCACGCTGAAACCGCATGATGTGCGCGTTCCGGGCGTTCTGGTTGACTATATCGTCGTTGATCCCGACCAGAAGCAGACAACACAGACACTTTACGATCCGGCAATTTCCGGCGAGATTTTCCGTCCGCTCGATACATTCCGCTTGCCGGAGTTCAATATTCAGAAGGCGATTGCGCGGCGTGTCGCACAGGAGTTGCAGGCAGGAAGTGCGGTTAATCTTGGCTTCGGCATTTCCGCCAATGTGCCGCGCATTCTGTTGGAAGAGGGTCTGCATGGTGCGGTGACCTGGGTGATTGAGCAGGGTGCTGTTGGCGGCGTGCCGCTTCTCGACTTTGCCTTTGGCTGTGCGTCCAATGCAGACGCCTATATGCCGTCACCCTATCAGTTCACCTATTTTCAGGGCGCAGGCTTCGACGCCTCGCTTCTGTCCTTCCTTGAGATCGGACGCGACGGCTCGGTCAATGTGTCGAAGCTGTCATTCCGTCCGCATGTGACTGCTGGTGCTGGCGGTTTTGTCGATATAACTGCAAGGGCCAAGAAGATCGTCTTCTCCGGCATGTTCAATGCAGGGGCGAAATTGTCGGTCGCTGACGGCAAGCTGGTGATTGAGAAGGAAGGTAAGCTCAAAAAGCTCGTTAATGAGGTTGAGCATGTTACTTTCTCCGGTCCGCGTGGTGTCGAGCAGGGGCAGGATGTTACTTATGTCACCGAACGCGCGGTTTTGAAGCTCACGGCGGAAGGGATTGTACTCACCGAAATTGCGCCGGGTGTGGATTTGCAGACGCATATTCTGGACCAAGCCGAGTTTCCGCTGATTGTTTCGGATCAGCTTAAACTCATGGATGAGGCACTGTTCCGTGACGAGCCGATTGGTCTGACACTGCCGCAAAAGCCTGCGCGAAAGCTGGAGGCATAAATGGCTCAACGGATAGACATCTCGATTGAGAACCACATCGCCGTCATAACCATCAAGCGGCCCGAAAAGCTCAATGCGTTTGATATCGAGCTTCTGCACGAATTGTCTGCGGCCTGTGATCGGGTGGAAGCGGAGTGCACCGTGCGCGTTGCGATCCTGACCGGCGAAGGCAAGGCTTTTTCCGCAGGCGGCGACATCAAGGCCTGGGGCGGCATGGAACCGGCAGAATTCGGCCATGCCTGGGTGCGCTACGGTCATCGGGTGTTCGAGCGGCTTGCGACTTTGCGTGTGCCGCTGATCGCAGCAATGAATGGTCATGCTTTGGGTGGTGGTCTGGAACTGGCAGGTGCCGCCGATATCCGCATTGTCGAACGACAGGCAAAAATCGGCCTGCCGGAAACATCGCTTGGTATGATCCCCGGCTGGTCGGGCACGCAGCGTCTCGTGCGCCGTTTCGGTGCGCAGATCGTGCGCCGCATGGTGCTGGGTGGCGAAATGTTCACGGCCGAGGAAGCGCTGTCGCATGGGATTGTCGATCATGTAGTGGAGACGGGCGCAGCTCTGCAGGCGGCGCAAGACTATGCGGCGCGGGTGGCCAAGCGCGGACCGGCTGCGTTGGAAATTTCCAAGCTGATGCTGTCGGTCGCCAATGGCGAGGACAATGGCACGGCAGTTGAGGCGCTGGGTTCCATTCTGGTCGCCAAGACCAGCGATCTGAAAGAAGGCGTGCGCTCATTTACCGAAAAGCGCGAAGCAAATTTTGAAGGAAAATGGTGATGAGCGTAGTCGTAAAACCGCAGCCGCTAAACGGGCTTGAAGTTCGTGAATTCTCGATGCTGATCGATGGTAAATGGGTTGGAAGCCAAAGCGGCGAGACTATTGAACGCGTAGCGCCCGGCCATGGCGTGACGGTGAGCCGTTATCCCGCTGGCAAGAAGGCCGATGTGGATCGCGCGGTAGCTAGCGCACGTAAGGCTTTCGATGATGGGCGCTGGTCGTCTAAAACCGCATCTCAGCGTTCGCTGATTTTGCTGAAAGCCGCCGATCTGATTGAAGCGCGGGCCGAAGAGCTTGCTTATCTCGATGCAATTGAAGCCGGCAAACCAATTTCTCAGGTGCGCGGCGAAATTGCCGGTTCGGTCGATATCTGGCGCTATGCGGCAGCGCTCGCACGCGATCTGCATGGTGAAAGCTATAATACGCTGGGTGATGGCACCCTTGGTGTCGTGCTGCGTGAGGCAATTGGCGTTGTTTCCATCATTACGCCTTGGAATTTCCCGTTCTTGATCGTGGGCCAGAAGCTGCCATTTGCTCTGGCTGCGGGCTGCACGGCAGTCGTAAAGCCTTCGGAGCTGACTTCCGGATCGACATTGTTACTCGGCGAAATTCTGACTGAGGCAGGCGTCCCTGACGGTGTCGTCAACATCATCACCGGAACGGGCGCTGATGTCGGCCAGCATATGAGCACGCATCCGGATGTGGACATGGTGTCGTTCACCGGTTCCACAGGTGTGGGCAAGCTGACCATGGCCAATGCGGCGCAGACGCTGAAAAAAGTGTCGCTGGAGCTTGGCGGCAAGAACCCGCAAATCCTGTTCCCGGACGCGGATATGGATGCCTTTATCGACGCGGCCGTGTTCGGCGCATGGTTCAATGCAGGCGAGTGCTGCAATGCCGGTTCGCGACTGATCGTGCATCGCTCGATTGTCGATGAGATTGTTGGGCGCGTTGCTGATCTGTCGAAGAAAGTGATCGTCGGCGATCCGCTCGATGTCAGCACGCAAGTGGGCGCGATCATCACGCCACAGCATTTGAGCAAGGTTGGCGCTTATGTCGCTCAGGCGAAAAAGGCGGGCGCTGCAATTGCCCATGGCGGCGACGTGCTGGATCTCGGCCTTGGCCAATATATGGGACCGACCATCATTGCAGGTGTGAAAGCCGACATGGCTGTTGCGCGTGAAGAAGTGTTCGGTCCGGTTCTGTCGGTGCTGTCTTTTGATACGGTGGATGAGGCTATCTCCATTGCTAATGCGGTTGATTATGGCTTGTCAGCTGGCGTGTGGAGCTGCGATTTCGATACTTGCATGAACATTGGCCGCAAGGTGCGGGCTGGTACGGTCTGGATGAACACTTTCATGGACGGCACGCCGGAACTGCCTTTTGGCGGTTACCGCCAGTCAGGTCTGGGCCGCGAAATGGGTCGTCATGCGGTGGAGGATTATACCGAAACCAAGACGCTCAACATGCATATCGGTGCGCGTACCGGCTGGTGGATGCCGCAGGCTAAGTAGGGAGTGACGGCTTTGGGAGGACAGCCGGATATCGTCATTATCGGATCGGGTATCGGCGGAGCGACAATGGCCGCCGGTCTTGCAGCGTCCGGTGCAGACATTCTCATTCTGGAGGCGGGCGAGCATTTGCCGGACAGACCGGAAAACCGCGACCCACGCGCCATTTTCCAGCGTGGCTTCTTTCGCCCGAAAGAGTTCTGGTATGAGACGGATGGCACGCCGTTTAATCCCGGAAATTATTACAATGTCGGCGGCAATTCCAAATTCTATGGCGCAGTGCTGGTGCGCTATCGGCGCGAGGATTTTGAGGAGCTTGCGCATCTTGAAGGCGTGTCTCCGGCGTGGCCCTTCGCCTATGATGAGCTTGAGCCCTGGTATTGCAAGGCGGAAGAGCTTTTTCAGGTGCGCGGTGAATTGGGCGATGACCCGACCGAACCCTATCATTCAAAGCCCTATTCCTATCCGGCCATCCGTGATGAAAGCCCGATTGCCGATTTGCGTGCACGGCTGAAGAGAGCAGGGTTGCATCCGGCTTCCTTGCCATTGGGTGTTGATATTGAGCGCTGGCTGGCGAAGGCCAAAACGCCGTGGGACGCGCATCCCAACAGCAATGACGGCAAGATGGATGCGGAGACTTGTCCGTTAGCACTTGCGCTCAAACATCCAAATGTCCGGCTTGAAACCTCCGCGCGGGTAACGAAGCTGGAAACCGGGCCCGATGGTAAAACCATTACCGCCGTTCACTATGCGAAGAATGGCGAGGCATTGGTCCTTCGGCCCAAACTGGTCATTCTTTCAGCGGGAGCCGTGCAGTCAGCAGCGCTTTTGCTGCGTTCGGGAGTGGCGAACCGTTCCGATCAGGTCGGTCGCAATTTCATGAACCACAATGCCAGTGCGGTGATTGGGTTTGATCCGCGTTATCGCAATGACAGCGTCTACCAGAAGACTTTTGGCTTTAACGATTATTATCTCAGCGATGGGGCTGGCGGGCCGCCGCTTGGCAATGTGCAATTGCTGGGGCGTGTGTCGGGCGCGATCCTGAAATCCAATATACGCCAGGTGCCGGAATGGTTTTTAAACCGCATTGCCGGACATACGATTGATTTTTACGCGATGAGCGAAGATCTGCCATCGCCGGAAAGTCGCGTGAGCGTGGATGGTGATCGCATCATTCTGCATTGGGTGCGTTCCAACTGGAAGGCGCATTTGATGCTGGTTGATAAGCTCAAATCCGCGCTGCGTGCAGCAGGATTTCCAATCGTGCTGTCGCGGGCGTTCGACAGGCGAACACCATCGCATCAATGCGGCACGGTGCGTATCGGCGATAATCCAGCAACAGCGCCGCTTGATCCTTATTGCCGTGCTTATGACCATCCCAATCTCTATGTGGTTGATGCATCGTTCCTGCCGACATCGGCTGCGGTCAATCCTGCGCTGACGATTGCGGCGCAGGCTCTGCGCGTTGCCGACCACATTAAAACGGAGGTACTGGTATGAGCCGTCAAAGACCCGTGGCACTGGTGACTGGCGGGCGGCGTGGTATCGGGCTTGGCATAGCGCGTGCTTTGGCCGCCAAAGGGTTTGATCTGGCGATTACCGACCGTGAACGTGATGAGGCGGTTATCCAAGAATTGCGCGGGCTTGGGGGAAGGGTGGCTTTCTTTGAAAGCGATCTGGCGTCTATCGAAACGCATGAAGCGACGGTTGCAGCCGTTGTGAATGAGCTTGGCGGCATCGATTGTCTGGTCAACAATGCGGGCATGGGTTCGGTCGAGCGCGGCGATTTTCTCGGGCTGAAACCTGAGAATTTCGACACGATTATTGATGTGAACCTGCGCGGCACGGTGTTTTTTACGCAAGCGGTGGTGAAATCCATGCTGGCGGTGACGGATGTGCGTTTTCCACGCAGTATCGTGACGATCAGTTCGGTTTCGTCGGTAATGACTTCGCCCGAAAGGCTTGATTACTGCATCAGCAAAGCAGGTCTGACAGCCTTCGTGCAGGGGCTTGCGCTTCGGCTGGCCGAAGCACGGATCGGCGTGTTCGAGGTGCGTCCCGGTATCATCCGCACCGATATGACAGCGCGTGTTGCCGAGCGTTATGACGGACTGATCGAAGGTGGTCTGGTGCCGATGAAACGCTGGGGCGAGGCAGGCGATGTCGGCGCTATTGTGGCCGGGCTTGCAGGCGGCGATTTCATTTTTGCGACGGGCTCGGCGATCAATGCCGATGGTGGCCTGTCGATTGCGAAGCTTTAGTTTCTCGGGAGGAGAAACGCATGAAGTATGACTATATCATTGTTGGCGGCGGTCCTGCCGGTTGCGTTCTCGCCAATCGTCTGAGCGAAGATGCAGCGATCAAAGTGCTGCTGCTGGAAGCAGGCGGAAGCGACTGGAATCCGCTGTTTCACATGCCTGCCGGTTTTGCAAAGATGACCAAGGGTGTGGCGAGCTGGGGCTGGGAAACCGTTCCGCAGAAGCATCTCAAAAACCGTGTGTTGCGCTATACGCAGGCGAAAGTCATTGGCGGCGGCTCCAGCATCAATGCGCAGATTTATACACGCGGCAATGCAGCCGATTATGATCTCTGGGCTAATGAGGACGGCTGTACCGGCTGGGACTATCGTCATGTGTTGCCCTATTTCAAACGCGCCGAAGACAATCAGCGTTTCAATGATGATTTTCACTCCTATGGCGGGCCGCTTGGCGTTTCGATGCCGTCTGCACCATTGCCGATTTGCGACGCCTATATCCGCGCGGGTCAAGAACTCGGCATTCCGTATAACCCGGATTTCAATGGTCGTGAGCAGGCAGGCGTCGGCTTTTATCAGCTAACCCAGCGCAATCGCCGCCGCTCGTCAGCATCCCTTGCCTATCTCGCGACGATCAGGGATCGCAAGAACCTTACCGTGCGGATGAATGCGCCGGTGCGCAGTATCGATCTGGAAAAGACCCTAGTCACCGGCGTTACACTGATGAACGGCGAGATTTTGCGCGCAAACCGTGAGGTGATTGTCTCGTCCGGCGCTATCGGCTCACCTAAGCTTCTGCTGCAATCGGGTATCGGCCCTGCTGATCATCTTAAAAAGGCTGGCGTTAATGTGAAGCACGATCTGCCGGGTGTGGGTGAGAACATGCAGGATCACCTCGATCTGTTTGTCATTTCCGAATGTACGGGCGATCACACCTATGATGGCGTGGCAAAGTTGCATCGGACGCTGGGCGCGGGCCTGCAATATATCTTTCTGCGCTCCGGCCCGGTGGCCTCCAGCCTCTTTGAGACCGGCGGCTTCTGGTATGCTGATCCGGATGCCCGCTCACCGGATATTCAGTTTCATCTGGGGCTTGGTTCGGGCATTGAAGCTGGCGTTGAGAAGCTCAAGAATGCAGGCGTGACGCTTAATTCTGCTTATCTGCATCCGCGTTCGCGTGGAACCGTGCGGCTGGCTTCCAATGATCCGGCTGCAGCACCCCTCATCGATCCGAATTACTGGAGTGATCCGCATGATCGGAAGATGTCGCTTGAAGGTCTGAAGATCGCGCGCGAAATTTTGCAGCAAGACGCACTAAAGCCCTATGTCATGGCCGAACGTCTGCCGGGGCCAAAGGTCGTCAGTGACGATGATCTGTTCGATTATGCCTGCGCCAATGCCAAGACCGATCATCATCCGGTCGGCACCTGCAGGATGGGGACAGATGCGATGGCCGTTGTCGATCTGGAACTTAAAGTGCGCGGTCTTGAAGGTCTGCGGGTTTGCGACAGCTCGATCATGCCGCGCGTTCCCTCGTGCAACACCAATGCGCCGACCATTATGGTCGGCGAAAAGGGTGCGGATATTATTCGCGGTCTCGACCCGCTGCCGCCTGTTGTGTTTTCATGGGAGAAAAACGAACACAAGCGGCGCGCGCGGGGTTAGTCTTCGTTCACCTCAAAACGCAGATAACCCGCGATGCCGGAGCCTTTGTAGTTCGGATTGTCGGACGGGTGGTTCACGCCGTCATTGACCGGAATGACCTTGAAGTCGAAAGGTGAGACGCCTTCGAGACAGGCGGCATTGACACCGAATTGTTGAGGGTTGGATCGGCGCTGGTGGAAGGTGTAGATCCCGCATTTCGAGCAGAAATAATGCTTGGCCGCGCCCGTATTGAATGTGTAGAGCGTCAGCGCATCTTCGCCTTCCAGAACTTCAACGCCATTCAGATCTGCGGAAACGGCGACAGCTCCACGCATTCGGCAATAGGAACAGGTGCAGCGGCGCGCAGTGTTAAGGCCATCTGATAGTTTGACGCGAAAGCGAACGGTTCCGCAGTGGCAGGCACCATTGGCAACTTCAATATTGGGGTTCATTCGGATCTCCTCTTTCGCCAGAATTTTATTTCAGTCTTTCCGGCTTTACCATTGGAAAAACTCAACTAAAGTCTCACTCACAAGATTTCGGGAGGGAATTTTATGAGTGGATTTGCGGTCGTCACCGGTGGCAGCACCGGCATTGGCAGGCATCTGGTCTCAGCATTTGCCGAAGCAGGTTACACTGTGGCTTTCAGCTATCTTGGCGATGAAGACGCTGCAGAGACACTCATGGAAGAGATTGAGCTTTCAGGCGGTCAGGCGCTGGGAGTCGCTTGTGATGTTGGCGTTGGAAGTGACGTTGACGCATTTTTCGATGAAGTCTGCAGCTGGTATGGCGATGCGCCTGACGTGCTCGTCAACAATGCCGGTATTCAGACCTGGGGGGCGTTGCTGGAGCTTTCGGAAGACGATTGGGACGATGTCATTCGCACTAATATGAAGGGCTGTTTTCTCAACACACAGGCAGCAGCGCGCCGCATGGTCGAGGTCGGCAAAGGCGGTGCGATCATCAATATAGGCTCGGGCTGCAACAAGCTCGCTTTTCCCAGCCTCGTTTCTTATACGGCATCAAAAGGCGGTATCGAGCAGTTTACCAAAGTCTCTGCTGTTGAGCTTGGGCCGAATGGTATCAGGGTCAATTGTGTTGCGCCGGGCGCCATTCTCAACGAACGCACAATGCAGGAACAGCCCGACTATGCAGACACCTGGAGCCGGATCACGCCGCTGCGTCGCGTTGGTTCTGCCGAGGATATATCAGGGCCGGTGCTGTTTCTGGCGTCCGACGCTGCGCGTTTTGTGACAGGGCAGACGCTCTGGGTCGATGGTGGTGTATTCTCGCAGGCCAACTGGCCTTATGGGGGGTAAGCCCCCCTTCCTCATCTTCCGCGCATCTGTTCGCCTGCGTGTTTTGCAAAGCGCAGGTTCCAGAAAGTTGCTGTCAGCGATATTCCGGTGACGATAAAGAAGGCGATCGAGAAATCCGAGGTCAGTGGCACGTCTCGGTCGTGCCAGGCCATGGATGAATGAAGGGCCAGCGCGCCGATACACACACCAAAGGACAGCATGAGCTGCTGGAAGGTTGAGTAAAAGCTGTTGGCCGAGCTCATCCGCTTTTCATCAACCTTGTCATAGGCCACCGTATTATAGGCGGTGAACTGGAACGACATTGAAAAGCCGGACATGAACAGCACGGCAAAAATCAGCCAGTGTGGCCATTCAGGGCCGAAGAAGCCACAAATCGCATAGCTGCACGATGAGAATATGCCGTTCACCACCAGTGACGAGCGGAAACCGAACCGGCGGATGATCTTGGGTGCGAAGGCTTTCATGGCCATGGAACCGAGCGCTGTGGCCAGTACCATATTGCCTGCAGAAACCGCTGAAATGCCAAAGGCGACCTGCAGCATCAAGGGCAACAGGAAGGGATGCGCCCCTTGAGTGATGCGGGTGATCGATCCGGCAATCATCGAGGTGCCGAAGCTTTCAATCCGCATCAGCGAAAAATCGAGAAGCGGGGCGGGATGCCGGCGCGAGTGGATGACGGTTGCAATTGCAAACACGATGCCGACCACAAAGAATTTGGCTGCCAGACCGCTGGTCGTGCTTGCACTTTCAAGGCCGAAAAGCAGCGCGCCAAGTGCTATGCCGGACAGGATCAAGCCGACGAAATCAAACGGCTCTCTGGTGTCGCTTTTATATTCGCCAATATAGAGCGAGACGAAAATCATGCCCAGAATGCCAATTGGCACATTGATGTAGAAAATCCAGCGCCAATCGAGCCAGGTCACGAACAGACCACCGATGGGAGGGCCGAGGATCGGGCCCATCAGGGCAGGGACCAGCATCCATGACATTGCCGAGATGAGATCCTTGCGCTCGACCGAGCGGATCAGAACCAGACGTCCGACCGGCAGCATCATGGCTCCGCCGGCACCTTGCAACAGACGGGCAAAGACCAGAAAGGGCAGATTTGGCGCCTGTGCGCAAAGGATCGAGCCGAGTATGAAAATGCCGATGGCAAAGCGGAACACGGTTCGGGTGCCAAAGCGATCGGCGATTTTGCCGCTTGCGGGAATGAAAATCGCAAGGCTGAGCAGATAGGAGGTGAGCGCCACGCTCATCGAAGGGGCGGCGACATCGAAATCCCGGGCCATTGTCGGCAATGCAGTCGCAAGGATGGTAGCGTCGAGCTGTTCCATCAGCATCGCGCTTGCAACGATCAGGGCAATAATCCGGAAATTGCTTTTCGCTTCCAGTGACGCGGTCGGTTCACTGGTCGAAGTCTGGGCTTCCGGCATAACACTCATGGTAGTTTCAGCTTTGCGAAGGCGCGGGTCTGCCCGTCAAAGCAGCCAGCATTACGGTCGATCGTCTCGGACGATCCTGGGGGATGTGTTCACGGTCAGGCTTTTGGTTCCAGGAACAGTTCTGCGCCTTGTCGCAAGACGAGCGCACGGCAAAAAAACATGCCAACCAGTTAGAGGGACTAAGAAGCCCACCGCAAGACCGTGAGCGGGTATAGCACAGGTTACGGAAAATCACAGGACTTCAAGATAATTTGAGCGCGAAGGGATTTGCCTGCCCGGACGATGAATGGTGATCCCGACTGGATTCGAACCAGTGGCCTCAAGATTAGGAATCTTGCGCTCTATCCTACTGAGCTACGGGACCAGTCATCAGAAACGCTCGTATTTGCCATTGATTCCAATGGCTCGAGCATTTTTCGACACATACTGTTTTTCATGGCTTTCGCCAACCCCGCAAAAAGCGGGGCAGGCGCATTTCTTTTGAACTCTGGATCAGGCAGCGAGTGCTGTTTCGATCACCGACACGAAATAGCTCACACCATAGGGAATTGCTTCATCGTTGAAGTCATAGGCCGGATGATGCAGGCCGGGTGTGTCGCCATTGCCCAGGAAGATATAGGCGCCCGGGCGCGATTCCAGCATGTAGGAGAAATCTTCTGCAGCCATCATCGGAGCCACATCGGTTTTCACCTTGCCTTCGCCAGCCACATTTTTTGCAACGCGGGCTGCAAAATCAGTCTGGTCATCGTGGTTGTAGGTCACAGGATAGTTGTTCTTGTAGCGAACGGTAATTTCCGCACCGCTCACCGATGCAATGCCTGCTGCTGCTTCACGAATACGCTTTTCGGCATAGGCGCGGGTTTCCTTGCTGAGCGTGCGCACTGTGCCTGAAAGCTTGGCCGTTTCAGGAATGACGTTATAAGCCTCGCCTGCGTGAAAATTCGTGACCGAGATCACGAGGGAATCGAGCGGATCGATATTGCGCGAAACAATGCCCTGAATGGCGAGATGCAGCTGTGAACCGGCAAGGATCGGATCAATCGTGCGGTGCGGTTGCGCTGCATGGCCACCGCGTCCCTTGATCGAAAGGTCGAATTCATCGGTTGCGGCCATGATCGGGCCTTTGCACATGGCAAACTGACCGACGGGAAGGCTTGGCAGATTGTGAACGCCATAGACTTCCGAAATGCCGAAGCGATCCATGACACCGTCCTGAACCATGGCAAGCGCGCCAGCGCCGCCTTCTTCAGCCGGCTGAAACAGCAAAACGGCAGAACCGCGGAAGTTGCGGGTCTCAGCGAGATATTGAGCGGCACCCAGCAGCATTGCCGTGTGACCGTCATGTCCGCAGGAATGTGCCTTGCCCGGATTTTTCGATGCCCATTCAACGCCGCTGGTTTCAGTGATTGGCAGCGCATCCATATCGGCGCGCAGGCCAATGGCCGGACCATCACCGTGACGCCCCTTGATGACCGCGACGACGCCGCTGCGGCCAACGCCGGTTTCGACCAGATCGCAGCCGAAAGATTTCAGCTTTTCTTCGACAAAACGTGCCGTTTCGTGAACGTCATAGAGCAGTTCAGGGTTCTGATGCAGATGGCGGCGCCATGCGGCGATCTCGCTTGCAGTTTCGACGACACGATTAAGCACTGGCATTTCGGAAATATCCTGAGATTCTCAATAAGCAGAAGTAGTGAGGATATGACGTTTCAGTGAAAGCGGGCAATCCCTATTTGCCTTTTGATTGCCATATGGCTTAGATAGAAGCAGTGTAAATCTTCCTTTTTGAATGACGTATTCGCACGCCGTTGTCACTTTAGCAGGTTGATACAACAGGAAGCGGAATCGATCGCCCGCAGACATTGCGGCTCTTGCTGATTGGAACTACGAATGATCTCGAAGTCGTTGAAAATCCTTTGCACAGCAGCGGCTCTTTCGGCCCTGACCTTGTCTGCTGCTCTGGCTAATCCATCGATTGCTGTGGATGTGGCCACCGGTAAGGTTTATTCCGCGCAGGACCCTTTCCAGCGCTGGTATCCGGCTTCGCTGACCAAGATGATGACCGCTTATGTCACGTTCCGCGCGCTTCAGTCGGGTCAGATGACGCTTGAATCGCCAGTGAAAATGACTGTCAATGCCTCGAAAGAGCCGCCGAGCAAGATGGGCTATCGTCCAGGCTCCGTGATGACGCTCGACACTGCGCTCAAGATCATGCTGGTAAAGTCCGCCAATGACGTGGCGGTTGCTGTTGCGGAATCCGTTGGCGGTTCGGAATCGGCTTTCGTGCAGCGCATGAATGCAGAAGCGCAGCGCATCGGTATGAGCGGTTCGCATTTTGCCAACCCGAATGGCCTGCATGATCCGAACAATTATTCGACCGCGCATGATTTGGCCGTTCTGGGCGTGCAGCTGCGTCGTGAGTTCCCGCAATATGCCCATTACTTCGGAACCGAAGCCATCGATACGGGCGACGGCAAGAAGCCGCAGGCCAACTACAATATTCTGCTTGGCCGTTTCGATGGTGCTGATGGCATGAAGACCGGCTTCGTTTGTGCTTCCGGCTTCAATTTGGCCAGCTCCGCGACCCGTCAGGGCCGCACCATTCTGGCTGTGGTTCTGGGTGCTGATCGTCAAGAAACGCGTGCGGTTCAGGCAGCACAGCTGATGACCGATGCTTTCCGCAACAATGGTGCCGGAGTGCCAACGCTAGGCAGCATGGTGCCGCCAGCAAACAGCGCCGCCTATCAGGCTGTTGATATGCGCAAAGCCATCTGCAGCCAGCAGGCCATGGCCGACCGCTGGGATGGTCGCGATGTCGAGGGCCGTTTGCAGCTCAACTCGCCCTATATTCATGCGATGACCCGCGAGCCGGTTCCCGTTGAAGTCGGCCTTGTTTCGGCTCCACCTGCAAAGGTGACGAAAGTCGGTCAGCTTGATATTTCGCAGGTTCCTGTGCCGATGCCACGCCCGCAGCGCGCAGCTGCCGGTGTGAATGCAGCCACAATCAACTAAGTCTGAGATCATGCCACAACCAATTCCTGTTTCTGTACTGACCGGCTTTCTGGGCTCGGGCAAGACGACACTGCTTAACCGGCTGCTGAAAGATCCAGAGCTGACCGATACGGCAGTCATCATCAATGAATTTGGTGAAGTGAGCATCGATCACCTGCTGGTGGAAAAGGCCAGTGAAGGTGTGATCGAGCTTGCCGACGGCTGCCTGTGCTGCACCGTGCGTGGTGAACTGGTCGATACGCTGGCTGACCTGATCGACCGCCTCCAGACCGGGCGCATCAAGGCATTGAAGCGGATTATCATCGAGACGACAGGTCTTGCCGATCCGGCACCTGTGCTGCACTCAATCATGGGTCATCCTGTTCTCATGCAGGTTCTGCGCCTTGATGGCGTGCTGACAACGGTTGACGCCGTCAACGGCATGGCAACCCTCAACAATCATGAGGAAGCTGTTCGTCAGGCAGCGATGGCTGATCGCATCATCATTACCAAAGCTGATCTGCCGGAGGCGCAGGCCGGACTTGCAGAGCTCAAGGCACGGCTCGAACAGCTTAATCCGGGTGCCGATATTCTTGAAGCATCCGATGGCCGCACCGGCTATGCGGCGTTGTTTGAATGTGGGCTTTATAATCCGGAAACAAAGACGGCGGATGTTCAGCGCTGGCTTCGTGCGGAAGCCTATGAGGATGATCATCACCATCATCATGATGACCACGATCATTCGCACCATCATCGCGATACGCATTCTGGGCATGGCCATGTCTGCGGACCGGATTGTGATCACGATCATGACCACGGCCATCACCACCACCACCACCATCATCATGATGATGCCATTCGTTCCTTCTCTCTGCGTCACAAGGAACCGATCCCGTTCTCGACATTCGAGATGTTTCTCGATCTGCTGCGCTCGACCCATGGCGAAAAGCTTTTGCGCGTGAAGGGCATTGTTCAGATCGCCGAAGATCCGGATCGTCCGCTGGTCATTCATGGTGTGCAGAAAATCTTTCATCCGCCAGCACGACTGCCGAAATGGCCCAAGGATGAGCATGAAACGCTGCTGGTGATGATTGTGAAGGATTTGCCGGAAACCTATGTGCGCGAGCTTTTCGACGCGTTTCTCGGCAAGGCAGGTATTGATCGTCCCGACCGCGCTGCGATGATGGACAATCCGCTGGCTATTCCGGGCTATTCAACACGCTAGAGCTTTTCGCGGTTAGTGTATCCGCTGCGCTCGCTCTATCTCTTTGTTTTTTATGCGCATCTTGTTCCGAAAACCGCTTCGCACTTTTCTGCGATATGCTTTAGAGCGCGTTTCGATCTGATTGTATCAGATCGGCGCTCTAAGCCTTTTATTTGAAGCATAATCTTATCGACCCTCGTTTCACTTCGATAGGACTTATGCCTCAGACATTATTTCTTCTGAATAAGAAAACGGTGAAGGTTTTCGTCGCGCTCCTGCTTGAGCAGGGCGTGGCCTTCCTGCGTGCAGAAATGCGGAAGGTCGATACCGGATAAAGGATCGGTTGCTTCGACCCAGAGAAGCGCGCCGCTCGGCAAATCCTGCAGGCGATTGCGCGTCTTTAAAACGGGAAGAGGGCACTTAAGCCCTCTCAGATCATAGACGGGAACGTCTTTATCCATCTGGTATTAGTTACCACCCAGCTTCCACCAGGCCTTCTTCTTTTCCGGTGCAGGTGCTGCAACAGCATCTGGGACCGTGCTTGCGGTGGTCATCGGTGAAACCGCTGCCGGATTTTCCTGCGGAACAGGGACTGCCGCAGTCTGAGCCGCAGTCTGAGCCGGAGTAGCAACTGCTGGCGTTGCAGCAATGGCCGTCGCAGGCTGTGCCGAGATCGGCGTTGCCGCAGGCTGGATATCCGGTGCATTTGGCGTTTCAGCCGATGCTGGCGAAAGCGACGGCGGTTCGCGCGTTACCTTCTCGCCGCGTGCACGCGCTGCACTCCATGCAGAGACCAGCTTGGCTTCTGCGATGCCCTGAATGGACGGCGAAGGCTTCTTCTGTGCCGCGCTGAATGCGGACTGGAACGTCTTTTCATAAGAAGACGTGTAAGCCATGGATTCCGAGCCGACCGAAGGTGGGCAGGCATCGGTCGCCGAAAGCGGCTGACCATCTGGCGTTGGCACGTTGAAGACATAACGCTTTTCGCAGACATCAACCTTTGGCGGAACCTTGGTTGTTTCAAAAGCGTCATAGCCCTGCTTGAGCATCTTCCAGAATGCGTAGTTCTGGTCGCTCTTGTAACGTGCCATGTTGGCTGCGGTCATGCGGAACGGGAAAGCCTGAATCTGGAAGTCGCGCTGACCGCCCTTGAAGGCATCGCGGCCAAAGGCATAAATCTCGCTGACGCTTTCGTCGGTCATCGAATAGCAACCCGATGACGAGCAAGCGCCATGCACCATCAGATTCTGTCCGGTACGGTTGTGCGCGCGGTCATAGGCGTTCGGGAAGCCAATGTTGAAGGCAAGGTGATATTGCGAATTCGGGTTCATTTGTGCCGGGCGAACATTATAGAAGCCCTCTGGCGCCTGACGATCACCCTCTACGAACTTCGGACCAAGCTTGCCTGACCATTTGCAGATCTCATAAGAGGCAATCTGGTCGTATTTGCCGTTGTTCTTCTGCTTCCAGACTTCGAGGACGCCTTCTTCCTTGAAAATACGAACCATCACCGGCGAAGTGCGCGTCATGCCCTTCGATTTCATCTTGGCGACGATTTTCTCGGAAAGAGGTTTTTCAGCGCGTAAGCTGAGATCGGAAACGGACGAGCCCTGACAACCGGCAAGCAGAGCGGATGCCAAGAGTGTTCCAAGAAGTGCGGTTCTGATCTTCATATCGCATCGAGCCTGTTAGAGCATTTCCAGCAAAAGTGCGAAGCGGTTTTGCATAGGATAATGCGTAAAAACAAATAGGTAGAACAGCCAGTATTCAACTTTCATCAGAATCTGATCGAAGCTGCGTCACCGACGCATTTAAGCAAATCTGACTTTTCGGTGCCCGGATATTAACAACTAAACCTTTCGGTATCGTTGATAAACCGTTGCTCAAATACCTAAAAAACAGAATGTCCGCAATATGGCGGAAATAATGGCACGATGCAAATCCGGCGCACCAAGGGCGCGCCGGAGCCAATTTTTGAAATTGTTGGTAAATTAAAGGTTACGACCGATGTCGAGGAACTTCTGACGACGCTCCTGCTTGAGCGTTTCGCCATCGACATCCTTCATCGAGCGCAGCGAGGCGGTGATGATGTCGCCCGCAGCCGCAATAACGGCATCCTTGCCGCGATGTGCGCCGCCAAGCGGTTCCGGGATGATGCCGTCGATGACCTTGAGATCGAACAGATCCTGCGCAGTGATGCGCATGTTGGAAGCTGCATCCTTTGCACGCGTGGAATCGTGCCAGAGGATCGAAGCTGCACCTTCAGGTGAAATCACCGAATAGATCGAATGTTCGAGCATATAGACGCGGTTTGCGACAGCAATCGCGATCGCGCCGCCCGAACCGCCTTCACCGATGATGATCGAGATGACAGGCACGCGCAGCTTGAGGCATTCAGCGGTGGAGCGCGCAATGGCTTCCGCCTGACCGCGTTCTTCAGCGCTCACGCCTGGATAGGCACCGGCAGTGTCGACGAAGGTGATCAGCGGCAGCTGGAAACGGTCAGCCATTTCCATGATGCGCACAGCCTTGCGGTAGCCTTCCGGACGGGCCGAGCCGAAATTGTGCTTGAGGCGCGTCTTGGTATCCGAGCCTTTTTCCTGGCCCAGAATGGCAACGGCCTGACCATTGAAGCGGGCAAAGCCGCCCTGAATGGCTTCGTCATTGGCAAACTGACGGTCGCCTGCCAGTGGCGTGAATTCCGTGAACAGCTTGTCGATATATTCGAGGCAATGCGGACGATCCGGATGGCGGGCGATCTGCGCCTTCTGCCATGGGGTCAGCTTGCGGTAGATATCTTTAAGCGCATCGGCCGAGCGTTTCTCGAGACGGCTGATCTCGTCGCTCATCTCGACACTGCCCTGTTCCTGAGCGAGTTTCTTCAGCTCAAGGATCTGGCCTTCGAGGTCGGCGACGGGTTTTTCAAAATCGAGATAGTTATACATCGGGCCTGACTATTGTGCGTTTCCAGAGATGTTGGCCATAAAACACGCTAGAAAACGGCTGTTTTACGACGCCTTACATATTTACTTCATGCGCATCTTGCAAATTTTTCTGAAATTCTCTTACCTGCAGAGCGCTTAATCGGCAAGCGGGTGATGTTCACTTACCAGCTTATGCAGTCTTTCTTCCAGAACATGCGTATAGATTTGGGTGGTAGAAATATCCGAATGGCCGAGCAATTGCTGCACGGTTCTCAGATCAGCACCGTTTTGCAAAAGATGGCTGGCAAAAGCGTGGCGCAGCACATGCGGAGAGATCGAGGCGCTGGAGAGGCCGGTTCGTGCGGCAAGCCCTTTTAATTCGCGCGCAAAGACCTGTCGCGCCAGATGACCGCTTTCGGAGAAAGCCGGAAACAGCCAGGGATTGTCGTCATAGCCGGGCAATGAATCGCGCAGAGAGAGAAAGTTCTGCAGTGCTTCACGCGCTTTTTGCGACAGTGGGACCATGCGTTCTTTCGAGCCCTTGCCGCGAACGATCAGAAAACGATGATCGGTGCGTGCCACACTGACTGGCAGCGTGACCAGCTCTGAGACACGCAGGCCCGTTGCATAAAGTGTTTCAAGTAGTGCGTGCAGGCGCAGCGCCTTGATACGCTCAGCCGGTTCCGGCGCTTCCCTTGCCTCAAGATCGGCGCGATCAAGAAGACGGCCGACATTTTCGACGCTCATGATCTTTGGCAGCGGTTTCTGCTTTTTAGGGGCATCGATAACGCCGGTCGGATCGTCCTGCCGGAAGCCTTCAGAATAAAGAAAACGGAAGAATTGCCTGAGTGCCGAAAGACGCCGTGCCTGCGAGGTGGCGGCAAAGCCTTCGTTCGACATGCCATCGAGAACATGGCGGACATCTTCGGTCTTCGCTTCTGCCAGATTAACGCCACGCGTCTGCATCACATCGGCCGCAGCTTCAAGATCGCGGCGATAGGATTCAAGCGTGTTGCCCGCGGCTCCACGTTCAGCGCTCATCATTTCAAGAAAGTTTTCGATGGCCAGTGAAGCGCGCATATTACTCCTGTCCAGTTTCGCTTGTTACCGGTTCATTGTCCGATACGGCAGGCGGCGGCGGTGCCACGACGGTCTGCTTCAATTTTGATGAGGGAATCTCGACCGTAATTTCGTGCGTGGTCGGTTTCACAAAGTTGGCAAGTGAGAACATTGCGCAATAGACTATGGCGGCAATAACAGCGAGCAAGGCAATGATGCGCGTCAGCGTGGGCATGAAGCGTTTATGCTGTGCTATTGAGACGAAAGCAAGGACGGGCAGTTCCGGCGCATAAAAACCCATGTCCGGTTCATTTTAGCCGATGAAAGCGATTGACGCCGCACGGTTTTTCATGTGGAACCGGAGGAAATGGATGAGGTCAATGAGCAGCACAACAAAACAGACAAATCTTAACGAGCAAGCGGATGCCGTCCGTCAGCTTCTTGGTGCGAAAGTCGTTGTTCTTGTTGGGCTGATGGGCGCAGGAAAATCGACCGTCGGCCGCAAGGTCGCAACCATGCTCGGACTGCCGTTTAAAGATGCGGATAATGAGATTGAATCTGCAGCCCGTATGACCGTGCCTGAACTTTTCGATGCCTATGGCGAAGCCGAGTTTCGGGATCTGGAGCGCCGGGTTATCCTGCGGCTGCTTGAAGATGGTCCTATGGTGCTTGCCACCGGTGGCGGTGCTTACATGAATGCCGAAACCCGTGAGGCGATTGCTGCCAATGGCGTGTCCATCTGGCTGAATGCTGAGCTTGATGTACTGATGGATCGTGTTTCGCGCCGTCAGAACCGGCCACTTCTCAAAAATGACGATCCGCGCGGCGTGATGCAGCGGCTGATGGACGTGCGCTATCCGGTTTATGCGCTCGCTGATCTGCATGTGATGACGCGGGACGACAAGAAGGAAGTGATTGCCGGTGAACTGATCGACGTTCTCACCGCGCATCTCACCAAGGGCGAAGCCTGACAATAGAGCGTGTCGCGCTTAAATTTAAACGCCACGCTCGCTCTATTTTGTTGTTTTTACGCATGTCGTTATCGGAAAGCCGCTTCTAAATTTTCCGCAACATGCATTAGGAGACTATCTGCATGAATACCCCTTTGAGCGCCGACAGTGTGACAGTTCCGGTTTCGCTGGGGGACCGATCCTATGAAATTCTGATCGGAAAAGGCCTGATCGCGCGCGCTGGCGAAGAAGTCGCAAAGCGTCTGCCGGGGATTCGTGTGGCAATCGTCACCGACGAAAATGTTGCCAAGGCTCATCTCGAAGCTCTGAGCGCAAGTTTTGCCCGTGCAGGTATCGAATCCACGCCGGTTATTGTGGCGCCCGGTGAGAAGTCAAAGTCCTTCTCGACACTGGAAACCGTGACCAATGCCGTGCTGGCTGCTCGTCTTGAACGTGGTGATGCGGTTGTGGCTTTTGGCGGCGGTGTCGTGGGTGATCTGTCCGGCTTTGTTGCCGGTATCGTGCGTCGCGGCATGAATTTCGTTCAGATGCCAACCTCGTTGCTTGCACAGGTGGATTCGTCCGTTGGCGGCAAGACCGGCATCAACACGCAGTTTGGCAAGAACCTTGTCGGCGTGTTTTATCAGCCGCAGCTCGTGCTGGCCGATACGGAAGTGCTTGATACGCTGAGTGATCGTGAATTCCGCGCAGGCTATGCAGAAGTGGCCAAATATGGCCTGATTGACCGTCCGGATTTCTTCGCCTGGCTTGAAAAGAACTGGGGTGAAGTCTTCGCAGGTGGTGCTGCACGCACGCAAGCAATTGCCGAATCTTGCCGTTCGAAGGCCGCGGTTGTGGCGCGCGACGAGCGTGAGAATGGCGACCGTGCTTTGCTCAATCTCGGACACACATTCGGTCATGCGCTTGAAACCGCGACCGGCTATGATTCAAGTCGTCTGGTGCATGGCGAAGGCGTTGCCATCGGCATGGCCTTAGCGCATCGCTTTTCGGTCAAGATGAACCTTTGTGGCGTCGAGGCTGCCGAACGCGTTGAAGCGCATCTGAAAGCCGTCGGGCTGCCGACATCGTTGCATGAAGTGCCGGGTGGCCTGCCGGATGCTGAAAAGCTGATGGATTATATTGCACAGGACAAGAAAGTGGCGCGTGGCGCGCTGACATTCATTCTGACGCACGGCATCGGTCAATCCTTCATTGCCAAGGACGTACCGCCTGCAGCAGTATTGGAATTTCTGAAGGAACGCCTCTCCGTCTGACACCGAAAGGAATACGAGAATGATTTTCGAGCTATGGATCATGTGTGGCATCATCCTGCTCTGCATCATTCTGTCGGGCTTTTTTTCCGGCGCGGAGACGGCACTGACCGCCGCATCCCGCGCCCGAATGCTCACTTACGCGCATAATGGCGATGAACGCGCTACAGTGGTTCAATATCTCATTGGAAGGCGCGACCGGCTGATCGGTGTGCTTCTGATTGGCAACAACCTCGCCAATATTCTTGCCTCGTCGATTGCTGCCAATATCTTCTTGCACCTGTTTGGTGATGCAGGGGTGGCCTATTCGACGCTGGCGATGACCATCATTCTGGTCATTTTTGCTGAAGTGCTGCCCAAATCCTGGGCCATTTCCAGCCCTGACCGCTTTTCGTTGAATGTTGCACGCCCTGTTTCAGCGGTTGTAACTTTTCTCGGCCCGGTTTCGGGGCTGGTGAACTGGATCGTGCGCAAAATTCTCCGATTGTTCGGTGTTAATCTCGCATCCGGCCGTTCGATGCTTTCCGCACAGGAAGAATTGCGCGGTGCGGTCGAAGTGCTGCATCGCGATAAATCACTGATTAAGGAAGATCGTGATCAGCTCGGCGGTCTATTGGATCTTAAAGAACTGGAAGTCAGCGATGTCATGGTGCATCGCACATCCATGGGCACGATCAATGCTGATGCGCCTGCTGATCAGATTGTCGGTGATATTCTTGCAAGCCCGCACACGCGTATGCCGGTCTGGCGGGATGAGATCGATAATATCGTCGGCATCATCCATACCAAGGATCTGCTGCGCGCGCTTTACGATGTCGATAATGATTTCTCCCGCATCGACATCATGAAAGTGGCGCGCAAACCGTGGTTTGTGCCTGACACAACCACACTTCAGGACCAGCTTGACGCGTTTCTGCGCCGCAAGGCGCATATTGCCGTCGTTGTTGACGAATATGGTGATGTGCAGGGATTGGTAACGCTGGAAGACATTCTCGAAGAGATTGTCGGCGACATTTCCGATGAACACGATATCGACATGCAGGGTCTGCGGTTGCAGCCGGATGGTTCCATTCTGGTCGATGGTTCTTTGCCGATCCGTGATCTCAATCGCGCGCTGGGTTGGAAGCTTCCGGATGAGGAAGCGACCACCGTTGCCGGTCTGGTGATTCATGAAACACAGACCATACCGGAAGTGAAGCAGGCATTTACCTTCCACGGAAAGCGCTTCTCGGTGCTGAAAAAGGAAAAGAACCGGCTCACACGTCTGCGCATCGTGCCGCTGGATGCCGATGGCAAACCGCTTTCTGGTGTTGTCGTTGCGAAGGTTTCATCCTGATGGCTGTGCCATCCAGCAAACAGGAACTGCTTGAGGCAATTGAAACAACTTATGCACGGCTCGTGCTTGATCTTTCACGCGTTGAGCCGGAGCAGACCAAATCCAGAACCATGGAAGGTCATGCAAAGGGTACGCTGATGAGCGTGCATGATCTCGTCGCCTATCTGACCGGATGGAACGAGCTGGTGCTCAAATGGTGCGAACGGCGCGATCAGGGGCTTGCAGTCGATTTTCCGGAAACAGGTTTCAAATGGAATGAACTTGGTGCTTTAGCGGCCAAGTTTTACCGGGATTACGAAACGCTATCCTTTGAAGCGCTTTTATCCCGATTTGAAACGGCAAAGAATGCGCTGCTGACCTTAATCAAGGCGCGCACGGACACTGAGCTTTACGGCGTCCTCTGGTATGAAAAATATACGCTGGGCCGCATGATCCAGTTCAACACGTCCTCGCCCTATGCCAATGCGCGCGGTCGTCTGCGCAAATGGCTTAAGGCGTCGGCATAAAACATCAGCGGCGCGTCGCTTCACCGGGCGCGGTAGGCTCCAGTGCGAGTGCGTGAACGCCGGTTTCAAGCTCTTCTTTGAGAAGATCGTTGATGGCGCGATGGCGCGCGATGCGACTCATACCCTCAAACTTGGCAGATACGATGCGCACGCGAAAATGTGTTTCGCCGGTTCCATCATAGACCTCATGATGGCCACGATCTTCGTGATGATGGCCTGCATGGAGGTGGCTTTCATTTATGATTTCAAGCCGTTCCGGAGAGAAAGCTGCATTAAGCTTGGCTTCCATTGAAGATTGTTTGCTATTGTGAATGGACATTTTGGCCAGTTCTCCCCATATAGACGTTGTGCCTCATATAGACGTCGCCTCGGCGGCAACCCGTGGGGCAAATCCGCACAGGAATTGCAATCTGCATCAAAATTTCGCCCTGAATTCATGGCCAAAACCATTCAGGATGAAATGTCAATTCTTGTTTAGTCACTCTTAATTCGCATAATCCGATTCGATGACAACGCACTCAAAACTTTTCGACAGCATCCGCATCCGTCCCAAGAAGGAAGCGGAAAAGAAGTCCAGCGGTCCCTGCTGCCAGTGGGACGGTTGCGATAAGCCGGGCACGCATCGTGCGCCGGTCGGGCGCATGCGCGAGGGTGAATACCTTCATTTCTGCGTGGATCATGTCCGGGAATATAATAAGAATTTCAATTATTTCTCCGGTTTGTCCGACGGCGAAATCTCGAAATTCCAGAAGGATGCGATCACTGGCAATCGCCCGACTTGGTCGACGGCATCCAACTCCACCGCTTCCGCACGCACGTCGCCGGATATGGCGACCCGTCGTTCGGGTTCGGCTGCCTATCACAATCGTCTGCGCGATCCGTTCAATTTCGTCAAAGATGCGAAAAGCAACCCCGGCACTGCCAAAGCTGTGCAGCGCAAACCGCGCACTTTGGAAGTAAAGGCGCTTGCAACGCTCGGTCTTGATGCAAATTCGACTAGCGATATGATTAAGTCGCGCTATAAAGAACTTGTGAAGCAACACCATCCCGATGCAAATGGTGGTGACCGCGGGTCTGAAGAAAGATTTCGCGAGGTCATTCAGGCTTATCAATTGCTCAAGACAGCAGGTTTTTGCTAAAGCCTCTGTGGGCTTTATGAGGCCGAGTATCAGGGCATGTTCAATGCCCTGACGGACATTCATCTACTGCGCTTGCGCGCAGATGCGATTACGGATGCCCGCAACTGAACAGAAGGGCGTCATCCGGTTCACCGAAAGGCTCCCTGATCGAATTTGAATGTCGCGGCCGGACAGTCCTGCCGCTCTGGAGGCATGATGAACAAGGTTGAGCGGGATATAGCCAATTTGCCGGATACAACGGTTTCGGTGCGCGAAGTGTTCGGAATTGATTCCGACATGCGGGTGCCGGCCTATGCGGCAGGCGATTCCTATGTGCCGGAACGCGATCCGGATTATCTTTTCGACCGTCAGACGACGCTCGCGATCCTCGCAGGTTTTGCATTTAACCGCCGCGTGATGGTTTCAGGCTATCACGGCACCGGTAAGTCGACCCATATCGAACAGGTCGCTGCACGCCTCAACTGGCCTTGCGTTCGCGTCAACCTCGACAGCCATGTCAGCCGTATCGATCTCGTCGGTAAGGATGCAATCGTCGTAAAAGACGGTATGCAGGTTACTGAATTCAAGGACGGCATTCTGCCTTGGGCCTATCAGCACAATGTTGCGCTGGTTTTCGACGAGTATGATGCGGGTCGCCCGGACGTCATGTTCGTGATCCAGCGCGTTCTGGAAACTTCGGGCCGTCTGACCTTGCTCGACCAGAGCCGCGTTATCCACCCGCACCCGGCTTTCCGTCTGTTTGCGACCGCCAACACCGTTGGTTTGGGCGACACGACCGGCCTTTATCACGGCACGCAGCAGATCAACCAGGCCCAAATGGACCGCTGGTCGATCGTCACCACGCTCAACTATCTGCCACACGACAACGAAGTGAACATCGTTCTCGCCAAGGCCAAGCATTACCAGAATGCGGAAGGCCGTGAGATCGTGAACAAGATGGTTCGCGTTGCCGACATGACCCGTCAGGCTTTCATCAACGGCGATCTTTCGACCGTGATGAGCCCGCGTACCGTCATTACATGGTCTGAAAATGCCGCGATCTTCAATGATGTCGGCTTTGCATTCCGCCTGACCTTCCTCAACAAGTGCGATGAGCTTGAGCGCCAGACGGTGGCTGAGTTCTATCAGCGTGCTTTCGGTGAGGAACTTCCAGAATCTGCTGCCAATATCGTATTGGCATAAGGCTGGATGAAACCTGCCGCCCATAACGGGCGGCGGTGCTTTGTATAAAGTCAGGATAGGCAGATGTCGGGCCAGAAGTCAGCAATAGGCGATAATTCGCGCGAGCGTAAAAACGGGCCGGTTGATTCCGAACCGTTCAAGCGGGCAATGACCGCGACCATGCGCGCTATTTCCGGCGAGAATGAGCTGGAAGTGGCTTTCAGCAATGATCGTCCGGCGCTGACCGCCAATCGTGCCCGCCTGCCTGATCTGCCAAAACGTCCGACGGCGCATGATGTTGCCGTTACGCGCGGTCTGGGTGATTCCATGGCGTTGCGTCAGGCGCGCCATAATGCCCGTATTCACGCAAGCCTTGCGCCGGAAGGCAAGCAGGCGCGCGCAATCTATGATGCGGTCGAGCAAGCGCGTGTGGAATCCATTGGTGCCCGCGCAATGGCCGGTGTTGCCAATAATCTTGCGACTATGCTCGCAGATAAATATGCCCGCGCCAATTTCTCCGATGTGACCGACAAGGAAGATGCGCCGCTTGAAGAAGCGATCTCGCTTCTGTTGCGCGAAAAACTGACCGGTCGCAAAGCTCCTGCCGAAGCTGGCCCTGTGCTTGATCTCTGGCGTGAGTGGATCGAACAGAAGGCCGGTGCAGAGCTTGCCCGTCTTGGCGAAAATCTGGAAGATCAGCAGGCTTTTGCACGCACCGTGCGCGATATGCTCGCTTCCATGGATATGGCCGAGGAGCTTTCTCAGGAAGAGCAAAGCGACGAGCAGGACGAAGATAACGAACAGACGCCAGACTCAGACGAAAATGAGGAAGGCGGCGAAGAAAGCCAGGAAGGCTCTGATTCGGCTGAAAGCGACGAATCGGACAGTTCCAGCGAAGAAGGTGAGCAGGGCGAAATGGATGCCGCCGATGCGGCTTCCGACGATATGGACGACAGCGAAGATGTCGATGCGGAAACGCCGGGCGACACGCGCCGTCAGAACCAGCCTTTTGCCAATTTCGCAGAGCATGTCGATTACAATGTTTTCACGCGCGAATTCGATGAGGAAGTAGAAGCCACCGATCTGTGTGATGAGGCTGAGCTTGATCGTCTGCGCGGCTTCCTCGACAAGCAGCTGGCCAATCTGCAGGGCGTTGTTGGACGTCTCGCAAATCGTCTGCAGCGCCGTCTGATGGCGCAGCAGAGCCGTTCCTGGGATTTTGATCTGGAAGAGGGCTATCTCGATAGTGCACGTCTCGTGCGTATCGTTATCGACCCAACACAGCCGCTTTCCTACAAGATGGAACGCGATACGGATTTCCGTGATACGGTCGTAACGCTGGTTATCGATAATTCCGGTTCGATGCGTGGTCGTCCGATCACGGTTGCAGCGACCTGCGCCGATATTCTTGCCCGCACGCTGGAGCGTTGCGGCGTGAAGGTCGAAATTCTCGGCTTCACCACCAAGGCTTGGAAGGGCGGTCAGTCGCGCGAAGCATGGCTGGGTCGTGGCAAGCCGTCCAATCCGGGCCGCCTCAACGATTTGCGCCATATCATCTATAAGAGGGCAGACGCGCCATGGCGCCGCGCACGACGCAATCTCGGCCTGATGATGCGCGAAGGCCTGCTCAAGGAAAATATCGACGGTGAAGCGCTGATCTGGGCGCATCAGCGCCTGTTGGCTCGTCCTGAACAGCGCAAGATCCTGATGATGATTTCCGACGGTGCGCCGGTGGATGATTCAACGCTTTCGGTCAATCCGGGCAATTATCTTGAGCGCCACTTACGCGCGGTCATCGAAGAGATCGAAACCCGTTCTCCGGTTGAGCTGATCGCTATTGGTATCGGTCATGACGTCACCCGCTATTATCAGCGTGCCGTGACCATCGTGGACGCGGAAGAGCTAGCCGGTGCAATGACCGAGCAGCTTGCATCCCTGTTCGAAGAACGGGGCGCAGAAGGCAAAGGCCGCGGACGCCGTCGCGCAGGCGGACGATAATACCAAGGCGCCGAGACGCTGGCGCATCGCGCCTTGAAAAAGACTACTGCCCACTCGAGCTTAACCAAAACTCCATGAATCATACTCATGGAGTTTTGGCATAAGATAGAGGGGCATTTTGAGCGCGCATTTTATCCGAAAAACGGTTTACCCTTTTTGGACCAAGCTTTAGGGTCTCTTTTAAGCCTGCTGGCGGGTTGCCGCGAGCACGATTTCGCGAATGCAGACGCCCTGTGGCTGGTCATAAGCATAGACAATGGCGCGGGCAACGTCGTCCGCTGAAAGCACAGGCGCGCCCATATCCTTCTTCCACGCTTCATAGCCTGCCTTGATGCCTGCGTCGTTGGTGTGGCTGAGAAGTTCGGTCTCGACGGCACCTGGAGCTATCGTCACAACGCGAACGTCATGCGGCGAGAGTTCCTCACGCAGATTCTCAGAAAGCCCGTGTACGGCGAATTTCGTGGCCGTATAGGCCACATGATTAGCGAATGTCTTGCGACCTGCCACGGAGCTGATGTTGATGATGGTGCCATGTTTGCGTGCCACCATGCCTGCCGAGACGGCATGGATGCCATTGAGAAGGCCTTTGACATTGACCTCAAGCATCCGGTCCCATTCATCCGGGTTCTGCTTCGTTGCATCGCCCAGCAACATGACACCGGCATTGTTGACGATGACATCCGCAGGGCCGAACTTGGCTTCGGCTTCCTGAACTGCAGCTACAAGAGCCTTTCGGTCGGTTACGTCGACCGACTTGCAGAGCGTGTTGGGCAGGTTGAGCTTTTCCATGACGTCCAGTCGACGTGCAAGAAGCAGCAGCGGATGGCCGCGATCAGCAAACATCTTCGCAGCAGCCAGGCCAATGCCAGAACTTGCGCCGGTAATAATGACGAGCGGAAGTTTTTCCTTATTAAAGGACATCTAATTCATCCTTATCTAAATATAAATATCTCAACGAAGAAGCATTAAGACCGCTAAGGAAATAAATCTTCGCGGATCATGCTTCTTGTGAACAATATAGAAAATGGCTCCGATAAAGAAAGACGGAAGATCATCCGACTTTTTATCGAAGCGCGGTTCTTATAGGCTTTACTCGCTGAGAAAAACCAATTTCTATTAAGATCAACGGATCGTGACTTCTAAAGATTAGTGTTTTTCGCAGCGTTGGCGCGGTCTGGCGCATAGAGTGCCGGTGCGAAAATCGCCAGAATGGCACCATAAGGTACCAGCATCAGCGTTCCCATCACGACCTTTACGAAGAAGTCACCGAAAGCCAGTGAAGCCCAGAGGGGTACGCCAAGGCCAAGGAACGAGGCGGGTTCTGCCAGCGACGAATCGGGCATGCCGGTCATCGCGTCGATCCACGCAAAGCTTGCAGCAAAGGCTATGGAGAAGAACAGGATCGTATCAACGACCGAGCCGAACATTGCAGCTGCGAAGGGCGCCTTCCACCAGGTCTTCTGACGCAGGCTATTGAAGACTGTAATGTCCATGAGCTGTGCGATCAGGAATGCCGAGCCGGATGCAATGGCAATACGCGGGGTTGCAAGCCAGATCGACATGAGGACGCCAAGCACAAAACCGGCATAGACGACCTTGCGTGCGGCTGAAGGACCGAAGCGGCGATTCGTCAGATCATTGACGAGGAATGCCACCGGATAGGTGAAAGCACCATAGGTGAGCAGTTCACCAAGGCCAAAATGCTGGAAAGGATATTGAACAAGGATGTTCGATGCAGCCACAGCTGCACACATCGCTATCACCGCCGGCAATAGCCGGGCAAAAGAAGGACCTGTCATAGGCATTTTTTTATCCTGGGTGATGGAACCAGCAAAAAAGGCTGACGCGAGTCAGCCTTTTTTGTCAAACTTTAAAAAGCTGATTGCTTATGCAGCAGCTTCAGCCTGCTTCTTAGCGATCTGACGCTTCAGCAGGCGAGCGCGCTGCGAAAGTTCCTTGTCGTCAGACTTGACGAGGAATGCATCAAGACCACCGCGATGCTCAACCGAACGCAGAGCAGAAGCGGAGATGCGCAGACGATAGCTCTGGCCGAGAACTTCGGACATCAGCGTAACGTTGCAGAGGTTCGGCAGAAAGCGACGACGCGTACGGTTGTTCGCGTGGCTTACATTGTTGCCGTACTGGACCGAGGTGCCGGTCAATTCACAAGCGCGGGACATTTTGGTCTCACCTTCAAATTTTTGTTTCTCAGGCCCCGACTCGAATGTCCGAATTCAACGCAATCATAGCAGTATTTCTGCTGCTGGCGCGCGATCTCGGACAGGCGGCCTATTGGGAAAGTCGCGTTTCTATAGTGAGAGTAGCGATTACAGTCAAGATAGATTCCGTCATGATGGCCCAAAGGCGCGCATTTACGGCCTTTTGCGGTATCGGAAGACCCTCCCGATCATAACTTCGCCGATTTTTGCTGTTCGACAGTTAATGCTGAAAGAGAATTCTACGCAGATTTGGAGCCATTTATAGTCAAAAGCGCAAAGACAAACTACAGCATGGGTCGGAAAAACAGAATCGGTTTTGCTGACGCGATGCGTGGATTTGGATTGCTGGGGCACTGTTCGTGCGGGTGCACGGTGCTTCACGGGGCGAATATCGTGAAAGGAAAATCTGGCATGATCGAGCAATCGCATTTCTTCAAGCCGGTGAAAAGCGAGTGGATGCAGAATGGGGCAGCGCGGCGGGGTGTTGCATTGCTAACCGGATTGGCGATTGCGAGTGTGGCTGCAATAAGCAGCGCTCAGGCAGACGCTCTCTACCGAACAGAGTATGAAATCTCGATGTTCGGCCTTTCGATCGCGCGTTCTGCGATTGAAACCACCGTTAAAGGTTCGAGTTACGGTGTGAATGGGCGCTTCAAGACATCAGGCATCGCGCGCGTTTTCGATGATACGGACGGCACCGTCTATGTTGGCGGCAACTCGGTTCAGGGTAAAGTTATTCCATCCGCTTTCGATCTTGCTTACAAGCATGGGCGAAAGAACAAGAGTACCAAGATACGTTTTTCGAGTGGCAATGTGACCGAATCGGAAAATCTGCCGCCGGTTAAAAAGCGCGATCCTTGGGTGGAAACAGCCCCCAATGATCTGGTCAATGTGAGTGACCCGCTCAGTGCGCTGATGATTCCCACCAAAGATCCAAAAGCCGTGTGCAATCGCACGCTTCAAGTTTTCGATGGTCAGACCCGTGCCGATATTCGATTGGCGTTCAACGGCACAGAATCTTTCACGACGGAAGGTTTTACGGGCGAATCGGTGATCTGCTCGGCCAAGTTCGTGCCGATCTCAGGCTACCAGAAGGGCAAGAAGGCCATCGACTATCTGAGCACGCGCAGCAAAATGACGATCTCTTTCGCTTCATTAGGCAATTCCGGCATCTATGCGCCGGTTGTTGCCCGCATAGGCACGCAGCTCGGGACGCTGAAAATCGAGGCGACTCGATTCGAGAAGATTCAGTAAGGCGATGGCCGCTTATTGATGGTTGCGTCTGAAGTTTAGTGCTTCGGATGTACGCATTCATCGTGATTGCCCAGGATTTCGATAACGCGGCACTGGTCGATACGGCCATGTGCCGTGCAATCCAGCATCCGCAAAAGTTCAGTTTTCAAAGACAATAGTTTGGTGATGCGATGCTCGACATCGATCAGGCGCGCGCGTGCAATAGAATCAGCTGCAGCACATGACTGGTCGGGATTGTCCTGAAGGTCTAAAAGCGTGCGGATCGCATCCACTTCAAAGCCCAGATCGCGCGCATGGCGGATGAATAACAGCCGCTGAATATCGGCATTATCATAAAGGCGGCGATTGCCTTCCGTGCGCGGAGGCACCGGAAGAAGCCCGATTTGCTCGTAATAACGGATAGTTGGCACTTTAACACCGCTGGCTTTCGATGCTTCGCCAATCGGAACATTGGTAATCATTTTTTCTCTTGCTCCTCTAGTCACTAGAGGATGTAGACCTTGTTTCAGACAATTCAAGAGTGGTCTCGATAGGGGCAGGTCATGAACGAGATTTTGAAACAAAACCGTTTTCGCGTTGAAGGAATGGATTGCGCATCCTGCGCGACAAAAATCGATACGGCTGTGCGCCGCGTTTCGGGTGTGGAAGATGTTTCCGTGTCGGTGACGACGGGCATGATGACGGTACGCCATGATGGCAGCAGCGATCTGGAAAGTGTTGCCAAAAAGGTTCGCAGCCTTGGCTATGGCATCGAACCATTGGCTGACGAAAAAGCGCCTGCCAAGCATGAGCATCACGATCACGACCATGCAGGCTGTAGCGGCCATGATCATGACCACAAGCACGACCACGACCACGATCATCATGATCACGCTCATGACGAACCCGAAGTAAAGCAGATTGCAGCGGGCGCCGACAGTTTACGCTTCAGCGTGGAGGGTATGGATTGTGCTTCCTGTGCCGCCAAGATCGATACGGCTGTTCGTCGTGTTGGCGGGGTGCAGGATGTGTCTGTTTCCGTCACAAATGGCACTATGACCGTCAATCATGACGGCTCGGCCAGTGTTGACGAGATTGCCGCGAAGGTTACGGCACTTGGATACAAAGCCAGCGCGCAATCGACAGGGGCGCTCAAAATCCAGCCAAGGGTGCCTGCAAAACCGAAGCGCTGGTGGCAGAGCGGCAAGGGCCAGATGATGCTCGCCTGTGGCGGTGGTCTGGTGGTTGCCTATATTGTTGGCCATCTTTATCCGCCGATTGAATTATGGGCCTTTACGGCTGCAATGCTGATCGGCCTCATACCGATTGCAAAGCGTGCTTATTCCGCAGCCATCAATGGCACGCCGTTTTCGATTGAAATGCTGATGACTATTGCGGCCATTGGCGCTGTCATAATCGGTGCGACCGAAGAAGCTGCCGCTGTCGTCTTCCTGTTTCTGGTTGGTGAATTGCTGGAAGGTGTGGCCGCAGGCAAGGCGCGCGCAAGCATTCAGTCACTGACGGCATTGGTGCCGAAGACCGCCTTTTTGGAAAGCAATGGCACAACGAAAGAAGTGCCAGCGGAAGAGTTGAATGTCGGCGATGTGATTGCCGTGCGTCCCGGCGACCGTATGCCTGCTGATGGCGAGATTATTGCTGGCGAAAGCGCTATTGATGAAGCGCCGGTGACAGGTGAAAGCACGCCGGTTGGCAAAGCCGTGGGTGACAGCGTGTTTGCTGGCACCATTAATGGCGATGGTTTGCTGCGGGTGAAAGTGACAGCCGCAGCGCAGGATAACACTATTGCCCGCGTTGTGCGGCTTGTTGAAGAAGCACAGGAAGCCAAAGCACCCACAGAGCGTTTCATCAATCGCTTCTCGACTTACTATACGCCGGGTGTGGTTGTCGTGGCGGCTCTGGTTGCCATTCTGCCGCCGCTAGTCGCGGGTGCTGAATGGGGCGAATGGATTTATAAAGGCCTGGCCATTCTGCTGATTGGTTGCCCCTGTGCGCTGGTTATTTCGACGCCTGCAGCCATTGCCGCCTCGCTTTCGGCCGGTGCGAGGCGTGGGCTGTTGTTGAAGGGGGGCGCAGTTCTTGAAACGATAGGCAAGATTACGACCGCCTGTTTCGACAAAACCGGTACGCTGACAGAAGGCAAGCCGCAGGTAACGGATGTTCTGTCTGGTGCTCTTTCGGAAGAAGAAGTCTTGCGTCTGGCTGCATCACTTGATGCAGGTTCAAGCCATCCGTTAGCGTTAGCGATTGTCGGTGCATCAGATACGCGTGGCCTGAAACTCTCAGCCGTTTCGGCAGGTAAGGCACATGGCGGCAAGGGTGTGTCAGGTAAAGCTGATGGCATTGAGCTGTTCTTGGGTTCGCGCAAGGCTGCGAATGAACTCTCTGCCATTCCGGACGATCTGGCGGCGCGGATCGCTGCCTGCAATGATGAAGGTAAGACGGTTTCTGTCCTGGTTGCAGACGGCAAAATTGCAGGTGCCATCGCCATGCGTGATGAGCCGCGCGCGGATGCGATTGCGGGGCTTAAGACGCTGAAGGATGCCGGTATTCGTACCGTTATGCTGACCGGCGATAATCGTCGCACGGCAGAAGCTATCGGCAAGGATCTGGGCATCGAAGTGCGCGCCGAACTCCTGCCGGAAGACAAGCAGCGGATCGTTGGCGAGTTTCGCAATGCGGGTCAGGTTGTTGCCAAGGTTGGCGATGGTATCAATGACGCGCCAGCGCTTGCTGCGGCCGATGTTGGTATCGCCATGGGTGGCGGTACGGATGTTGCGCTGGAAACTGCGGATGCAGCGGTGCTGCATGGTCGCGTCGGTGATGTGGCTGCGATGGTCGATCTGTCGAAGCGGACCATGCGTAATATTCATCAGAACATTACAATCGCACTTGGTCTTAAAGCAGTATTCCTTGTGACCACGGTGCTGGGGATCACTGGCCTCTGGCCAGCAATTCTGGCCGATACCGGCGCGACTGTTCTGGTGACAATCAACGCACTACGGCTGCTAAGGCAATCATCTTGAAAGAAAAAACCGGCGAAGGAAACTTCGCCGGTTTTTCATTGATGCTCTATTCGCCGATCAGTTCGCGAATGCGGTCGCCATATTGTTTGCCAAAGGCGAGGTGCTCGGGATTGATCTGCTTCACTTCATCGACAAGCTGATCTTCTTCTTCGGCATCGGCTGCTGCAAGCGCGCTCATCATGGCGAAATAGGCGAGAAGATAATCGCGTGGCTCGATGTTTTGCGCCTTCATCACCTCAACCACTTGCGGGCGGGACTCGATGCTCTTGACCATGGAATCCATCGACGGCTGCGCATCCTGACCTTCTTCGGCAGTCGGTGAAAGCTGCATATCCTCAAGCTGCGTATGGATTTTTTCCATACGCGTCAGGAGGTCTTCGGTCAGCTTGAAATTGTTGATGTCAGCTGGTGTCTGCGGTGGCGTTGCAATTGCCAGAATGTCTTCGGCAAAGGCCATGTTCGCTGACTGCGGAAGGATCGCAAGAGAAAGGCCGAGCAGAGCTGCTGCATGAAACTGTTTGAAGCGAGAAATCGTCATCATGGTAATGTCCTAGAATAAATCCTTACGCTTACGGATTTCCGCGAAAACCGCTTCATCAGTTGCGCCCTGCATTCCAAGCCGCGTGCGAATGCGGCCATCGTGCCAGCGAAGAAATGGATTGGTTGCCATTTCAAGCGCTATGCTTGTGGGCAGGGTCATCTTATCAGCTGCGCGAAGCCGCGCAATCTCGGCTGCACGTTCCTTCAATGCCGAATTGTCGGGATCGATGGTGAGGGCAAAGCGTGCATTGCTCTGCGTATATTCGTGGCCGCAATAAACGGCAGTATCGCCCGGCAGCGCCACAAGCTTTTGCAGCGACTGGAACATGATATCCGGTGTTCCTTCAAACAGTCGACCGCAGCCCAGTGCAAAAAGCGTGTCGCCTGTAAACACGACTTTTGCTTCCGGCAGATAAAAGGAAATCTCGCCAGCCGTGTGACCGGGCGTGGAAATCACTTTGACCTTGAAAAGTCCGAAGGTGAACTCGTCGCCGTCCTGAACAGTACGGTCAAGTGTCGGGATTTTGCTTTGCTCAGCCTTTGGTCCGATGATGCTGACGCCGAATTTGGCTTTCAGCGCTTCGTTGCCTTCGACGTGATCAAGGTGATGATGCGTCGTGAAAATGAAGTCGAGCGTCCAGCCACGGCGCTTGAGCGCCGCTTCGATTGCGTGCGCATCCGGCGCGTCGATTGCCGCGGTCAGCTCACTTTCAGGATCATGGATGAGAACGCCATAATTATCGCTGCGGCAGATGAACTGTTCGATATCGAGTCTTTTGTCGATCTGGGGCATGGCGTCCTCCATTTTCATGCGTTTGTTATTCGGCCTTCACCGAACTCTTATTCATTCGGCTTTCGTCACGTTCTTATTCATTCGGCTTTCGCCTCAGGCAAAGTGTGCTTCTGGATAAGCGGCATTTGTGAAAGTGTGAAGACAATGGTTATCGGCATGATGCCCCAGACCTTGAAGGAAACCCAGGCATCGGTCGAAAAATTGCGCCACACCACTTCATTGGCAATTGCCAGGAAGATGAAGAACAGGCCCCAGCGGAAGGTCAGCTTGCGCCAGCCCTCTGCATCCAGCTTGAAAGCCGAATCAAACACATAACCAAGCAGGGATTTGCCGAACAAAAGCCCGCCGAGCAGGATCGCGCCAAACAGCGTGTTTACGATGGTCGGCTTCATCTTGATGAAGGTGTCGTTGTGCAGCCAGAGCGTCAGCGCACCAAACACCAGAACCACGATGCCGGAAATGAGCGGCATCATCGGCAGGGTGCGTGTCATCGACCATGAAATGGCAAGCGCAATCACGGTTGCAACCATGAAGAGTGCGGTTGCCAGAAAGATCGGCTCGCCAATCTGGCCAAGCACCGGAAAGCGTTCGATCAGGCTTTCACCACGCGCATTGGCAAAAAAGAACACCAACAGCGGTCCGAGTTCCAGCGCAAGCTTGAGCAGCGGCGGCACTTCCTTGCGTTCTGCTTCGGTCTTTTGCGACGGATCGCGTTCGAAAACGGGATGCTCCATCAGGCAACTCCTGCGATGGCGCGGGCAAAATCCTTGGCCGCAAATGGTTCAAGATCGTCGACGCCTTCGCCGACGCCGATGAAATAGATCGGAAGCTTATGCTTGGCCGAAATGGCCACCAGAATGCCGCCGCGTGCCGTGCCGTCAAGCTTGGTCATGACGAGGCCGTTAACGCCAGCAATATTCTTGAAAATCTCGACCTGATTGAGCGCATTCTGGCCGGTGGTGGCATCCAACGTCTGGAGAACCGTGTGCGGGGCTTCCGGATCGTGTTTGCCAAGAACGCGAACGATCTTGGCGAGTTCGTCCATCAGTTCGGCCTTGTTCTGTAAACGGCCTGCAGTGTCGATGATAAGAACATCGCTGCCCGCATCTTTGGCCTGCTTCCATGCATCGTAGGCAAGGCCTGCTGCATCGGCCCCGAGCTTGCTCGAAACAACCGGGGAACCGGTGCGCTCGCCCCAGATATGGAGCTGTTCGATGGCGGCGGCGCGGAAAGTATCACCTGCCGCAAGCATGACCTTGAGGCCGCCAGCGGTGAGCTTTGCAGCAAGCTTGCCGATGGTCGTGGTCTTGCCGGTGCCATTGACGCCGACAACCAGAATGACATGCGGCTTATGCGAGAGATCAAGCTCCAAAGGTTTTGCGACGGGCCCAAGCACCTTTTCGATTTCCGCGCCCATGATGTTGCGCACTTCTTCGCCGGTCACGTCCTTGCCATAACGACCGGACGACAGCGCATCGGTCACACGCATGGCCGTTTCAAGGCCGAGGTCTGCCTGAATAAGCACGTCTTCAAGATCCTGCAACGTATCTTCATCGAGCTTGCGCTTGGTGAAGATACCGCTGATTGAATCACTCAATGAATTCGATGAACGCAGCAGGCCGCGACGCAGGCGCTCAAACCAGGAAAGCTTTGGCTCAGGCGCTGCCTCGACCGGCGCTTCTTCCTGATGTTCTTCAACGGCCTTTGCGACCTTGACCTTTTTGGGCTTCGCTGCCTCTGGTGGAGATGCGGGCTCGACTATTTCCTCAACAACGGGTGCCTCTGAAACTTCAGGAGCTTTCGCGACTTCAACCTGTTCGGGTTCAGCAACAGGCTCTGGCTCTGGCTCGACGACGGGCGCAACAACGCGCTCGGGCACAGGTGCTTCAACCACGATCGGTTCCATCACCGGTGGCTGTTCAATCGGGATTTCGATCTCGGCAACCGGATGCTCCGGTTCTGCCTTTTCTTCCTCAACCGATTCAGTGGCAGGCTCTTCAATCTGCTCAGGCTCTGGCTCTGGCTCTGGCTCAGGCTCACTGGCGATCACTGGTGCTTCCGGTTCGGAAATAACCACTTCAACGACGGTGTTTTCGGCCTCGTTAGGCGCTTCGACGGTTTCCGGAAGCTGTGTTTCTAAAGCCGCTTCCACGGCATCAGGAGCGGGCTGTTCGACCGGCTTTTCTTCAACCTCCTTCTTGCCGAAGGAGAACATTTTCTTGATGAAACCCATTGCCATGAAATCTGATGCCCTTAAGCTTTAAGCCGCTTGCGGCTCTGTCTGACGGGTGAGGAGTTTTTCACCGTCATGCCCCGTCACAATTCGTTCGATAATTTCGCCAGCGTTACCCTGATCAACAGCGGCCAGCGTAAAGCCTTCCGTGCGGGCAATGCCTTCCTTCTCGATCAACAGGCGCTGCACAGTGCCATTGAGAGAAGCGAGGTGTTTTTCATAAGCCCGGTCGCCAACGGCACGTAAACGCGCTGCGCGTTCCTTGACGATTTCGCGCCTGACCTGCGGCATACGTGCAGCCGGTGTGCCTTCGCGTGCGCTGTATGGGAAGACGTGCAGATGCGTCAGCCCGCATTCTTTGACGATCTTCATCGAGTTTGCAAACATCTCTTCAGTCTCGGTCGGGAAACCTGCAATGATGTCGGCACCGAACACGATGTCAGGGCGAAGTGCGCGTACATCTGCGCAGAATCGGATGGAATCATCACGCAGATGACGACGCTTCATGCGCTTCAAAATCATGTCGTCGCCTGCCTGAAGCGACAGATGCAGATGGGGCATCAGGCGCTTTTCGTTGGCGATTGCTTCCATCAGGTCTTCGTCGGCCTCGATGGAATCAATGGATGACAGGCGCAGGCGCTGCAAATCCGGCACCTGACTGAGGACGGTCTTCACCAGCTTGCCGAGACGCAGGCTTCCTGGCAGATCGGGACCGTAAGAGGTCATGTCCACGCCGGTCAGAACCACTTCGCGATAACCGTTATCGACGAGGCGTTTGACCTGATCGACCACGCCGCCCATCGGCACCGAGCGTGAATTGCCGCGACCATAAGGGATGATGCAGAAGGTGCAGCGATGATCACAGCCATTCTGCACCTGCACAAATGCGCGCGCGCGGCCTTCAATCGCATCGACCATATGGCTCGCGGTTTCGCGTACTTCCATAATGTCGTTGACGCGCACCTTTTCGAACTGGTTCACACCGAAGTCGGGCAACATGCGATAGGAGTTGGCCTTGAGCTTTTCCTCGTTGCCCAGAATGAGGTCGACTTCATCCATCGCCTCGAATTTGGCCGATTCCGTCTGCGCAGCACAACCGGTGACGATGATGCGGGCTTCCGGGTTGTCGCGGCGTGCCTTGCGGATGGCCTGACGTGCCTGACGCACGGCTTCTGCCGTAACGGCGCAGGTGTTGAAGATGATCGCACCATCTTTGAGTTCGCCAAGGCCAGCGCTATCCGCCTCGCGCTTCATCACCTCGGATTCATAGGTATTGAGGCGGCATCCGAAAGTTACGACTTCAACGGCCATCAGGCAGCACCTCTGCTCTGATTAGGGGCGTACTCCCATTCGCCGGTTGCGGGATCGAATGTGCCATCAAATTCCCATTCAGCGGGACCGGTCATCATGACGTGATCGTCGTCGCGCCATTCAATCTTGAGCGGGCCGCCGGGGACATTGACCGTGACATTGCGTTCGGTACGGCCAGTACGTGCGCCTGAGACGGCGGCAGCGCAGGCGGCAGAACCACATGCGAGGGTGAGGCCCGCACCACGTTCCCATGTCCGCAGGTTCATGCTGTTGCGCGATGTGACCTGAGCGATGGAAATATTGGCGCGTTCCGGGAAAATCGGATCATGTTCCAGTCCCGGCCCATATTGATCGAGCCCATAGGACCAGACATCGTTTTCGACCCAGAAGATCGCGTGCGGATTGCCCATGGATGCAATCGACGGCGCTTGCAGAACAGGCGCATCGGCAGGGCCAGCAGACAGATCAATGGCGCGGGTGTCGTCCACTTCATGGGTGAGGGGGATTTCCTTCCAGCCGAAATGCGGCTTGCCCATATCGACCGTAATCAGCCCGTCTTCGTGCTCATTGGCGGTCAGGATGCCAGCCAGTGTCTGGAAAGTGTAATCCTGTTTTCCGCTTTCATTAGAAAGCCACTGCACAACGCAGCGTGTGCCGTTGCCGCAAGCCTGAGCCTGTGTGCCGTCACAATTGATGATCTCAATATAATGATCGGTGCCGGGCGTTTTTGGATCATGGATCGCCATGATCTGGTCAAAGGAAGTTGCCTCTTCTCCGGCCAGACGGATGGCAGCAGTCGGAGCGATACGATCGCTGCGTCCGCGCATATCGGCAACAATGATTTTGTTGCCCAGTCCGTTCATCTTGGCGAAGATGGCCTTACTCATTGCTGGTTCCGGGTCCTGTCTATATCGGAAAGGCTCTGGATCGTGTTTCGTTCTGACTGGATCAGATCGGCGTTCCGAGCATTTGTTTTAACGCGCATCTTGTCCGAAAACCGTTTCACACTTTTCGGGATGCGCTCTATATGGCGGAAAAGCCCACAAATTGCCAGTACCGGCGCGTTATTGGCTCAAGCCCGGTCTGATTGCTGAATTTGTGGATCGATGTTTACCTAAAAACTGTGTCCTTCCTGCGCCATTTTGAAAATTTCTAAGCTATTTCAAGCCTTCTATGGATGCTTTTGCATAAATTCACGGTAGCTTGCTGTTGATTTTTTAACCATATCGCCATTTTATCGGTGCAATATTGTTTTTAGGTCGAGCTTTCAAACTCGACGGTGCGAGGGGCACTCCCCCGAATAGTCAGCCCCACGAACATGCCAGGACTTTTGGCGAAATTGGAGAACCAGATGGGAATTTCAAAAGCAAGTTTGCTCAGCATTGCTGCGGCGGGCGTCATTTTGGCCGGTTGCCAAAGCTCCCGAGTCGGAGGTTTTGACAACAATGCATCGCCACCGCCACCAGCACCGCTGCGTTCTGCTCCCGTCAGTTCCGTACAGTCTGGTAATCTGAACGCTCCTAACTCGTTTCCGACGGCGCCGACGACCGACATGTCGCAGCCAGCGGCCGGAACGCAGGTTGCAAGCCTGCCGCCCGAATCGGCACCTGATCTGACGCCGGGCACTGTCGCAGGCGTATGGAATGCATCGCTTGCCGGTCAGAATTGTAAGATCGCAACGCCACAGACAAAGTATGGTCAGGGCTATCGCGCTGGTCCGCTGCGCTGCCCGGGTGAACTCGGAAGCCTTGCTTCCTGGTCGGTCAGCGGCAAACAGCTTTCGCTCTATGATGCGAATGGCGGCACGGTCGCTACGCTTTATTCTTCCGGTCAGGGCCGATTCGACGGTCAGACCACGAGCGGTCAGGCAGTTTCGCTGTCGCGTTGATAAGCCTATTGAGTTAAAGACAGGCGGGGCAGTCGTGAGACGCTCCGCCTTTTTCGTAATTGAGCGGTGGGACAGGCAATCATGTCTTTCGATGGTAATTTGAAGGCGTTCCCCTCGGTTCGCGAGCATTATGACGCGCTGGTCAAGGCAGGGGAGGTCGAATCCGATCCCGCACAGCTTGAACTGACTGCACGCTATGACCGGCTGATCGAGGAAGTTTGCACCAAACGTCTTTCGCGCAAATCGAGTGCGCTGGGCTGGTTATTTGGCAAGCGCAAGGAAGTTGCCACCGTCAAAGGACTTTATGTTCATGGCGAAGTTGGTCGCGGCAAGACCATGCTGATGGATATGTTCTTCCAGCTTTTGCCGGTCGAACGCAAACGCCGTGCGCATTTCAATGATTTCATGGCTGACGCGCATGAGCGCATCAATGCGCATCGTCAGGCATTGAAGCGAGGCGAAACCAAGCAGGAAGATCCGATCCCGCCGGTGGCTGAAGCTTTGGCCGAACAGGCGTGGGTGCTTTGCTTCGACGAATTTACTGTGACCGACATTGCCGACGCGATGATCCTGTCGCGCCTGTTCAATGCATTGTTTGCGCGCGGCGTGGTGCTGATCGCGACATCCAACGTGGCACCTGACAATCTTTATCGCGACGGACTGAACCGTCAGCTGTTTTTGCCCTTTGTCGATATCCTCAAGCAGCATGTTGATGTGATCAATCTCGATTCACGCACCGATTACCGACTGGAAAAGCTCGACCGTCAGCCGGTTTATCTGACGCCGCTTGGTTCCGAGACGACCAAGCGCATGGATGCCGCCTGGACCGCGCATAAGGATGGTCGGCAAGAAAAGCCAGACGTGGTGCATATCAAGGGACGCGATATTCCCGTGCGTCATGCAGTGCCGGGGGCCGCGCGCTTCACCTTCGATGAACTGTGCGCCCAGCCGCTTGCAGCCAACGATTATATCGCTATCGTCACACGCTATCAGACGCTGTTTGTTGAGGATGTGCCGGTGCTCGATTATTCGCGACGCAATGAGGCCAAGCGCTTCATTCTGCTGATCGACGTGCTTTACGATCATCACGCGCGTTTGTTCATCTCTGCCGAAGCACAGCCTGAAAAGCTTTATCAAGCAAGCAAAGGCGTAGAAGCTTTTGAGTTTGACCGCACGGCTTCCCGCCTGTTTGAAATGCAGAGCGCGGAATATCTGGAAGCATTTGCAGAAAAATCAGCAGGCTGAGACGGTTCGCATTCCTCTGCTTTTGGGATGCGCTCCATCATCGAACTGCCACAGACTCGACTTATAGCATTTGAGGGCTATGTTGCTTTGGCAAGAGCTTGGGTTGAATGCGGTTGTTTGCTGATCGTGTTTCCTCCTGTAGACGTGAATGGCCTTTAAAAATGAATGACGGCCCGGCTGGCGTGTTCTGAGCAATGCGTAACAGCCGGACGATAAGACTCAGTTGCCTCCATTTTGCCAAAATATCTTACGTTTACGTAAGAACATATAAATCTAACCGATTGAAAACATTGGTCGCAAAATAATGAGTTGAGTTTTTTTGCAAAGAGTCCTATCGAACCCTCGCAGCGCAGACGCGTTTTCCGGGAGGAAACCGGATAGCTTCATGCGTTTCTGGATCAAACTTGAGGAAAGAAACAACATGGCACGCAACAAGATTGCCCTCATCGGCTCCGGTATGATTGGCGGCACGCTCGCTCATCTTGCTGGTCTGAAGGAACTCGGCGACGTCGTCCTTTTCGACATTGCGGAAGGTACTCCGCAGGGTAAGGGACTGGATATTGCAGAATCTTCACCGGTTGACGGTTTTGATGCGAAGTTCACCGGTGCAAACGACTATGCCGCAATCGAAGGCGCAGACGTTGTCATCGTAACCGCAGGCGTGCCGCGTAAGCCGGGCATGAGCCGCGACGATCTTCTGGGTATCAACCTGAAGGTCATGGAACAGGTCGGCGCAGGCATCAAGAAATATGCGCCTGAAGCTTTCGTCATCTGCATCACCAACCCGCTTGATGCGATGGTCTGGGCTTTGCAGAAGTTCTCCGGTCTGCCAGCACACAAGGTTGTCGGCATGGCTGGCGTTCTGGACAGCGCCCGTTTCCGCTACTTCCTGTCGGAGGAATTTAACGTGTCGGTCGAAGACGTCACTGCATTCGTGCTTGGTGGCCACGGCGACAGCATGGTTCCGCTCGCTCGTTACTCGACCGTTGCCGGTATCCCGCTTCCAGACCTCGTCAAGATGGGCTGGACCAGCCAGGAAAAGCTCGACAAGATCATTCAGCGCACCCGTGATGGCGGCGCAGAAATCGTCGGCCTGCTCAAGACCGGTTCTGCTTTCTATGCACCGGCTGCTTCTGCAATCCAGATGGCTGAATCCTACCTCAAGGACAAGAAGCGCGTTCTGCCAGTCGCAGCACAGCTTTCCGGTCAGTATGGCGTCAAGGACATGTATGTCGGCGTTCCAACTGTGATCGGTGCCAACGGCGTTGAACGTATTATCGAGATCGATCTCGATAAGGACGAAAAGGCCGAGTTCGAAAAGTCGGTCGCATCTGTTGCCGGTCTTTGCGAAGCTTGCGTCGGTATCGCTCCGTCACTGAAATAAGTTCCAGACAAGGCCGGATCGCTCTTGAGAGCAGCCCGGCCTTTTCCGGCTGTTAATCCGCAGAGGACAACCAGATGAATATTCACGAATATCAGGCCAAGCGCCTGCTTCACACTTTCGGCGCCCCAATCGCCAATGGTGTGGCTGTTTATTCCGTCGAACAGGCGGAAGAATGGGCAAAGACGCTTCCAGGCCCGCTTTATGTCGTCAAGAGCCAGATCCATGCTGGTGGACGCGGCAAGGGCAAGTTCAAGGAACTCGGTCCTGATGCAAAGGGCGGCGTTCGCCTTGCAAAGTCGATCGAAGAAGTTGTTTCCCATGCAAAGGAAATGCTCGGTAACACGCTCGTGACCAAGCAGACCGGTGAAGCTGGTAAGCAGGTCAACCGTCTTTACATCGAAGATGGTGCAGACATCGAGCGCGAGCTTTATCTCTCGATCCTCATCGACCGCACCGTTGGCCGTCCTGCTTTCGTCGTTTCGACCGAAGGCGGCATGGACATTGAAGCTGTTGCTGAAGAAACGCCAGAAAAGATCATCACCGTTGCTATCGATCCTGCCAAGGGCGTGACCGATGAAGACGCCAACAAGCTCGCCGATGCGTTAGAGCTTAAGGATGCAGCGCGTGAAGACGGCCTCAAGCTGTTCCCGATCCTCTACAAGGCATTCTCCGAAAAGGACATGAGCCTTCTGGAAATCAACCCGCTGATCGTCATGACCGATGGCCGCGTGCGCGTTCTCGATGCCAAGGTATCGTTCGACGGCAATGCACTGTTCCGTCATCCTGACATTCAGGAACTGCGCGATCTGTCGGAAGAAGACGAAAAGGAAATCGAAGCTTCCAAGCACGATCTCGCTTACGTCGCTCTTGATGGCAACATCGGCTGCATGGTCAACGGCGCAGGCCTTGCCATGGCAACCATGGACATCATCAAGCTCTACGGTGCTGAGCCAGCTAACTTCCTCGACGTTGGTGGCGGCGCTACCAAGGAGAAAGTCACGTCTGCGTTCAAGATCATCACCGCTGATCCGGCTGTTCAGGGCATTCTGGTCAACATCTTTGGCGGCATCATGAAGTGCGACGTTATCGCTGAAGGCGTTATCGCTGCGGTCAAGGAAGTCGGTCTCAAGGTTCCTTTGGTTGTCCGTCTTGAAGGCACCAATGTTGAGCTTGGCAAGAAGATCATCAACGAGAGCGGCCTGAATGTTATTTCGGCTGACGATCTCGACGATGCGGCGCAGAAAATCGTCGCTGCAGTGAAGGGAAACTAAGGCATGTCCATTCTCGTTAACAAGGACACCAAGGTTCTCGTACAGGGCCTGACCGGCAAGACCGGTACTTTCCACACCGAACAGGCGCTTGCTTATTACGGCACGCAGATGGTCGGCGGTATTCACCCGAAAAAGGGTGGCGAAACCTGGGAAGGCTCGAGGGGCGAAAAGCTTCCGATCTTCGCAACTGTTGCAGAAGCCAAGGAACGCACAGGTGCAGACGCATCGGTGATCTACGTTCCGCCAGCAGGTGCAGCAGATGCAATCATCGAAGCGATCGAAGCTGAAGTCGGCTTCATCGTCTGCATCACCGAAGGCATTCCAGTCATGGACATGGTTCGCGTCAAGGAGCGTCTGGAACGCTCGAAGTCGCGCCTGCTCGGACCAAACTGCCCAGGCATCCTGACCCCTGAAGAATGCAAGATCGGCATCATGCCGGGCAATATCTTCAAGAAGGGTTCGGTGGGTGTTGTTTCCCGCTCTGGCACACTTACCTATGAAGCAGTGTTCCAGACTTCGAACGAAGGCCTCGGCCAGACCACTGCTGTCGGTATCGGCGGCGATCCGGTCAAGGGCACCGAATTCATCGACGTGCTGGAAATGTTCCTGGCCGACGATGAAACCAAGTCGATCGTCATGATCGGTGAAATCGGTGGCTCCGCTGAAGAAGAAGCAGCGCAGTTCCTGAAGGACGAAGCAAAGCGCGGCCGCAAGAAGCCAATGGTTGGCTTCATCGCTGGCCGTACAGCTCCTGCCGGACGCACCATGGGCCATGCTGGCGCCGTGATCTCGGGCGGCAAGGGTGGCGCAGAAGACAAGATTGCAGCCATGGAATCGGCTGGCATTCGCGTGTCTCCTTCGCCAGCACAGCTCGGCAAGACGCTGGTTGAAGTCCTCAAGGGCTGAGACTACGTAGCTGATTGAAATGAACCGGCAGTGGCGAAAGCTGCTGCCGGGGCAAGCGCATCCCGAAAAGTGTGAAGCGGTTTTCGGACAAGATGCGCGCAAAAATACCGGGGCGGCCGGTTTAAGGGAATGTCAGGCTTTGGCCATCATTCTTCCGCAAGAATTGAATTTGCGATCGAGTTATGCCGGGGTCTGTTGTGGTTCCTCCCCGGCGGCGTGAGGGATGAAGGTCAAAAGCTTCCGGCCCGCGCATGATGAGCTACTACAAGGAGACGGAGCGGAGGCTCCGGATTAGGTTATGGCAAGGCAAGAACAAGCCAACGACGTTTTCGCCCTTACCTCTTTCCTCTATGGCGGCAATGCCGACTATATCGAGGAGCTGTATGCCAAGTACGAGGATGATCCCACTTCGGTTGATCAGGAATGGCGCGATTTCTTCGCACAGCTGAAAGACAATGCCGACGATGTGCGTAAGAACGCACAGGGCGCAAGCTGGACTCGCAAGAACTGGCCAATTCAGGCCAATGGCGAGTTAATCTCGGCACTCGACGGCAATTGGGCCGAAGTCGAAAAGCATGTGACCGACAAGCTCAAGGGCAAGTCTGCAAAAGGTGATGCCAAGTCCGCTTCTGCTGCCGCACTGACTTCGGAAGAGATTGCACAGGCTGCACGCGACAGCGTTCGCGCCATCATGATGATCCGCGCATTCCGTATGCGTGGCCATCTTCATGCCAATCTCGATCCGCTTGGCCTTGCTGAAAAGCCAAACGATTTTAGCGAACTTGATCCGGCAACCTATGGCTTCACGCCTGCCGATTACGATCGCAAGATCTTCATCGATAACGTTCTCGGTCTTGAATACGCGACTGTTCCGCAGATGCTTGAAATTCTCAAGCGCACCTATTGCGGCAATATCGGCGTAGAATTCATGCACATCTCTGATCCGGTCGAAAAGGCCTGGATTCAGGAACGCATCGAAGGTCCGGACAAAGGCTATGCTTTCACTGCTGAAGGCAAGAAGGCCATTCTGTCGAAGCTGATCGAAGCTGAAGGTTTCGAACAGTTCATCGACGTGAAGTACAAGGGCACCAAGCGTTTCGGTCTTGATGGCGGTGAATCGCTGATCCCGGCGCTGGAGCAGATCGTCAAGCGTGGCGGTCAAATGGGCCTCAAGGAAGTCGTGCTCGGCATGGCACACCGCGGTCGTCTGAACGTGCTTTCCCAGGTTATGGGCAAGCCGCATCGCGCAATCTTCCACGAGTTCAAGGGCGGTTCCTATGCGCCTGACGATGTGGAAGGTTCGGGCGACGTGAAGTACCATCTTGGTGCATCGTCGGACCGCGAGTTCGATGGCAACAAGGTTCACCTTTCGCTAACTGCAAACCCGTCACATCTTGAAATCGTCAACCCGGTTGTCATGGGCAAGGCACGCGCCAAGCAGGACCTGCTTGTTGGCCGTACCCGCGACGACATGGTGCCGCTGACGGAACGCGCCAAGGTTCTGCCGCTGCTTCTGCACGGCGATGCCGCTTTCGCAGGTCAGGGTGTTGTTGCCGAGTGTCTCGGTCTTTCGGGTCTGAAAGGCCACCGCGTTGGCGGTACTCTGCACTTCATCATCAACAACCAGATCGGCTTCACCACCAATCCGGCCTTCTCGCGTTCTTCGCCTTATCCATCGGATGTGGCAAAGATGGTTGAAGCGCCTGTTTTCCACGTCAATGGTGACGATCCGGAAGCTGTTGTCTTCGCAGCCAAGGTTGCGATGGAATTCCGCATGACCTTCCATAAGCCGGTGGTCATCGACATGTTCTGCTACCGCCGCTTCGGCCACAATGAAGGTGATGAGCCTTCATTCACCCAGCCGTTGATGTATAAGGAAATCCGCGCGCACAAGACAACTGTTCAGCTTTACAGCGACAAGCTGATTGCTGAAGGTCTTCTCGCTCAGGCTGACATCGACAAGATGAAGGCTGAATGGCGCGAAAAGCTTGAACAGGAATTTGAAGCCGGTCAGAGCTACAAGCCGAACAAGGCTGACTGGCTGGACGGTGCCTGGGCTGGCCTGCGCACGGCAGACAATGCCGACGAACAGCGCCGTGGCAAAACCGGTGTTCCGATCAAGACGCTGAAAGAAATCGGCAAGAAGCTCGTTGAAGTGCCAAAGGAATTCAATGTTCATCGCACCATTCAGCGCTTCCTCGACAACCGCGCCAAGATGATCGAAACCGGTGAAGGCCTCGATTGGGCAACGGCTGAATCGCTGGCATTCGGTTCGCTGGTTTCCGAAGGCAGCCCGATCCGTCTGTCCGGTCAGGACGTGGAGCGCGGCACCTTCTCGCAGCGTCACACGGTCCTCTATGATCAGGAAACCCAGAACCGCTATATCCCTCTGAACAACATTCAGAAGGGTCAGGCGATCTACGAAGCCATCAACTCGATGCTTTCGGAAGAAGCGGTACTTGGCTACGAATACGGTTATTCGCTGTCCGATCCGCGCGCTCTGGTTCTCTGGGAAGCCCAGTTCGGTGACTTCGCCAACGGTGCTCAGGTCGTCTTCGATCAGTTCATCTCGTCTGGTGAACGCAAGTGGCTGCGTATGTCGGGTCTCGTCTGCCTTCTGCCGCATGGCTTTGAAGGTCAGGGTCCTGAACATTCCTCGGCTCGTCTGGAACGCTGGTTGCAGATGTGTGCGGAAGACAACATGCAGGTCGCAAACGTCACGACGCCGGCTAACTACTTCCACATTCTGCGCCGTCAAATGAAGCGTGACTTCCGTAAGCCGCTCATCATGATGACGCCGAAGTCGCTGCTGCGCCATAAGCGTGCTGTTTCGAGCCTCAACGAACTGTCGGGCGATTCATCGTTCCACCGTCTGCTTTGGGATGACGCACAGTACAACAAGGGCGATGGTATCAAGCTTCAGAAGGATGCCAAGATCCGCCGCGTCGTTCTGTGCTCGGGTAAGGTCTATTACGATCTTTACGAAGAGCGCGAAAAGCGTGGCATCGACGATGTCTACCTGCTGCGCGTGGAACAGCTTTATCCGTTCCCTGCCAAGGCGCTCATCAACGAGTTGTCGCGCTTCCGTCATGCGGAAATCGTCTGGTGTCAGGAAGAACCGAAGAACATGGGTGCGTGGTCGTTCATCGATCCGTATCTCGAATGGGTTCTCGCTCACATCGACGCCAAGCATCAGCGCGTTCGTTACACCGGTCGTCCGGCTGCGGCATCGCCTGCAACCGGCCTGATGTCGAAGCACCTTGCACAGCTCGAGGCTTTCCTCGAGGATGCGCTGGGAAACTAATTTAATTTTCAGCGGGGAGCGGTTTGGAAAAGCTGCTTCCAGCTTGAATTGAAATCAAATCTAAAGATCGAAGATCAACGGAAGAAGAAACCATGGCTACCGAAATTCGCGTTCCCACGCTTGGGGAGTCCGTTACTGAGGCAACCATCGGAAAGTGGTTCAAGAAGGTCGGCGATGCTATCGCTGTCGATGAACCTCTGGTGGAACTGGAAACCGACAAGGTAACAGTGGAAGTTCCAGCTGCGGCTGCGGGCGTACTGGCCGAAATCGTGGCACAGGAAGGCGACACGGTTGAAGTGAACGCACTGCTCGGCCAGATTTCTGGCGCAGGTGCTGCGACCGCTCCTAAGAAGGAAGAAGCCAAGCCAGCAGCAGCTGCTGCTCCGGCTGCGGCAGCTCCTGTTGCGTCGACATCGTCGGGTCCGGCAATGCAGCCTGCGCCTGCTGCCTCCAAGCTTCTTTCTGAAAACGGCCTTTCCGCTGATCAGGTTGAAGGTTCGGGCAAGCGCGGTCAGGTTCTCAAGGGTGACGTTCTCGACGCAATTGCTAAGGGTGTTTCGGCTGCTCCAGCCGCTCAGGCTCCTGCTGCCGCTGCACGTCCTGCTTCGTCGGCTGACGATGCACCACGCGAAGAACGCGTGAAGATGACCCGTCTGCGCCAGACCATTGCCAAGCGCCTCAAGGACGCCCAGAATACCGCTGCGATGCTGACGACTTACAACGAAGTCGACATGTCTGCGGTGATGGAACTGCGTTCGCGTTACAAGGACATCTTCGAGAAGAAGCATGGCGTCAAGCTCGGCTTCATGGGCTTCTTCACGAAGGCCGTGACCCATGCGCTGAAGGAAATCCCGGCTGTTAACGCCGAGATCGACGGCACTGACATCATCTACAAGAACTTTGCTCACGTCGGCATGGCTGTCGGCACCGACAAGGGCCTTGTTGTTCCTGTCATCCGCGATGCCGATCAGCGTTCGATCGCTGGCGTTGAAAAGGAACTGGGTCGTCTTGCAAAAGCTGCACGCGACGGTTCGCTCTCGATGGCTGATATGCAGGGCGGCACCTTCACCATCACCAATGGTGGTGTGTACGGCTCGCTGATGTCTTCGCCGATCCTCAACTCGCCGCAGTCGGGTATTCTCGGCATGCACAAGATCCAGGATCGTCCGGTTGTCGTCGGCGGTCAGATCGTCATCCGTCCGATGATGTATCTGGCTCTCAGCTATGATCACCGCATTGTTGACGGCAAGGAAGCAGTGACCTTCCTCGTTCGCGTCAAGGAAAGCCTGGAAGATCCAGAGCGTCTGGTTCTTGACCTGTAAGGAATAGAGCTATGGAGCCGGGTATCTTTTCCGCGTCGCCTTTTCTCCCGCTGATCGGCTGGAGTGTGGTTCTGCTGGTGGTTCATATCCTCCTGCAGGGCTGGACGGCGACGAAGGAACTCGGCTCCCAATGGAATGCGGGTCCGCGTGATGAAGGGCGTAAGCCCTCCGGCCATCTGGCTGGTCGCGCGGAACGTGCTTCCGCCAATTTCCGCGAGACCTACCCCGCATTTATAGCACTTGCACTTGCACTTGTGTTCAAGGGCGATGCAGCAGGTTTCGGACTTTATGGTGCTTGGGTCTGGTTTGCCTGCCGCATCATCTATGTGCCACTTTATCTGGCGGGTATTCCTTATATCCGCTCGCTCGTCTGGATCGGTTCGCTGGCCGGGCTTGCACTCATGTTTTTCAATCTGGTTTTTTGACGGTTGCCTGCATCCCTGAGATGCGGGGCGAGGAAAAGTGATGCATCCCTATCTGTTTGAACTTGCATCCCTGATGGCGATCTTCGTCTTTGCCATCGTTTCGCCGGGCGCTGATCTCGCCATGGTTATCCGCCAGTCACTGATGCAGGGGCGTCGCGAGGCAATCATTACCAGCTTTGGTATTGGCGCGGCCTTCATGATGCATGTCACCTATACGGTGCTTGGTCTTGGGCTGATCATTTCCCAGTCGATCTATCTCTTCAATATCGTGAAATGGTGCGGTGTGGCCTATCTGGTCTATATCGGCATCAAGGCACTGCGTGCTGGTACGACGAAGATCGATATCGATATGAGCGCACAGGACCAGCAGCGCAAGCAGAGCGCGCTCAAGGCTTTCAGTCTGGGCTTTGCCGCCAATGCGCTTAACCCCAAGGCCGTATTCTTCTTCCTTTCGATTTTCTCGACGGTTGTGAGCCTTCATACTCCGACTGAAGTGAAGCTTGGCTATGGCGTGGTGATGGCCACGGCATTGATTTCATGGTTTATCGGTGTCAGCCTTTTTATGACGACGCCAAAGATGCGCGCGGTTTTTTCGCGCGCCTCCAAATGGATCGACAGAACAAGTGGTGTGGTTTTCATTGCACTTGGTCTGAAACTTGCCATTGCAAAAGCACAGTAACAGAGCGAAAGCGCAGTAATCACTGCCGGGAATACGAGGAGAACCGACAGATGCATGACGTTAAGAAGCTCTTCAAAGTGGTGGCGGCATCAGCTCTTGCCGTGACGGTTTTCTCAAGCGCCGTTCAGGCCGCCTGTACGCAGAACCGTGCAGTCTATCGCGATCAGGGCGATGCATACACGCTGACTTTCCATGCCGTGCAGTCCAATGCGCTCAAGATGACCCCGGCACCGACCAATGAATTCACGATTACCGCTGATGACAAGCCGGAGTTCAAACTCTCAGGTCTCGTCATTTGGCCGGAAGAAGGGGTTGCACGCCCCTATGCGCTCATTACCTATAACTGCAAGAATGGGGGCACCGAACCGGAAGACCTCGATGATTGCAGCCTCTGGCAGAGCGTTGTCTATGCGCTGAAGGAAGGCGCGGAAGCGGATGTGCTGCCAAAGGCCGATGAGCCGGCCGCGCAGGCAATTCTGTTTCCCGATCTGGCAACAGCGCTTGACGGATATGATTTTGGCGCAGCGAAACCAGAAAAGGCGCTTCAATTTGAAAGCTTCCGTTTCAAGTCGTGCTCGCCTGAAGAAGAATGATCGGATCGCCGATCTTATAAAAGTTTAATGGCCATTGCTGGTCATTCTGGATCAGACTGAAGAAGGATAGTTCAATGTCTTATGATGTGGTTGTCATTGGTACCGGCCCCGGCGGTTATGTAGCCGCAATCAAGGCCGCACAGCTTGGCCTTTCGGTGGCCGTAGTCGAAAAGCGCAAGACCTTTGGCGGCACCTGTCTCAATGTTGGCTGCATTCCTTCCAAGGCGCTGCTTCATGCGTCTGAAGTGTTTGCCGAAGCCGGTCACTCGTTCGATACGCTGGGCGTTGAAATCAGCAAGCCAAAGCTCAATCTCGAAAAGATGCTGGCTCACAAGGACGCGACCGTTAAGTCGAACACGTCTGGCGTTGAGTTCCTGTTCAAGAAGAACAAGATCACGCCTTACATCGGCACCGGCAAGATCGTCGCCAAGGGCAAGGTTTCCGTGACTGCCGAAGACGGTAGCGTTCAGGAAATCGAAGGTAAGAACATCATCATCGCAACTGGTTCTGATGTTGCCGGCATTCCGGGCGTCAAGGTCGACATCGACGAGAAGGTCATCGTGTCGTCAACCGGTGCGATTGCTTTCGACAAGGTGCCGGGTCATCTGGTTGTTGTTGGCGGTGGTGTGATTGGTCTGGAGCTTGGTTCCGTCTGGGCACGTCTTGGCGCAAAAGTGACCGTTGTTGAATATCTCGACAAGGTTCTGGGTGCGATGGACGGCGAAGTATCCAAGCAGTTCCAGCGTCTTCTCGAAAAGCAGGGCATTGCCTTCAAGCTGAGCGCAAAGGTTACTGGTGTTGAAAAGGCTGGAAAGGGCGCGAAAGTGACTTTTGAGCCGGTCAAGGGTGGCGATGCTGAAACCATTGATGCCGATGCGGTTTTGATTTCGACGGGTCGTCGTCCATACACGGATGGTCTTGGTCTGCAGGAAGCTGGCGTGAATGTCGATGACCGCGGTCGCGTTGCAATCGATGGTCACTGGCGCACCAATGTCGAAGGCATCTATGCCATCGGTGACGTGGTTCAGGGCCCGATGCTCGCACACAAGGCCGAAGATGAAGGCATTGCCGTTGCTGAAATCATCGCTGGTCAGGCAGGACACGTAAACTTCGACGTCATTCCAAGCGTTGTTTACACGCAGCCGGAAGTAGCCTCCGTCGGCAAGACCGAAGAAGAGCTGAAAGCCGCTGGAATTGAATACAAGATCGGCAAGTTCCCGTTCACTGCAAACGGTCGCGCACGCGCCATGCTGCACACAGACGGCTTTGTGAAGATCCTCGCCGACAAGGCAACGGATCGCGTTCTGGGCGCTCATATCCTCGGCTACAATGCCGGTGAAATGATCCATGAGCTGGCCGTACTGATGGAATTCGGTGGTTCTTCCGAAGATCTTGCACGCACCTGCCACGCGCATCCAACCATGTCGGAAGCGGTTCGCGAATCTGCCTTGGCAACCTTTGCCAAGCCAATTCACATGTAATCGTGGTCACACGTAATTTCCGGGTTTATCCGGATGCAGAAAGGCCCGCGAAAGCGGGCCTTTTTCATAGGGTTAGTTCTGTGCCGGTGGTGTTGCAGGCGGTGCTGCTGGTGGCGTTGTTGTTTCGCCCTGTGCTGCTGGCGGTGGTGGCGGTGCAGCCGTATCTGTGGAGCCGCCGCCTCGATAGAAGAAATAGCCCAGGATCAGAATTGCAGCGATCAGGATGACCGCAAGCAAAATACCGCTGCTGCCTCGGGGTTGTGGCGGTCTGGCAACCGGGTCGGCCATTGGATCAGCGTGACGCGGATTGTTTAGTGGATCGTTGCGTGGATCGAGTGGGTCAACCATTTGCTCTCCTCCAGTTGGTTGCAACCATTGGAAAGTCTAACGCGAGCAGGCCGGGATGGTTCCACTTCTGGACATGCGCTTACATTGCTGTGAGCCTATAGCCCTGCGCACGCAGCAGTTCTACCAGTCCTTCCTCTCCGGGCAGATGCAGGGCACCGACGGCGATAAAGGCGTTACCATTGGCAAGGACGGGGGCCGCGCGTTGCGCCATGATGTGGTTACGGTCTGTAAGCAAGACTTTCTGGAAAAGATCGTAGTCTTCCTTGGACAGACTGTCGGGCACGATTTTCCGCAATGCGGGCATGATCATGCCGATTTCACCCTGAAGATAGAGTGCAATCGTGGTTTCCATGGCGTCTTCGATATTGTCGCCATATTGGGCAGCGGAAATCAGGTTGCGGATATGGAAATCAAGCGGAAGCCGGTTCATCGCCTCAAGCTGCTCAACTGCACTTTCAAGACCGATGACGGTTCGGCCTTGATCCTGCGCTTCCGTAATCAGATAGCCGTCGAGGAAGTCTGCCCCTTCCAGCTTTCTTTGCCGTTCGCATTTGGGCAGGGCCAACAGGCTGGTGATGATCCACGGCTTCATCTTGCCGACGGCACCCAGAATGATACCGCGCGCTTCCAACTTCTTGTCGATCTCTTTAAGCCGATCCTTGGGCAGATGCGATTGCAACGTTGAGCCATCGGTAAACTGGATCAGTTCGGGATGTTCAACTTTAACCCGCAGAAAGGCTTTCTGATCGACAATGTCGGTTGCTTCGACCACAATCTTGTCAGCGTCGTCATAGGCTTTGGTCACAGCGTCGGGCAGGGCCATTACGCGCGGATCACTCAGATGGATGGTCCCGAACAGATAAGACGGTTCGAGGCCGTCTTTCTCGATTTTCCAGAAGATACCCTTATGATTAGGCATTTCTGCCGCTTCTGCCTGAAGCTCGGACCAGAGCTTGGGGTCCTTTTTGTCCAGACCATCAATCAGATTGACCCCATGCGGGGAGCAGGCGGCGTCAGTGCTTTGCGCACGCGCATTGGCTGAACTGACGATGAGGGCACAGGCAAAAAGGAAGAACAGCTTTTTCATGAAGTGAATATAGGATGGTTAGGGTTGGATGACACCCCTGATTAAGCGCGAGGATGCGCTTTGTCGTAAACATCAAGAAGCCGAGCCGTATCGACGCCGGTATAGACCTGCGTGGTCGAGAGGCTCGCGTGGCCAAGCAGTTCCTGAATTGTGCGCAGATCACCGCCGCGGCCAAGCAGATGCGTGGCAAAGGAATGGCGAAGTGCGTGCGGGGTGGCAGTGTCGGGAAGGCCGAGACCGGCGCGTAATTTCTGCATTTCGCGCTGGATGATGGCAGCGTGAAGTTCTCCGCCCTTGGCGCCTCTGAACAAAGGTTTGTCGGCAGAGAGATCAAATGGGCACAACGCGCGATACTGGGCGACAGCGCGATGCACAGCTGGCAGCAGCGGGACCATACGGGATTTGCCGCCCTTACCGGTGATTGTGATCGAAAGCACAGATGCGTCGTTTAACGCATCGCCTGCAAGGCCGAGTGCTTCTGAAATGCGAAGGCCGCAACCATAAAGCAGTGTGAGAACGGCAGCATTGCGCGCTGCGATCCATGGCTCCTCCGCCATCTGGCCATCGGCAGCGACGACGCGACGGGCATCTTCTGCCGTTAACGGCTTTGGCAGCGATTTTGGCTGGCGCGGCGCACGCATGGCACTCGCGCCTGCGGCATTGACCAGTCCAAGCTTTTCCAGATGCCGCAGCAGTGAGCGAATGCCAGCAAGTCCGCGTCCGAGTGTGCGAGCACCGGCCCCGTCATTCCGGCGGTTGGCCAGATATGAACGCAAATCAGCGACGCGCAGATTTCCGATGTCCTTGATCGAAGGTGGTTCGCCGAGATGGCCGGTCAAAAATTGCAGGAACTGGCGGGTATCACGCTCATAGGCTTCAACAGTGTTTTCCGACAGACGGCGCATGTCTTTGAGCGATTTCAGCCATTCCTCGCGCGCTGCCGCAAGATCGGCGCGGGCAGGGATAAGGAATTCGGCTTTGCTTGTCATGGTCGGGATTCGCTGTTTGAGTTGCGGTTATTACAGTCTGACAGTGATAGGTTGCCGGGCAGTAAAGAAGCCGCTTTTCGTTTTTCTTGGCGTTTTTACAGGAAATTGGGTAAGCGATTAGAAATTGTATCTAATCACGGAATTATTCATGCCGCGTCCAGAAAACCCAATCCAGCTTGCCGTTATCGGAGCCGCCCATGGCATACGTGGCGAAGTCAGGGTCAAGACATTTACCGACGATCCGCTAGCAGTTGCTGATTACGGCCAGCTCTATGATACGCAGGGTAAGGCTTATGAAGTGCTGGAAGCCCGCTCTGCGAAGAATGTGATTGTTGTACGCTTCAAGGGCATCAATGATCGCAATGCTGCCGAAGCGCTGAACGGTACCGAGCTTTTCATCGACCGTTCGCAGCTGCCTGATGACGAGCTTGATGAAGACGAATTCTTTCAAACCGATCTGATTGGCCTTGAAGCGCTTGATGCTGACGGCAAATCTTACGGGGTTGTGAGTGCTGTTTTCGATTTCGGTGGTGGCGACCTGATCGAGCTGAGCCTCAAGGGCAAGCGTCCGATGCTGATCCCGTTTACCGAAGCTGCAGTTCCTGAGATCGATTTTGAGGCAGGCACAATTCGGGTTGAGCCTTATGCGGCCGGACTTATCGCGGATGATGACGACAATCCGTTAAATGAGCGCGGCAAGCCACAGAACGATGAGAAGAATGAACAGAAGCGACCAAAGAAGCCATGAGTGAACAGTCTGATACGGATAAGGTTGTGCCGGGTTTTCATGCCTCGGTGCTGACGCTTTATCCCGAGATGTTTCCTGGTCCTTTGGGCGTCTCGCTTGCGGGCAAGGCACTCGCAGAAAACACATGGTCGCTCGATACAGTGCAGATTCGTGACTTTGCCGAAGGCAAGCATCGCATGGTGGATGACACGCCATCGGGCGGCGGCGCAGGCATGGTGATGAAGCCGGATGTGGTGGCACGGGCACTCGATTCGGTGGCTGATGATCGCCCGATGCTGCTGATGAGCCCACGCGGCGCGCCGCTCACACAAAAGCGCGTGCGCGAGCTTGCTGACGGTCCGGGTGCTATTATTCTTTGTGGCCGTTTTGAAGGCGTCGATGAACGGGTGATCGAAGGACGCGCGCTCGAAGAGATTTCCATCGGCGATTATATCTTATCGGGTGGCGAGACTGCGGCTATCGTTCTGCTGGATGCGATTGTGCGGCTTCTGCCGGGCGTGATGGGTAATCGGGAATCCGGCGAAACAGAAAGCTTCGAAACCGGGCTTCTGGAACATCCGCATTATACCCGCCCGCAGGTATGGGAAGACCGTTCGATCCCTGAAATTCTCACCTCCGGCAATCATGGTGCGATTGATAAATGGCGTCATGCTGAGGCGGAACGCATCACAAAGCAACGGCGCCCTGATCTTTGGGAAGCGTATCGTGAGGGCAAACGCAAATGAACCTGATCCAGCGGCTCGAAAGTCTTTCCCTCGCGCTGCTGGCGCTGGGTGCATATTGGGTGAGCGGTGCAAGCTGGTGGCTTTTTGCGATTCTCATCCTTGCGCCTGACCTGTCGTTCTTTGCCTATCTCAAAGGTCCGCGTACCGGCGCTGTTGTCTATAACATCGCGCATAGCTGGATTGGTGTTGTGCTTGTGGCGGTGCTCGGCTGGGCCATGAGCTGGCCGCTTTGCTTTGCGGTTGCGCTCATCTGGGCGGTTCATATCGGCGTTGATCGCGCGCTTGGCTTTGGCTTGAAGTATGGAACCGGTTTTCAGGATACGCATCTTGGGCGGATTGGCGGGAAATAGCGATTTCGCAGCGCTGATATTGATTCATTTGCAGCAATGGTGTATTGCCGCGCCAGTTCGGGAAAACCCGACATCTTTAAACCAATAGATGGTGTACCGCTCCTGCCTGATTTTTCGGGCATACCCACAAGGCCTTAAGTGCTTGGTGGCAAGTGCAGAGCGCTCTGACTGTTTGAGAAGAATTCGTAAAGGAGTCAGATGATGACCGACATTATTCGTCAGCTTGAAGCCGAACAGGCAGCAAAGATCGAAGAAAAGCGCAAGCTTCCAGATTTCCAGCCAGGTGATACCGTTCGCGTTCAGGTTCGCGTTACCGAAGGTACGCGTACCCGCGTTCAGGCCTATGAAGGCGTCTGCATCGCCCGCTCCGGCGCTGGCATCAACGAAAACTTCACCGTTCGCAAGATTTCTTACGGCGAAGGCGTAGAGCGCGTATTCCCAGTTTACTCGCCAATCGTTGAAGGCGTTGAACTCGTTCGCCGCGGTAAGGTCCGTCGCGCGAAGCTTTACTACCTTCGTGGCCTCACCGGTAAGGCTGCACGTATTGCTGAGAAGAAAGACAACCGCACCAAGGCAGAACGCGAAGCCGATAAGGCCGCTGCTGCTAAGGCAGAAGCTGCAAAGACTGCTGCTGAATAAGCGCCTCTCTGCAAGAATCTGAAAAAGGCGGTCTTTAGACCGCCTTTTTTATTTGCAAAAGCCAAAAGGCTGCGTAACATATCGCATAATTTCGCCAACATTGCGCAAGATTGTTACTGCGACACCCTGTTGCGGTTTGTGTTTCTTGACGAAATGAAGCGGCGGGTGCATATGACAGCCTAATTAAGAACCGTTCAAAGGAACCTCGCAATGAGCGCGCCGCGTACACTTTATGACAAGATCTGGGACGACCATGTAGTGGATCAGCAGGACGATGGTACCTGCCTCCTTTATATTGATCGCCATCTTGTGCACGAAGTGACAAGCCCGCAGGCTTTTGAAGGTCTGCGTATGGCAGGTCGTCAGGTGCGTCATCCTGAAAAGACGCTGGCTGTTGTCGATCACAACGTTCCAACGTCGAAAGACCGCGTGAACGGCATCAAGAACGAAGAAAGCCGCATTCAGGTTGAGGCTCTGGCCAAAAACGCTGCTGACTTCAACGTTGAATATTACTCCGAGCGTGACCGCCGTCAGGGCGTTGTGCACATTGTTGGTCCGGAACAGGGCTTCACGCTGCCGGGCATGACGATTGTTTGCGGCGACAGCCACACGTCGACTCACGGGGCTTTCGGCTCGCTGGCGCATGGTATTGGTACGTCGGAAGTCGAGCATGTGCTTGCGACTCAGACGCTGATCCAGAAGAAAGCCAAGAACATGCTGGTGCGTGTTGAAGGTGAACTGGCCTCGGGCGTCACTGCCAAGGACATCACGCTCGCCATCATCGGCGAAATCGGCACCGCAGGTGGTACCGGCTATGTAATCGAATATGCAGGCAGCGCCATTCGCTCGCTGTCGATGGAAGGTCGCATGACCGTCTGCAATATGTCGATTGAAGGCGGCGCACGCGCTGGTCTGATCGCACCGGACGAAACAACCTTCGCTTATGTGCAGGGTAAGCCGCGCGCACCGAAGGGCGAAGCGCTGGAACAGGCTATCGGCTACTGGAAGACGCTGCATTCTGATGAAGGCGCGCATTTCGACAAGATCGTTGAGCTGGACGCTGCCAAGATTTCGCCGGTTGTATCCTGGGGCTCGTCGCCTGAAGACGTCGTCTTCGTCACGGACATCGTCCCTAACCCGGACGAGATTAAAGACGAAACCAAGCGTGCATCCAAGTGGCGTGCGCTCGATTATATGGGCCTGAAGCCAGGCACCAAGATGACCGACATCAAGATTGATCGCGTGTTCATCGGCTCATGCACCAACGGTCGTATCGAAGATCTTCGTGACGCTGCCCGTATGGCCGCTGGCAAGAAGGTTGCTAATGGCGTTAACGCGATGATCGTTCCGGGTTCGGGGCTTGTGAAGGAGCAGGCGGAAGCTGAAGGCCTCGACAAGATTTTCATCGAAGCAGGTTTTGACTGGCGCGAGCCGGGCTGCTCGATGTGCCTTGCTATGAACGACGACCGCCTGAAGCCGGGTGAACGTTGCGCTTCGACCTCGAACCGCAACTTCGAAGGCCGTCAGGGCTTCAAGGGCCGCACGCATCTTGTGTCGCCTGCCATGGCAGCGGCTGCAGCCATCGCCGGTCACTTCGTCGATATTCGCGACTGGAACTAAGCTATTTCGTGAGCAAGTTTTAAAAAGCCGCCGGAGTGATCCGGCGGCTTTTGTCATATGTGCGAGAGGCTCATCGCAGACCGGTTTGTTTACTAAATTAGCTGCTTTTTCATGCTTTGGATGTATAAGGGCTATAAGGTGAAAATCATTCTTCTGTTTCGCTGAAAACGGCGGAATTTGCGGGGCTTAGAATTGGGGAATGCGGGCCGCATTGGCTTCGCAGGCAGGGGCCGGAAAGCACGGATGGACGGAGCAGAGTTTATACTGCTGATCAATATGACCGTTTCCGGTCTGTTTGCGTTTACCTTTCTGGGTATCGCGGCTTTTGCACGCGATAACACAGCGGCGCCGATTTTCGCATTGGGCTTCGTTTTCGCGATGCTCTACTTTTTGACAGAACTGCTGATCCCCTCGATACCAAGTGCCAAGCTTGGTTACATGCTGGGTTTTGCCACCTATTTCATGACGCTTGCCTGTCTGGTAATCGGCCTTGCGCGGATGTATTCGTCACCCGTTCCATGGTTTCCATTGGGGTTGCTGCTCGTCGGTTCGCTGTCGCTGGTCTATGGCATTTACGACATTGCGCGCAGCGAAATGCTGGGTCGCATTCTTTATCAGTCGCCTTACTTCCTCACATTGATGCTGGCTGTCTGGGTCATCATGCGAGGGCGATTGAGTGCTCGCGCTAAAAGCCGTCCATTCGGTCGGTCGTGGGGTACGCTTGATGGGCTGATGGCAGGTTTGTTTACGATCAGTGCCATTCATTTTCTTATCAAGCCCGTACTGGCTTCGCTGGTTGGCGGCGTGGGTGTTGATCCTGACGACTATGTCAGAACAGATTATGCGTTGCTGGTTCAGTCGATTGGTGCCGGTCTTTCGGTAGCGGCAGGACTTCTCTTGCTGCTCTGCCTGATGGGTGAGCTGATTTCCGATGTGACGCTTCGCTCGGAAACGGATCAGCTTTCCGGTCTCCTCAATCGCCGTGGTTTTGAATTCAGAGCCGAGGCTGCAATCGAAAAATCCAAGCGGATGCGGCAGGCTCTTTCGCTGATCGTCTGCGATATTGATTATTTCAAATTGATCAACGACACGCACGGTCATGCTCTCGGTGATCGCGTGATTGCAGCTTTTGCTGATGAACTTCGCAGGTCGGCGGCGTCCAAGGGCGGTATTGCTGCGCGAATGGGTGGTGAGGAGTTTGCCGTGCTGCTTCCCGGACACACGATCCAGTCGGCATGGCGCTTTGCAGAGCGGGCGCGATTGGCCTGTGCCGATATCACGCTGCCCGGCGCTTCAGGGGATGTGGCATTTGCGGTCAGCTTCGGGGTCACGGAAATGGAGTTCGACGACTTCTTTTCCGATGTCTACAAGCGGGCAGACGGAGCGCTTTACGAGGCCAAGAAGAATGGTCGAAATTGCGTTCGCACGGCTTTGCCGATGATGCTGGACGACAATGTCGTGGAGTTCCGGGGAACCGGCAATGGTCGCAAGCTGATCTGATTTCGCAAGCAATGCGCTTTACCTTTGGGCGGGCTCTTGTCTACACCCAGCTCTCGTCTACAATTGAGATGTTTCCGATTTCTGGAAATATGTTTGAGGGAAAGATTGCTCATGACCACAGATCATGCCGTCGATATTGCGCTTCTTCACCTGCGAGATGCCCATGAGTTCTCGGCACTGCTCGCAAGCTACGCGCAGGCATTGAAGCGTGGCGCGCCGCGTCGTCCGGATGAATTCTATGCCGAGCATCTCCTGCAGGATCGCGCTACCGAGATACTGGGTGCGCGTGTTGATGGCAATCTGGTCGGCTTCGTGATCTTCTACGATCTTCCGGAGCCGGTCTCAGGTCTGCGCGCCGGTCAGGTTGACCATATTTATGTACACCACGATCATCGCGGCAAAGGCATCGCAAAGGCGCTGATTGATCTGCTTGCTGATAAGGCAGAAGAACGCAGCTGGTCCAAGCTTGTCCTTAATGCGCCCCGTGTACCGGAGGATGGTCGCAAGCTCTACGAGCAGATTGCAGCTGCTGCCGACTGGTCCAGTTACGTGATTCGCTTCGGGAACTAGGCTTATCCGCAAAAGTGGATGAAATTACACATGTTTTTCGAGATTTCGGACTTCAATCGTTTAAAATCCGAAATCACGCGAATGTGTCGTCGAGGTGCGACCAATTGTTAGTCTTTTCGTGAAAAAGCTTCTTTGACGTGGTGGTAAAAGCGCAGTAGAAAGCGCCACATAGGGTCGTGTAGCACGATCCAGCCACATTTTCTGGGTCGTGCCGGCGCAGGATCGAAAATTCCGTTTCCTGCGTTGTGAGCGACATCGAACTCGGTTTTACAGCATCGGCCCAAAAATCGTTTCTGATTTTTGGAAAGCACGATGCGTAGATTCAAGAAGTTGGAGCGTCCTTTGTACGTCTATCCGGACGCACGACGATCCAAATGAACCGGCCATTCATTTCATTGTGCCAGCAAGAGCTGGGCAAGATGAAATGGGTAGAAACGTCAGGGAAGCCCACGAGAGCCATGACACAACCGACCGCTACGCGTCAGCGTCCTTTGTCGCCGCATTTGTCGATCTATCGACCAAAGATCACGATGACGATGTCCATCATCCATCGTATCACCGGCGGCGCACTTTATTTCGGAACCCTTCTTCTCGCCGCATGGCTGATTGCCGCTGCAATCGGCGAAGATGCGTTCAACATGGTGAGCTGGGTCTATAGTTCATGGATCGGCTATCTGGTTCTGTTCGGCTATACCTGGGCGCTTCTGCACCATCTGGCCGGCGGCGTACGCCATTTCATCTGGGACATGGGTGCCGGACTTGAAAAGCACACGGCCAGCAAAATTGCCTGGCTGACGCTGGCCTTCTCGCTGCCTGCAACGATCCTTGTCTGGGTTGTTGCTTTCGCAGTGCGCTGAAAGGAGTTCTGACATGAACGATATGCGTACACCTCTCGGCAAGGTTCGCGGTCTGGGCTCGGCCAAAGAAGGCACCGGCCATTTCTGGTTTCAGCGTATGAGTGCTGTGGCACTCGTCCCGCTGGTTCTGTTTTTCATCGGTCTGGTTATTTCGCTTCATGGCGCAAGCTATGCGGAAGTGAAATCCGTTCTGGCGCATCCGTTCACCGCTCTGGTGATGGCGCTGTTCGTGCTGACCGGCGTTTACCACATGCGTCTTGGCATGCAGGTTATTATTGAAGATTACATTCACGGCGAAGGCCTGAAGGTCCTGCTCGTCATGCTCAACACCTTCTTCACGGTTGTTGTTGGCGTGGCTTGCGTCTATGCGATCCTCAAGCTGAGCTTCGGAGGTTGATAGCCCGATGGCTAGTGCAGAAAAAAACGCGGCCAGTGCTGCGGGCGAAAAGAACTACAAGTTTGTAGATCACAAGTTCGACGTTGTTGTCGTTGGTGCCGGTGGCGCAGGTCTGCGTGCAACGCTCGGCATGGCTGAGCAGGGTTTCAAAACCGCTTGCATCACCAAGGTCTTCCCAACCCGTTCGCATACGGTTGCAGCACAGGGTGGCATCGCCGCCTCGCTCAAGAACATGGGCCCGGATAGCTGGCAGTGGCATATGTACGATACCGTCAAGGGATCGGACTGGCTGGGCGATACCGACGCAATGGAATATCTGGCGCGTGAAGCGCCTGCTGCGGTTTACGAACTGGAGCATTACGGTGTGCCTTTCTCGCGTACCGAAGAAGGCAAGATCTATCAGCGCCCGTTCGGTGGCCACATGCAGAACTTCGGCGACGGCCCTCCGGTTCAGCGCACCTGTGCTGCTGCTGACCGTACCGGCCACGCGATCCTGCACACGCTTTACGGCCAGTCGCTGAGAAACAACGCGCAGTTCTTCATCGAATATTTCGCGCTTGATCTCATCATGACTGATGGCGTTTGCACCGGCGTTGTCGCCTGGAACCTCGATGACGGTACAATCCATCGCTTTGCCGCCAAGATGGTGGTTTTGGCGACGGGCGGTTATGGCCGTTCCTATTTCTCGGCAACCTCGGCCCATACCTGCACCGGCGACGGCGGTGGCATGGCAGCACGCGCTGGCCTTCCGCTTCAGGACATGGAATTCGTTCAGTTCCATCCAACTGGCATTTATGGTGCGGGCTGCCTGATTACTGAAGGCGCACGCGGTGAAGGTGGCTATCTGGTCAATTCCGAAGGCGAACGCTTCATGGAGCGTTACGCGCCTTCCGCCAAGGATCTTGCTTCACGTGACGTTGTCTCACGCTGCATGACCATGGAGATCCGCGCCGGTCGCGGCGTTGGCAAGAACAAAGACCACATCTACCTGCATCTCGACCATCTTGATCCAGCTGTTCTGCATGAACGTCTGCCGGGCATTTCCGAGTCGGCCAAGATTTTCGCAGGCGTCGATGTGACCAAGGAACCGATCCCGGTTCTCCCAACCGTTCACTACAATATGGGCGGCATTCCAACCAACTATTGGGGTGAAGTGCTGAACCCGACGCAAGAAGATCCTGACCGCGTTCAGCCGGGCCTGATGGCTGTGGGTGAAGCAGGTTGCGCTTCCGTGCACGGTGCAAACCGTCTCGGCTCCAACTCGCTGATCGACCTTGTGGTGTTTGGCCGTGCGGCTGCAATCCGCGCTGGCGAAGTCATCGACCGCGCTGCGAAAATTCCAGACATCAACGAAACAGCGGTTGAAACGATCATGGATCGCTTCCATCGTCTTCGTTATGCCAACGGTTCGACGCCAACCGCAGAACTGCGCGAAAAGATGCAGCGCACCATGCAGGAAGACGCTGCCGTGTTCCGTACGGACGAGTCGCTTAAGCAGGGTGTTGCACGTATGGCGGAGATCTGGAAAGAACTGCCGGACATCAAGGTCTCTGACCGTTCGATGATCTGGAACTCTGATTTGGTTGAGACGCTGGAACTGGAAAACCTGATGGCTAACGCGATGGTGACAGTCGTTTCGGCTGAAGCCCGTCAAGAAAGCCGCGGCGCACATGCGCATGAGGATTTCCCGGACCGTAACGACGCCGAATGGCGTAAACACACCCTTTCCTGGCTGTCGCCAAATGGCGACGTGAAGCTTGATTACCGCCCTGTTCATCTCGATCCGCTGACGACCGAGGAAGAAGGCGGCATCAGCCTGGCCAAGATCGCGCCTAAGAAGCGCGTTTACTGATCGAGGGAATGAGCAATGGTTGAACTCGCACTTCCCAAGAACTCCCGTATGCAGGAAGGCAAGACCTGGCCGCGTCCAGATGGTGCCAAGAATGTAACGGAGTTCCGCATTTATCGCTGGTCGCCGGATGACGACGCAAATCCAAGCATCGATACCTATTATATCGATCGCGATGATTGCGGCCCGATGGTGCTCGACGGTCTTCTCTACATCAAGAACAAGATCGATCCGACGTTGACGCTGCGCCGTTCGTGCCGTGAGGGCATTTGTGGCTCCTGCGCAATGAACATCGATGGCGCCAACACGCTCGCCTGCACCAAGGGCATGGACGAGATCAAGGGTTCCATCAAGGTCTACCCGCTGCCGCATATGCCGGTGGTGAAGGATCTGGTGCCTGATCTCAGCAACTTCTATGCTCAGCACCGTTCGATTGAGCCTTGGCTCAAGACGGTTTCGCCAGAGCCGCAGAAGGAATGGCTGCAGAGCCACGAAGATCGTCAGAAACTCGATGGTCTTTACGAGTGCATTCTCTGCGCCTGCTGCTCGACCTCGTGCCCCAGCTACTGGTGGAATGGCGACCGTTACCTCGGACCAGCTGTTCTACTTCAGGCCTATCGCTGGCTGATCGACAGCCGCGACGAAGCCAAGGGCGAACGTCTCGATAATCTCGAAGATCCGTTCCGCCTGTATCGCTGCCATACGATCATGAACTGCGCGCAAACCTGCCCGAAGGGTCTCAACCCTGCCAAGGCGATTGCCGAAATCAAGAAGATGATGGTCGAGCGCCGCGTGTAAAACGTGTTTTTATAATCGACGGAAAGGGAGGCTCATGCCTCCCTTTTCCTTTATATGTAGCGCAACCGATCCTTGATCTTTGCTGTTTCGCCGATATCTGATCTAATCAATGCAGTGTTTCGGCTTTAAAGGTCTTTCATGCTTGATCATATCGGTTTCAACATTTCCAGTATGCCAAAATCCCGTGCTTTCTATGATGCGGCTTTAGCGCCGCTGGGTATCACGCGAGCGATGGAATTCGGAGATTGGGTCGGCTATGGCCGCAACGGAAAGCCGGAATTCTGGATCGGCAAGCAGAAAGGTTCAAAGCTGGAGGGCGTTCTTCATGTCGCTTTCTCGGCAGGAACCCGCTCTGAGGTAGATCGCTTTTATGAAGCGGCACTCGCTGCAGGGGGGAGTGACAACGGCAAGCCCGGTTTGCGGGAACATTATCATCCCGATTATTATGCAGCCTTTGTAACCGATCCTGACGGCCATAATATCGAAGCCGTCTGCCATCTTCCGGAATAAAAAAGCGGGCTAGGCCCGCTTTTGTTGATCAAACCAGCTTAGCGTCCAGTGTTACTTCGATTGCACCCAGTGCTTTCGAAAGCGGGCAGGATTCTTTTGCTTTCTTGGCAAGGTTTGCAAAATCTTCCTCAGATATGCCGGGAATGATTGCACTGAGCGTCAATGCACTGCGGGAGATTGCAAAGCCACCACCTGCAGCGGGGCCGACTGTTACGGCTGCTGTCGCGTCGAGTTTTTCTGGTGGCGTGCCGTGTTCGGTAAGCAGGGCTGACAGCTGCATAGCGAAGCAACCTGCGTGGGCGGCACCGAGAAGCTCTTCTGGGTTGGTGCCTGCGCGGCCGCTTTCATCTTCGAAGCGCGCCTTGAAATCATAGGGCAGGTCTTTCAGCGCACCGCTCTGGGTATTGAGCGTGCCTTTGCCGTCTTTGAGTGTACCTTTCCAGACTGCGGTTGCTTTTCTGTCCATGGGGAAGCTCCTCTCGATTGGTTTCTTCCAACCAGATAGGGCGGCTTCCCATGGCTTCCAGTGTCAGTTTTGGGCAAACTTACGGTTTGTATCGACTGCCCATGCCAGTGACAGCATCAGAATGATGATGATGATCATGTTGAAGAAAAAGCGATCATAGGGCATCGGAAAGTAAACAAACTTGCCGAGAATTCCGATGACCATGGCAAAGACGATACCATTCAATCGAGGAATATCGGCTTTAATGCCGGCTTTCGCCATCGCTGCCCAAGCGACCAGTGCCAGCAACAGCATGGAAGGCCAGCTTTCGAGATAAAGCGCCAGAATGATCCCCCGAATATAGGCTTTGACGAGCAGAACGACCGAAAAATCTGGCTTAAATCCAGTCATGGAACTCTGCATCTCGATGCAGGTGAAATAAAGATGCGCCCACCAGCCGGGATGTCCGGCGGCTTTTTCCATCATCAGGCCTGCCACGATGCAGGCCGCAAAGGCGATCAGCAGTGGAAGTTTACGCCAGCCGAACAGAACTGCTGTGATCAGCAGAGCAAAGATCATGATGATGTTGTCTGGACGGATTGTGAAAGATAGCACGAGCAGCAAGGCACCCAGCCAGTCACGCTCGCGCAGAATGGCGAAAATGGCGGCGAAGGAAAGCGCTGCCATGGCGATGTCCGGAAAGACCGCTGATGTTATTGGGCCATAACCGGCCAGTAAAAGCGCGGGTCCAACCAGGAGCCCGGCCTGAAGCGCATTATAGCTGCCAAGCAGCCAAAGCATCAGCAGTCCGGTAGCGAACGCTGCTGAGATGCTGATGAGGTGGCCGCCACGGACCAGCCCTGTATAGGGTTCCAGCCAGCGCAGAAGCTGAATATAGCTCGCTTTGACGCGGTACATGACGAGCTGCGATTTGAAATTATCGGGGCTTACCCACTGGGCGCTTCGATAGTCTCCACCGTATTTCAGCGCTTGCAGCTCGCCTTCCGGCGTCACTTCTGCGACTTGCCGCCATGTTTCCGTATGCAGTTGGGTCGCATCGGGATAGCGGTTTTCCAGCGCTGTTGCGATATAAGGGATCATATCCCAGTTCTGGTCGGGCTTTACGACTGAATAGATGATGGCGGCTGCCATAGCGGCGATAATGGCTAGTGCGCCTGCAATTTTGGATAGTTTGTGAACGCATTCCGTTGACCACAAGCCTGCCTGCAACTGCAGGAGCCCGTCGATCAATCGCTCATTGGTATGCATGCCCCGAGGCCCCCACGCCTATGCTCAGTCTTGCTTTTTTAGCAGAAATGGGAGCTTTTTCCAGTCCGCGTGTGAAGCTGAGAGCGGTTCTAGTTAAGGCTGAATCGTTGGAACCGCTGTAACTATTTTTTTTACGCATTATCCGACGCAAAACCGGTTCCCACTTTTGCTGGAAATGCTTTAAATCGCTTCGCCCTGTAAAAGACGTGGTGTATCCCCCGAAAGACCTGCCGCCTGTTTTATGAAAAACGATTTGAGGCTTGGAACGCGGTCAACAAGACCCAGTCCAATGTCGCGAATGGTGCGGACTGCCGGATTGTCGTTGGAGAACAGTTTGGTCAGTACGTCGGTTGTGACACCCATCTGCACCGTGTCGAAGCGGCGCCATGCCTGATAGCGCTCGAGCGCTGCGAAAGAGCCGATGTCGAGGCCAAGGCGATCAGTTTCGACGATAACTTCGGCAATGGCTGCCGCATCACGGAAACCGAGATTGAGGCCCTGACCGGCAATCGGGTGGATGCGGTGGGCTGCATCACCCACAAGTGCAAAGCGTGGCTTGACGAATTCGCGGGCCAGTGTGAGGCCAAGCGGAAAGGCGCGGCGCGGACCCTCAACCGTTAGCGCGCCAAGACGATGACCGAAACGCTGCTCAAGTTCGGTCTCAAAGATGAAATCATCTTCGCGGATAAGGCGTTCGGCATCGGCTGTGCGTTCCGTCCAGACGAGCGAGCTGCGATTGCCCTTCAGTGGCAGGATGGCAAATGGACCTGCGGGCAGGAAATGCTCATCAGCACGACCACCATGCGGGCGCTCATGGGCGACGTTGCAGACGATGCCCGATTGGTCATAGTCCCAGTTGACGGTCTTGATGCCAGCAATGTCGCGCAGGCGCGATTTTGCGCCGTCTGCGGCAATCAGCAGGCGGGTGATGAGTGTTTCACCATTGGCCAGCTTCACGGCAACCGATTCAGGATTGGTTTCAAAATTCTCGACGCTCATGCCTTCGATGAAGGTGATGCCGAGTGCATCTGCTTGTCTGTGAAGGGCGGTGTTGAGCACACGGTTTTCAACCATATGGGCAAAAGGCTCGCCCGGGTTCACGTCGCCAGAGAAGGTTAGGAAGACAGGTCGTACCGGATCGGAGGTGCGGGAATCGGTGACGACCATTTCTGTGATGGGCTGTGCGTCGGTGACGATTTCCTGCCAGCAGCATAGCTTGTCGAGCATACGCGAAGCAGCTGCTGCAATGGAGGATGCACGCGGGTCGTTCTTCCATGCGCCTGCCGGTGCGCCGTCGATGACGGTAACTGAAAGATGCGGAGCTGCCGATTTAACCGCAACGGCGGTAACGAGGCCGACATAGCCGCCGCCTGCGATTACCAGATCGTTCTTGCCCGTGGTTCCCTGCTTGCTTGCGGCAGACATCGCTTCTTCCTTTCGGATATTCAGATCACCCTTCGGTGAAGCATATGAGGCTTCGACTTGACAGTTTCTGTCGTGCAGGCACAAACAGTTCACCGAGAATATAGTTCCTATATAGGATTGCAGGAGACAGGCTGTCCATGTCCGATGATAAAAAGACCAGTGCATTTGAAGGTAAGCAGACCGCTGCTATGCAGCAGCTTCTGACGACACTTGATCTTGAAACGCTCGAAATGGATCTTTTCCGCGGCAATAGTCCGCAGGTGGGCTGGCAGCGCGTTTTTGGCGGGCAGGTGATCGGACAGGCGCTGATTGCGGCCCAGCGCACGGTTGATGCGGACCGGCATGTTCATTCGCTGCATGGCTATTTTGTACGTCCGGGTGATCCGGCCATTCCGATCATCTATGAAGTCGATCGTATTCGTGATGGTTCGAGCTTCAACACGCGTCGCGTTTTGGCAAAGCAGCACGGCAAGGCGATCTTCACGCTGTCAGCCTCGTTCCAGATCGATGAAACGGGACTTGATCATCAGATCGATATGCCTGAAGGCCTGTCGATGCCCGAGCAGCTTGTCGGCGATCATGATCTCAAGGAAGAATATTTGCATCTGGCACCGGCGGGCGTGCGCAAATACTGGGAGCAGGAGCGCCCCATCGAGATCAAGCCGGTATCGCTCAAACATTATTTCTCGCGCGAGAAACTGGCTCCAAGTCAGCATGTCTGGGTGCGGGCGCGCGGTATTGTGCCGGATGATCGCGCACTTCAGGCGGCCATTCTCGCCTATTTGTCGGATATGACCTTGCTCGATACATCTCTGCATCCGCATGGGCGCACGATTTTTGACCGAGATCTGCAGGTGGCAAGTCTTGATCATGCGATGTGGTTCCATCGCCCGTGCAGGCTCGATGACTGGCTCCTTTACACCCAGGATACGCCAAGCGCGTCCAGTGCGCGCGGGTTTAACCGCGGTGCGCTCTATACGCGTGAAGGGCTTCTGATTGCCTCGGTTGCGCAGGAAGGGCTTATTCGTGTGCATGAAAAAGACAAGTGATGATATTTTAATCATCATAAAAGCAAGCGATTAAATTTTATGCATATGTCGATTGCGTAAAATGGGCTTCAATCGCAAAAGCTGAATCCGATGAATCACTTAAAGCGGTTTTTCCCTTTCCGGGAAAAGCCGTTTATTATTTTTACGGCAAGATTTTTCTCGAGCTGGACTGCCCATTCCGTTTGTTAGAAAGCCCGGATTTTGGGCGGAAATGCCGTTTCTATCCTTTGATTTCACTTTACGCGTGAATGCCAAATATCAGAAAAATTGCATCTTCTCCGTTCCATCGCGCGCAACTGGCACGATTTTTGTTTCTGTAGCTTTGAACCGGTCTTTTCAGCGCAGACGCGTTTGAAGCCGCCATTCGACGGAGATACTCGATGCTCATAACTGGAAGATTCAAGCAAACGGCTCTCGCCACTCTGCCTGCACTGCTCGCTCTGGCTGGAACGGCTTTTGCACAGGATGCAGCTGCACCAACCCCGACCCTTGATACTGGCGATACCGCCTGGATGCTGACTTCAACCGCACTTGTGTTGATGATGACCATTCCGGGGCTTGCGCTGTTCTATGGTGGCATGGTGCGCAAGAAGAACGTGCTTTCCACCGTCATGCAGAGCTTCGCAATTACCTGCCTGATGTCGGTATTGTGGATGTTCTTCGGCTATTCGCTTGCTTTTACCGATGGCGGTTCGATGAACGCCTTTATCGGTGGTTTCGATAAGGCATTCCTTGCTGGCGTAACGATGGATTCGCTCACCGGCACCATCCCTGAATACCTCTTCATCGTGTTCCAGATGACCTTTGCGGTTATCACGCCTGCGCTGATTGCGGGTTCGTTTGCAGAGCGCATGAAGTTCTCCTCCATGCTGGTCTTCATGGTTCTGTGGCTCTTCATCGTCTATGTGCCGGTTGCGCATTGGGTATGGGGCGGCGGCTTCCTCGGCTCTGACGGCGTTCTCGACTTCGCTGGCGGTACGGTCGTTCACATCAATGCCGGTGTCGCAGGTCTTGTTGCAGCACTGATCATCGGTAAGCGTGACGGTTATGGCCAGACCAACATGGCGCCGCACAACCTTGTTCTCTCGGTTATCGGCGCAGCCCTTCTGTGGGTGGGTTGGTTCGGCTTCAACGCAGGTTCTGCTGCCGGTGCAAATTCGCTCGCCGCTGTCGCCATGCTCAACACGCAGGTTGCGACCGCTGGTGCGGCTCTTGCCTGGATGTTTGCTGAGTGGGCAATCGCGGGTAAGCCAAGCGTTCTCGGCATTATTTCGGGCGCGGTAGCTGGTCTGGTTGCTGTTACCCCTGCGGCAGGCTTCGTCAATCCGACGGGCGCGCTGATCATCGGTATCGTCGCAGGCCTTATCTGCTATGTGGCAGCGGTTAAGCTCAAGCACGCACTTGGTTATGACGACTCGCTCGATGCGTTCGGCGTACACGGCGTTGGTGGCTTTGTTGGCGCGATCCTGACGGGCTTTTTTGCCGATGTTGCGATCAACGCTGCGGGCGAAGGTGCAACCATGGGCAAGCAGTTCTTCGGTGCAGCCGTTACCATTGTCTACACAGCAGTCGCGACCGCGATTATTCTCTACGTAATCAAGGCCATCATGGGTCTGCGTCCAAGCAAGCAGGCCGAAATGGAAGGCCTCGATATCGCTTTGCACGGCGAGTCTGTTCAGTAGAACAGGGTTGTCTCAACAAGGGGAAAGGCGCGAGAAACCGCGCCTTTTTTCATTTCTCCACATAAGAAGTCGCATGGTTAATGAGGAATTAACCATCGCAAGGCTAGGATCACCCCGATTCATTGCGCCCGAGGCTTCACAAGCCGCAGGGCACCAAAACATGGTTCGGGACAGGCTTTATGCGGCAAGGATATTCGCCCTCATACCCGCTGCGTGACGAGCGGATTTCGGAAGACAGGCTGAGATTGGCCAATATCTTCCGCAGGCAATTTTATATCCTGTTTGGTCTGGGATTGCTTGCGCTTACGGGTGCTGCGGTGGGGGCTCTGGCGACATGGAATGTTGCAGACCCAAGCCTCAGCCATGCAACAGACAACCCTGTTACCAATGCGCTTGGCTATCCGGGCGCGGTATTCTCCGACATCGCCATGCAGTTCTTTGGCCTTGCAAGCGTTCCAGTTCTGCTTCCGCTGGTCATCTGGTCACTGCTGCTGATGACGCGTGGCGGTATCAGTCGCATTGCCAAGCGCAGTTTTGCCTGGCTTGGCGCAGCGCTGCTGTTCGCAGCCATTGCAAGCTGCTTTGCGGTGCCGGAAAGCTGGCCAATGCCAATTGGCCTTGGCGGTGTCTTCGGTGACATGATGCTGCGCATCCCAGGTATTTTCATCGGCGCATTCCCACAAGGTGCGATAGCATCCGGCATTGCGCTGGTGCTTGCCTTTCCAGCCCTTTGGCTCTGCCTTTTTGCAAGTGGCATTATTGGTCGCCGCGAAGTGTTGGCCGACACGCCTGCTGCGCGCGGTGCTGCGGAAGACGACTTCGAAGACGACGATAATGACGACGAAACGGCATCGGGCGGCATTTCGCAATTCGTCGGTGCTATGACGCATACAATGCTCAGTGCAACCGCCACTTTCAGGCGCCTTACAGGCATCAAGCGTCGTAAGCCGCGTGAAGACGAGTTCGGTGATATGCGCAGCGTGCGTCGTACTGCTGAAACGCGCAACGGTCCTCGCCATGATCCGGGATTTGGTTCTGCTCCGTCGCAAGAGCCGCCGTTTGAAATGGATGACGGTTTCGATAATGACGGCGATGGTGCGCCGCTGGCAGGTCAGGAATGGCACGATGCACCGCCACAGCGCGCCAAGGCACGCGTTGGCGAACGTGCGCCTTCACCTAAGAGTGGCGCACGCATCCAGCGCGAAGCACAGGCGTCGTTCCTCAAGGAAGGCGGCGCATTTGAAATGCCGTCGCTGCATTATCTGGCTGAGCCCAAGCTCGTACAGCGCGATGCGTCGCTGTCCAAGGATGCGCTTGAACAGAATGCGCGTCTGCTTGAAGGCGTGCTGGAAGATTTCGGTGTGCGCGGCGAGATCATCAATGTGAAGCCGGGTCCGGTTGTCACTCTGTACGAACTTGAACCGGCTCCGGGTATCAAATCATCTCGCGTAATTGGTCTGGCGGATGATATCGCCCGCTCGATGAGCGCGATAGCAGCCCGTGTTGCCGTTGTTCCGGGTCGCAATGTCATCGGTATCGAATTGCCGAACCAGAAGCGCGAAATGGTTTATCTGCGCGAGATGCTGGCAAGCCGTGACTTTGAACAGTCAAAGGCAAAGCTTGCGCTGGCGCTGGGTAAGACAATCAACGGTGAACCGGTGATTGCCGATATTGCGAAGATGCCGCATGTGTTGGTGGCTGGTACAACCGGCTCGGGTAAGTCGGTGGCGATCAACACCATGATCCTGTCGCTGGTCTATCGTATGACGCCGCAGGAATGCCGTCTGATTATGATCGATCCAAAGATGCTGGAACTCTCCATCTATGACGGTATTCCGCATCTTCTGACGCCGGTTGTGACAGACCCGAAAAAGGCTGTCGTCGCGCTCAAATGGACCGTGCGTGAGATGGAAGACCGCTATCGCAAGATGTCCAAGGTTGGCGTCCGCAATATTGACGGCTTCAACCAGCGCGTCGGTCAGGCCCAGAAAAAGGGTGAGCAGATCGCCCGTACCGTTCAGACCGGCTTCGATCGTAATACCGGTGAAGCGATCTACGAAACCGAGCAGCTTGATCTCGAACCAATGCCATATATCGTCGTGATCATCGACGAAATGGCCGATTTGATGATGGTGGCTGGTAAAGATATTGAAGGCACGGTGCAGCGTCTGGCGCAGATGGCGCGTGCCGCAGGCATCCACGTCATCATGGCAACACAGCGCCCATCTGTCGATGTTATCACGGGTACGATCAAGGCCAACTTCCCGACCCGCATTTCCTTCCAGGTTACGTCCAAGATTGACAGCCGCACTATCCTTGGCGAGCAGGGCGCCGAGCAGCTGCTTGGTCAGGGTGATATGCTGTTTATGGCCGGTGGCGGTCGCATTCAGCGCGTACATGGTCCATTTGTGGGTGATGACGAGGTAGAGCGCATTGTTCAGCACCTGAAGCTTCAGGGCGTGCCGGAATATCTCGACGCCATCACCGAAGACGAGGAAGAGGATGAAGGCGGCGGTCCGGCTGGAACGTCTAACCTTGAAAATTCCGACGATCCTTATGATCAGGCTGTGGCTGTGGTGCTGCGCGACAAGAAGGCTTCGACTTCCTATATCCAGCGTCGTTTGGGCATTGGCTATAACCGTGCCGCTTCGATCATCGAACGCATGGAAGACGAAGGTATCGTTGGACCTGCCAATCATGCCGGCAAGCGCGAAATACTGGTGCCGACAGGCGACGACGATTTCTAGCCGGGAATTCATGAGCTTGAGTTGCCACACTTTGAGTTGCCACACTGGCGCCCAACTGCCGATCTACCTTTAGAGAATGATGAAAAGAGAGAGTTTGCCGATGATGTTCTCCCGCATTTCCGCATTTGCGAAAGCCAGCCGTTTCGCGGCCTTCCTCGGATTGGGAGCATTGATTCTTGGTTCTGTTGCGCCGGTGTTCACTCCCGTTGTGGCTCAGGCGCAGGGCGCGGGAAATGCCGCGGCTGCTCAGCAGATTGCAGATCATTTCTCTTCTGTTCGCACCATGACCGGGGAGTTCGTTCAGTTTGGCCCGAAGGGCGACCAGACTGGCGGCACTTTCTATATCGAGCGTCCGGGCAAAATCCGTTTCAATTACAACAACTCGCCGGTACGCGTGATTTCGGATGGCAATCAGGTTGTCATCAACAATCGTAAGCTCGATACCTGGGATATGTATGCGCTGGGCACCACGCCGCTGAAGCTGCTTCTTTCCGATAAGATTGATCTTGGCGGTGGCCGTCTTCAGAGCGTCAAACAGGACCCGGATATGACCACACTGGTCATTGGTGACAAAAAAGTGTTCGGCAGCTCCAAGATTACGCTGATGTTCGAGCCAAAGACCTATGAACTGAAGCAGTGGACGATCACCGATGCGCAAGGCCTTGATACAACGGTGATGATCTTCAATTTGCGCACCGGTGTGCGCTTTACCGACGATATGTTCAAGATCGACTATCAGCGCATCGCGATGAAGCGCAAAGGCCAGTAATTCTCTGTTTTATTGCTGCCCTACATTTGCATTTGTCGGATAAATGGTTAGGTTCGCGGCCATCTTTTGGTGACCGCGAGTCTTATTCCCATGACCTTTTCTGTTGCTACCTGGAACATCAATTCTGTTCGTCTGCGCATGCCGCTGGTCGAGCAGTTTTTAAGCGACTATCAGCCGGATGTTCTCTGTCTTCAGGAAACCAAATGTCCCGACGATCAGTTCCCTTCCAAGGGCTTTCGCGCACTTGGCTATGAGCATATCGCGATCAGTGGTCAAAAGGGCTATCACGGCGTTGCGACCATCTCGAAACGTCCGCTGAGCGATGTGGAGAAGATCGGCTTTTGTGAGATGGGTGATTGCCGTCACTTAAGTGCAGTCGTCGCAGCGGGTGGAAAAAAGCTCCGTATCCATAATTTCTATGTGCCTGCCGGTGGTGATGAGCCAGACCCGGAAATTAATCCAAAATTCGCCCATAAGCTTGGTTTCCTTGAGGAAATGCGCGCGATTGTCGCTGATAGGCAGGATGGTAATTCATCCATCCTCGTGGGTGATCTCAACATCGCGCCGCTTGAAAACGATGTCTGGTCGCATAAGCAATTGTTGAAAATCGTCAGCCACACGCCGATTGAAACTACCACGCTTGAAGACTTGCGCGTGAAAGGTGGGTGGAGCGATCTGATGCGTCAGGTCATTCCGGCTGACCAGAAAATCTATACATGGTGGAGCTATCGCGCCAAGGATTGGGATGCAGCGGATCGTGGTCGCCGCCTCGATCACATCTGGGGTTCGGCTGATCTGGAAGCGCATATGCAAGGTCTGCAGATCCTGCGTGAAGCACGCGGTTGGGATCGCCCATCCGATCACGTACCAGTGATTGCGACATTCGATCTGGATTAGTCGAACGCTCAAGCCTATATAGAGCGAAGTTCAGAAGAGGAGAAAAGAGCAATGGATCGTACAGCACTGTTTTCAATGACCAGTGTTTTCAACGTTTCCGGGGCTCTTCATGTCTTCTCTTCTCACTCTTCAGGATATTTCCTGCGTCACGGCTGATGGCCGTACTCTCTTTTCAGGCATCAATTTCAGCGTAACCGAAGGTCGCATCGGCCTTGTCGGGCGTAATGGTATTGGCAAATCCACGCTTTTGAAAATCATGAGCGGTGATTTGTTACCATCCAGTGGAACCGTCACGCGCAGCAGCCGGATTGGTATGCTTGCGCAGAATGTCGGTGGTGACGCTCAGCAGACACTCGCCGATTTGTTCGACGCGCGTGATGCCTTTGAAATGCTTGAGCGGATCGAAGCGGGTGCGGGCACTGACGTTGATTTCGAACAGGCGGATTGGCTGTTGCCTCAGCGTTTCGATGAAGCTTTGCTGTCGTTCGGGCTTTCGCTTTCGCCACAAACCCGGCTATCCGAGTTGAGTGGCGGGCAGCAGACGCGAGCAGCGCTTGCAGCACTGCTGTTTCAGAAGCCCGATCTTATTTTGCTGGATGAACCGACCAATAATCTTGATCGCGATGGCCGTCAGGCTGTTGCCGATATGCTTGCGAATTGGCAGGGGGCTGCTGTTGTCGTCAGCCATGATCGCGAATTGTTGCGGTCAATGGATGCGATAGCCGAGCTCTCGCAAGGCGCGTTGGCGCTCTATGGCGGCAATTGGGATTTCTACCACGAGCGGAAAGAACTGGAGCGGGAAGGGGCAGCGCGCGATCTCGAACTGGCTCAGCGCGATGTGAAGCAGGTTAGGCTCAAGGCGCAGGAAGCTGCCGAACGGCAAGCAAAAAGTGATGCGCGCGGGCGCAAATCCCGTGCAGATGCGGGTATGAGCAAGTTGTTGCTCGATGCGCGTGCCGACAAGGCGCAGAAGACCGGTGGTCGCGGAGAGCTACTTGCTGAGCGCAATGCTGAACGCGCACAAAGCCAGTTGCAGGAAGCAGAAGCAAAAGTCGAACGTATCAAGAAAATGCGTTTCCACGTTGATGCATCGCTTTCGCCTTCTGGACGTGTGGTGCTTGAAATGTTCGATGTTTTTGGTGGGCCGGTGCCAGAAAACCCAGTCATCCGCGACTTCTCACTCAGAATCGTCGGGCCAGAGCGTATCGTCATTCGCGGCGCAAACGGAGCTGGAAAAACCTCACTGTTACGGTTGATTGCTGGCGATTTGCAGCCAACTTCAGGCGAGATCAGACGATTTGTGCCGGTTGCCATGTTCGATCAGCAGATGAGCTTGATGGACCGCGGTGCAACGCTTTACGAGAACTTCCGCAGACTGAACAAAGGGGCGAGCGATAACGATGCCCATGCAGCACTTGCGCGTTTTTCATTTCGCGGCGAGGGCGCCTCGCGTCTTGCAGGGAGCTTGAGTGGTGGCGAATTGCTGCGCGCTGCACTCGCCTGCATTCTTGGCGGAACGCTGAAGCCTGAATTGCTGATCCTTGATGAGCCGACCAACCATCTCGACATCGATTCAATCGAAGCTTTGGAAACAGCCCTGAATGACTATGAAGGTGGTCTGCTGCTGGTCAGCCACGATCAGGCGTTTCTGGATGCCATCGGTATCGAGCGGGTCATTGAATTATAGGTTTTAGTCGTTGCCATTAAGCTGTGGCGCGACTTTTTCGATGTCGGCAATCAGCTGCAGCAGGTTTTTGCTGATATGGGCATGCAGCGATGCTGCGGCTTCCGGATATTCTTCCAGAATGCGCCGGAAGATTGCACGGCTGATGCGGATGACTTCGGTCTCTTCTTCGGCTAGGGCACCTGTCAGGCGGGTGGTCTGCGCAATCAGCGCCATTTCGCCCAGCATCGCGCCGGGGCCGACGGGGCGGATCGCAATCCGCCCTTCGTCTGCATCATGAAACAAGGTGATGTTGCCAGATACGACGATATAGCCGCAATCGGCACTCTGGCCCTCGCGGAACAGTTCACGACCGGCACGCAGAACAAGGCGTTCTGCGCCAAAGGCGAGCAGACGCAACTGTTCGGGTGTGAAAGACTCGAACAGGCCTACTGAGCCGAGAATGCGAATATCGTCATCGAGCGCCATAGCTTGTCATTACACCCGCATCAGGCGCTGTCCATCATGGGACAAGTTTGTATCCCCCGCTTTCTGTAACCAGAAGCGATGCGTTGGACGGATCCTTCTCAATTTTCTGGCGCAGACGGTAGACATGGGTTTCCAGCGTGTGTGTCGTGACGCCGGAATTATAGCCCCAGACTTCCTCAAGCAGCACATCGCGGCCAATGACCTTGTCGCCGGCGCGATAGAGATACTTGATGATGGCTGCTTCCTTTTCGGTCAGGCGAATCTTGCTGCCCTTCTCATCGAGAAGCAGCTTCTGGCCTGGTTTGAAGGTGTAAGGACCAACGATGAATGTCGCGTCTTCACTCTGCTCATGCTGGCGCAGCTGCGCGCGGATGCGGGCAAGCAGAACCGCGAACTTGAACGGCTTGGTGACGTAATCATTCGCACCCGATTCGAGACCGAGAATCGTGTCCGATTCGGTGTCGTGACCGGTAAGCATGATGATCGGAGCCTTGAAGCCGCCCTTGCGCAGAAGCTTTACCGCTTCGCGTCCGTCCATGTCCGGCAGGCCAACATCCATAATCAGCAGATCGACAATGCCATTTCGGGCCGTCTGGATGCCCTTGGTAGCGTTGTCTTCCTGAAGAATCTGGAATTCTTCGCACAGCTCCAGCTGTTCGACGAGGATGGAGCGGAGATCTTCGTCATCGTCCACAATCAGTATTGTACGACCTGTCATGCCTGTCCTCGTTACTCTTTGATTCAAATAGTGGTTCGTGTTTTATGACATTTAATGGCGATAAGTTGAAGCCGTGAAAAAAGAGAGCAGATTTTCAGGCGATCACCCAAACTTTATCAGCAGGCGGAAAACGGAGGCAGGGCTTGACCAGAAATCAAAAAAGCCGCGGCATTGGCATTATCGATGTACGGGCAAAGCCCGGCCATAAAACGCGCGGCCTGCTTGCTGCTGGCAATTTGGTATTGGAATGTGCGCTTGGCAAGGGGGGAATCAGCGCTTTCAAGCGCGAAGGCGACGGTGCCACGCCGCTTTCTTCCATGCGACTGCTCTATGGCTATCGTCGTGGCGATGGCGGACAATGGCCGGTATCGCCCTTGCCGCTGCGCCGGGTGCGTAAGCTGGATGGCTGGTGCGATGCGCCAAAAGACGCCAATTACAATCGTCCGGTCAATCTGCCGTTTAAGCCAAGTCACGAGAAGATGTGGCGCAATGACGATGTTTATGATGCCTGTATCGTCATGGACTGGAATATCAGCCCGCGCAAACGAGGTTGCGGCAGTGCGATCTTCTTCCATCTTGCACGTCCGGGTTATACGCCGACCGAGGGCTGTATAGCATTGAAGCGCGCCGATATGGCGCGCCTCCTGCCTCATTTGACGAATAGGACCGTGATCCGCGTATTGCGGTAATTAGAGCGCTATGCGCTCTAATTTTTTTGATACGCACTGCTTACGCAAAACCGCTTCACACTTTTGCTGGAGGTGCTTTTAATGAGCACCTGCCGGGACGATTTTCACTTCATTGCCCTCCGCATCGTAGAGTTTGCCGTTCTGGACATAATCGCCATCATGCAGTTCTGCGATCTGATGGTGGCGAATGATGCGTTCGGTGCCTTCCGCAAAAACCGACATCTGATCTGAATTTCCGGTCTTGAACTCATTGAACATCAGGTTGAGCACGATTGCCATCAATGCAGCAGAGCTGATGCCTGAATGAAAGATCGTCTCAAACCATGCCGGGAAGTGGTGATAGAATTCCGGTGCGGCAATCGGGATCATGCCGAAACCGATGGAAGTCGCCACGATGATCAGATTGATATTGTTCTGATAGTCGACCTTTGACAGCGTGCGGATACCGCTTGCGGCAACCGTTCCAAACAAAACGATGCCAGCGCCGCCAAGTACGGCTGGCGGAACGCAGGCAATCACGCGCCCCATCACCGGCAGCAGGCCGAGCGTGATGAGAATAAGCCCGCCAGTCGCAACCACATAACGGCTTTTCACACCCGTCACCGCCACAAGGCCCACATTCTGTGCAAAGGCGCTCTGTGTGAACGAGCCGACGACGGGTGCGAGAATGCTCGATGCCATATCGGCACGTAAGCCATCGCCCAGACGGCGGGAATTGACCTTGGTTTCCAGAATTTCACCAACCGCCAGAATATCGGCGGAGGTTTCCACCAGCGTGACGACAATCACGATGAACATCGAAAGTGTTGCTGCAATACTGAAAATCGGCCAGCCGAAATGGAAGACTTCGGGCAGTGCCATAACCGGACCTTCTGCGACACGCGAGAAGTCCGTCATGCCGAGAAGCCATGCGATCCCCGTTCCGATCACCATGGCAAGCAAAATGGACAGACGCGAGATGGTGGCATTGCCGATCTTGCTCAACAGAAGAACGATCGCCAGCGTCAGCCCGGCCAGACCGATATTGGACATGCTGCCAAAATCAGGTGCATTGCTGTTGCCGCCCATAGCCCAGCGCGCTGCAACCGGCATCAAAGTGAGACCGATGGTGGTAATCACGATACCGGTCACAAGGGGCGGAAAAAAACGCGTCACGCGCGAAAAGATCGGTGTGATGAGAAAGCCTATGAGGGCTGCTGCCATCACCGCTCCAAGTACGACCTGAATGCCCGCCTCGCCGGTTTCTGCTGATGTTACAATGGCAACCATCGTGGCCACGCCGGCGAATGATACGCCCTGCACCAGTGGAAGCTGGCAGCCGAAAAAAGGAATACCGATTGTTTGCAGTACAGTTGCCACGCCGCCTGCAAAAAGTGATGCGGTAATAAGCAGGCCGATTTCGCTCGGGCTGAGGCCTGCCGCCTGACCGATGATAAGTGGGACGGCTACAATGCCGCCATACATGGTCAGAACATGCTGAAATCCATAAGCCAGATTGGCTGTAACGGATAGTTTTTCGTCTTCGGGACGTGGACTAGCCACGATCCCGGTTGGGTGTGTATTCACGTTTATCCCTCCCGATGTCTCTCCTCAAAGACAGGGGGCGAGTATATCCGTCATGCGCAGACTGACTGCATTGCTTTTGCTTGAAGTTGTTTTCGATGCGAGCGGGTTAATGGATTTAGCGCGTCGATCCGATTGAAACCGAGGATGCGCTTATGCCAATCCTTCGCGCATCGCATCGCGGAGAACAGTAAAAATATAGGGTTCTGTCGATTGCGCAACGTTGAAACGCAGATAACGGGTCGCGCTATGCGATGGGCTGAAAACATCGCCCGGCGCAAGCACAACACCCTTTTCAAGCGCATAGCGGGCAATCTGGCCTGAATCCATGCCTTCAGGCAAGCGCGCCCAGAGAAAGATGCCGCCCTGTGGTTCTGTCCAGAGTTCCAGCCCGATTGCTTTGAGCCGGTTTGCCGTCATGGTCATGGCGTCAGCGAGTTTAGCGCGCAGGCTGTCGATATGGCGGCGATAGGTGCCATCGGTGAGCAGGGCGTGCACAATCTGGGCGGACAGAACGTTGCTGCTGAATGAGGTCGCAAGTTTCAGATCGGTAATCCCGTCGATCCAGTCACGACGACCGGCAATATAGCCGACACGCGCTGCGGCCGAGAGTGTCTTCGAGAAACTGCCGATATGGAGCACCCGGTCAAAGCCATCGAGCTCGGCAAGAAGCGGTGCTGGCGAAGGGTGAAAATCGCCAAAGATATTGTCTTCTACAAGCTTTATGTCGTGGATTTCGGCAAGCTTGAGCAACCGGTGTGCTGTGGCGGGTGTCATGATGCCGCCTGTCGGATTGTGCAGCCCTGCATTGGAAATATACAGCTTTGGCGCTTGTTCTTCAGCGGCCTTGGCGAAGGCTTCGAGATCGGGGCCAGTGTGCGTGTAGGGGATGCCGATGAGTTTGACGCGGTGTGAAAGAAGCGAGGCCTGAAAGTTGAAATAGCAGGGGTCGTCAACCAGCACTGTGTCGCCGGGCTGCAGCAGAAAGCGGCAGATGAGATCGATGGCATGTGTGCCTGAATCGGTCAGCAGAATATCGCCGCCTGAAAGGTTGATGCCCTGTTCGGTGAGTTTGCGCGCCAGATGATTGCGCAGAGGACGAAAGCCGAGCGGCTCTCCATATGCGACGAGATTGCTGTCTTCATCGCGTGCGATTGTGCGCATGGCGCGGCGGATACCCTCAAGCGGCAACCATTCATCGGGCAGCCAGCCACAGCCGGGCTTATAGGTCTTATTGTCTGCTTCAAGCGACTGGCGCATTACCCAGAAAGGATCGATCTGCCGGTCCTTGTGCGGTGTCACTGCGGCAAGCGTAAAAGGCTGGCGTGCCCGCTCTGAAACGTAGAAACCGGCACCGCGGCGCGACTGGATAATCCCCTCTGCCACCAGACGGTCATAGGCTTCTACGACCGTTGATTTCGAAACATTCATCGTCTCGGCCAAACGCCGGATTGAAGGCAGGCGAGCGCCGGGCGCAAGGCTCATGGCGGCGATACGGTCGCGAATGATGGTCATGACCTTTTCGACGAGCGGCATCTTATCGGGCGCTGCCTTGTCCTCGCTGCGACTGCCAAGATAGGCAGCTTCCACGGCTTCAAGACTGCGCAAAAGGCCCGTCGATATCATCTGTACCATCCTTTGTATCAGTACAGTTTAGCAGAATTGTCCGTGAACTGTCTCTGATTATTTGGCGGAATTCGCGGCACTGTACTAAAGCGGTTTCAGGCAGATTGGAATCACCCAAGCCGCTCTATCCCTTTGTTTCTCGCATTCCATGCCAAATCCGCTTCACGTTGCTGATGGGAATGCCGAAACACATGCAAATTGGAAAAAGGCCAAAAACAGAGAATGAACAAGACTGCGGGTTGGATTAACGGATTTCTGGGGGTTCTGATTTTTAGCGGATCTTTGCCCGCAACACGTCTGGCGGTGATCGACATCGACCCGACCTTCCTGACTATGGCGCGAGCGTCGATTGCAGGGCTGCTGGGCCTTGCGCTGCTGCTCGCCTTCCGTGAACCATTTCCGCGTCGCAATGACGTTATTTCACTGATTGTCGTGGCGCTTGGCGTGGTGGTTGGCTTTCCATTGCTGACCGGCATTGCGCTGCAGCATATGACGTCGGCACATGCGATTGTCTTTATCGGTTTGCTGCCGCTGTCGACGGCTTTGTTTGCCGTGTTGCGTGGTGGCGAAAACCCGCGCCCACTGTTCTGGCTTTTCTCAGTTGTCGGCGGTTTGATTGTGGCGTCCTACGCCTATGGGCAGGGCAGTCAGTCAACGTTGCTTGGCGATGTGCTGATGCTGGGCGCTATCATTGTCTGCGGTCTTGGATATGCTGAAGGTGCCAGCCTGTCGCGCAGGCTGGGCGGCTGGCAGGTGATCTGCTGGGCGCTGGTCTTTTCGCTGCCGGTCATGTTGCCGCTCAGCTTCATGACGCGGCCTGAAACCTGGGGCAATATCGGCGTCATGGCCTGGGGCGGGCTTGCTTATGTTACGCTGTTTTCGATGCTGATCGGCTTTTTCTTCTGGTATCGCGGACTGGCACAGGGCGGTGCAGCGGCTGTCGGGCAGCTGCAATTGTTGCAGCCATTCTTCGGTCTGATGCTTGCTGCATCCATTGCCGGTGAACCGGTGAGTATGGGCATGGTGCTGACCGCTGGCGTGGTGGTGCTGTGCGTGGCTGGAGCCAAACGGTTTGCTTAGACAAGCTTGTCGCCCAAAAGTGGGAACCGGTTTTGGGATAACGACAAGCGTTATAAAAATGCCCAGACAGTCGTGCGCTTGACTTCTGCATCCTCAAGCGCACGCGTGACGGGCACTGTGTAAACGGCAAGCTGCTCAAGCCGGTCTTTGGGCAGATAGGAACGGCCCGGATCACCAACGATGATGCTGGCACCGCGAGCGGCAAGCTTTGAAAACCATGGGATCAGACGATCCGCGAGCGGCTTTTCATAGAACACATCGCCCGCAAGCACGACTTCCCATCCATGATCCTGATCGATCAGATCGGTGAGTGTCGGGGTGATGGCAACGTTGTTTGCAGCCGCGTTGATTTCGATCGCAGGCAGCGCAAAGGGGTCGATGTCCGAAGCCAGAACGCCTGCTGCTCCCGACTTCATTGCTGCAATGGCGACAAGACCTGAACCTGATGCGAAGTCGAGTACGGTTTTGCCTGAGACTGCCTTTGGATGATCGAGAATATAACGGGCAACGCCCTGACCGCCTGCCCAGGCAAAGGCCCAGAACGGCGGCGGCAGGCCGATGGTTGCCAGTTCTTCCTCGGTTTTATGCCAGAGGTCGTGGGCTTCATCGGCCAGATGAAGGCTGATTTCCGGCACATGCGGCGGCGTTTGCTGGCCAGTATTGGCCAATATGAAATCACGCGTGCCCTTTTGTGCCGGATCAAGCATCAAATATCCTTGGCGTCTAACCCGCCCATGCGGCAGACTTCGATCCATTCATCTTCCGTTACCGGCTGTACCGAAAGACGCATAGACGTGACGAGCGCCATCTTTTCAAGCTTCGGATTGGCCTTCACATCTTTTAGCGTAACCGGCTTTGGCACATCGCGCACAGCCTTGATGTCGACGCAATCCCAACGCGGATCGTCGGTCGTGCTGTCAGGATGCGAAAGGGCGCAAATCTCGACGATGCCCACCACTTCCAGACCTTCGTTGGAATGGTAGAAAAAGCCTTTGTCGCCGAGCTTCATGGCGCGCATGTTGTTGCGTGCGAGATAATTGCGCACGCCGTCCCATTGCTCGCCTTTTTCGCCACGGGCTTTCTGCATTTCCCATGACCATTTGAAGGGTTCAGACTTGAACAGCCAGTAAGCCATGACCAGTCCTTATGCGTTTGCTGGATTGTTGATGGCCCAGTTCCATGGGCGCACAGTCACATCAGCAAAAAGACCAGCCAGCGCGTAAGGGTCATTGGCACCGATCTTTTCGGCCTCTGCCTTGTCGGCTGCTTCAACCACGACGAGGCTACCATTTGGCTTGCCATCTTCACCAAGGAAAGGGCCTGCAAATTTCAGCACGTCACCCAGCGACTTGAGATAGTCAAGATGGGCTGGGCGCGTATCAAGGCGCACTTGCAGATGATCGGGCTTGTCGTTGCACAGAAGAGCAAAAAGCATGTTATTCTAACCTTTTTGTTTATGCATGATCTTATCTGAAAACCGCTTCGCACTTTTCAGGATCATGCATTTTGTTTACCCATGATCTTATCCGAAAACCGGTTCCCACTTTTCGGGATCATGCTCTAATCCTCGGTCTTGAGTGGTCGGTTAAGAAGCGCCGTTACGGCTTCATCAATCGTGATATGTCCTGCAAGAAGCGCTGCAACCGCCGTGATAATCGGTGCAGGCACTTCATGTTGTCTGCAAAGTTCAGCTGCGATGGGGGCGGTTGCCACACCTTCGGCCAGCGGGCGGTTGGTGAGGTCTTCGCCACGACCGATTGCCAGCCCATAGGAATAGTTACGTGATTGCGATGATGAGCAGGTCAGCATCAGATCGCCAAGTCCGGAAAGCCCCATGATGGTTTCAGGCTTTGCGCCCATGGCAAGGGCTACGCGGCGCAGTTCGGCAAAGCCGCGCGTGACAAGGGCTGCTTGTGCGCTGGCACCATAGCCGCGCCCGATGGCAGCACCTGCCGCAAGAGCCAGCACGTTTTTCAATGCGCCGCCGATTTCCACGCCTTTGAGGTCGGTGGTCGAATAGCAGCGGAATGCGGGGCCGGACAGCGTTGCTGCAAGCTGATCGGCAATGGCTGCATCTTCGCAGGCAATCGTCACCGCTGTTGGCAGGCCACGCGCCACGTCGGTTGCAAAGCTTGGGCCGGACAGTGCGCCGATCGTATGGTGGGGCAAAACTTCCGCCACCACTTCCGACATCAGCCTTCCGGTTTCACGTTCAATGCCCTTGGCGCAGAGAATGACGGGCGCAGACTGCGGAATAAGTGCGCTTAGTTTCAGAAGGCCTTTGCGCATTGCCTGCGCGGGAACAACAACGAGAACCGCATCAGCATTTTCGAGTACAGCCTTGGCATCCGTGCTGGCACGAATGCCTTCAGGAAGTTCAATTTCGCCAAGGTAAGCAGGGTTGCGGCGCTGGTCGTTCACATGGGCAACAGTTTCAGCATCGCGAGCATAAAGCCATGTGTCGTGCTGGCCGATGGCGCTCATGGCTGCCAGAGCCGTTCCCCATGCGCCGCCGCCAAGCACGGCAATTTTTGCCCGCTCACTCATGCTTTTGCTCCACGGCGTCCGGTGCCGAACATGGGTGCTGATTTCTCATCAAGCGGCCAGCGTGAGCGCGGAGCAAGATTGAGCGAATCAGGGCCCTTGGTTGCAGCCCGCTCGGCACCTGCCCAGGCGATCATTGCCGCATTATCGGTGCAGAGATTGAGCGGTGGTGCGATGAAGCTGAAACCATGCTTTGCACACAGTGCTTCAAGCGATGCGCGCAATGTCTTGTTGGCAGCAACACCGCCGGCAACGATCAGCGACGGCGTTGCGCAGTTTGGGAACTCATCTTTAAAACGCTCAAGCGACCGTTTCACGCGATCCGACAAAGTGTCGGCAACCGCATCCTGAAAAGATGCGCAAATGTCCGCAACGTCCTGATCGGAAAGTGGCGCAAGCTCTGTTGCGGTCTGCCGCACAGCGGTCTTGAGACCGGAGAATGAGAAGTCGAGACGGGTTTCGCCCTTGAGTGGCCGTGGCAGCGGGAAACGCTTCGGATCGCCCTGCAATGCCGTGCGTTCAACAGCTGCCCCCCCCGGATATGGCAAACCGAGCAGCTTTGCAGTCTTGTCGAAAGCTTCGCCAAGCGCGTCGTCGATTGTCGTGCCAAGGCGTTCATAATCGCCAAGGCCGCGTACAAGCACCATCTGCGTGTGACCGCCGGATACCAGCAGCAGCAGATAAGGAAATGGTAGGTTGTCGGTCAGTCGTGCGGTTAGCGCATGGCCTTCCAGATGATTGACCGCATAAAACGGCTTGTTTGCAGCCATGGCCATCGCCTTGGCGGTCATCAGGCCGACAATCAGCCCGCCGATAAGGCCGGGACCGGCGGTCGCAGCAATCGCGTCCACGTCATCAAGCTTCACATTGGCGTCTTTGAGGGCGCGTTCCACCAGCCGGTCAAGCGCTTCAACATGGGCGCGGGCGGCGATTTCAGGCACCACACCACCATAAGGTTCGTGTTCGGCGATCTGGCTGAGCACCACATTGGACAAAATATGCCCTTTGCCGCTATCGTCGCGTTCAACGATGGCGGCGGCTGTTTCGTCGCAACTGGTCTCTATTCCAAGAATGCGCATTTGCGGTTAGACCCTGCCTGTCTCTTAACTTTATGCAATATTTTCCGGAAACCCGGTATCATGGACGGCGCGATATGCAAACAGCATCCTTGAAGATTGGCAGCTTGAAGATCGGTACTCGAGGCAGCAAGCTTGCTCTCGCGCAAGCCTATGAAACGCGTTCCCGTCTGATTGAAGCACATGGTTTCGCCGAAGACGCCATCGAAATCGTGCCGATGTCCACTGCCGGTGATCGTATTCAGGATCGTCCGCTGTCGCAGGTCGGCGGCAAGGGGCTTTTTACCGAAGAGATTGAAGCAGCGCTCAAAGATGGCCGCATCGATCTGGCTGTGCATTCCACCAAGGATATGCCGACTGTTCTGCCGGAAGGTCTTCATCTTTCTACGTTTCTTGAGCGCGAAGATCCGCGCGATGCATTTGTTGGCCGGACCTCGAAGCTCTTTCTCGATCTGCCGCAGGGTGCGGTCGTCGGTTCATCCTCGTTGCGCCGTCAGGCAATGATCAAGCGTCTGCGTCCAGACCTTCAGGTGGTGATGTTCCGTGGCAATGTCCAGACACGTCTGCGTAAACTCGAAGAAGGCGAAGTGGATGGCACATTCCTCGCCTGTGCCGGTTTGAAGCGTCTTGATCTCGCTGACGTGATCACTGATCTGCTTGATCCGGCGGTCTTTTTGCCAGCGCCGGGACAGGGTGCAATCGGCATTGAAAGCCGCATTGACGATGAAAAAATCGATGCGCTGCTCAAGCCATTGGCTCATCGCGAAACGCATGTAGCACTTGCCTGTGAACGCGCATTTCTGGCGACGCTTGATGGCTCGTGCCGCACACCAATTGCCGGTCTCGCAATTGTTGCAGGTGACAAGGTTTCGTTCCGTGGCATGATCCTGACGCCGGATGGCCGTGATGCGCATGAAGTAACCGCGGAAGGCTCGGCTCTCGATGCAGCCGAACTTGGTGCTGATGCGGCCAAGCGCGTGCGGGCTCAAGCTGGTGCGGATTTCTTTGAGGGCTGGGAGTAGCATTGGCGGAAGAGCGGAATGCACCAATCGGTGGCCCTGTCCTGATTACGAGGCCGGAACCGTCAGCATCAATGACGGCGGCAAAGCTTGTTGCTCTCGGCTTTTCGCCCGTTTCCCTACCTGTAAGCCGCACTGTCACGGTTCCATTTTATATCAGCGACCAAGCATTTGACGCTTTGGCGGTCACCAGCGCCAATGCATTTCGACATGTACCCAGCGAAAATCTTGAATCGTTGAAGGCATTGCCGCTTTTTGCTGTTGGCGAAGGCACAGCAAGGGCTGCACAGGAAGCAGGCTTTCAGACTGTGATTGAAGGTGGCGGTGATGCGGTTCGTCTGGCTGCAACAATTGCCAAACATCTGCCGGAAAAGGCGAGGGTCCTTTATCTTGCCGGTCGCGTGCGCCAGTCGATATTTGAGGACAAGGTGTCAGAGGCCGGGCTTAACATGGAAGTCCATGACGTCTACGACGTGGAGGCGATCGACTATTCAGCCAATGAAATCAAAGCCATTCTCGACCAAGGGCCTTTTGTCGCGGTGCTGCTCTATTCAGCAGTCGCAGCGCAGGCTTTTGTTGAGACGATGCAGAAGTTTCGCGCGCAATTTGATGCCGGAACCTGGTTTCTCTGCATTTCTGAGCGTGTTTGTCGTGAGCTGCCAGAGGAATGGCGGGCGAGAGCGCTTGTTGCGGATCATCCGGATGAGAGTGGTATTTTTCGTTTGTTTTCCAAACTTTGACTCTTTTCCTGGCAACCTTCCTTCATCTGATGATTTTATCTGGTAAGCTTCGAACCACCTGATAAGCGAATACGAGAGGACCCATGGCGAAATCCGGCACTCCGCGACATTCCAAACCGGCCCGCGCGCCCGTGACGATCAATCTCGATCCGTCTGATGTAAAACGTGTAGATGAAGGTGCTGCGCCTCAATCGACACCGAAGGCCGAACCTGTCGGGGATTTCGCTCAGAAAGCCGCTCCAAAGCCGGAAGCTCCAAAAACTGAGCCAAAAGTGGAAAAGCCGCCCTTTACTGCGGGTGTTAAGCCCGAAACAACAAGGGAAATGCCTCGTTCCACCGCATCTGTGCCGCCGGTAATTGAAAAGAAATCTGGTTCAACCGGCGCTTATCTTCTGGCGGGCGTTGCAGGCGGTGTAATCGCGCTGGGCGGTCTGCTTGCTTTGCAATTGGGCAATGTGGTGCCGTCACCGGGACCGCGTGTGACAGCAGAACAGCTTGCACATATCGAACAGCAGATTGCCGATCTGCGCAGCAATCCTGCCCCTGCGCCACTTGATGATGCGAGCAAGGCGCAGTTTGCCGATTTGCAGAAAAATGTCGAAGCGGCTGAAATCAAGGCGGAGGCCGTCGCTGGCACGCTGACCGAAGTTCAGCAGCAGATTGCGGCACTGCCAAAGCCAGGCGAGGGCGATGCTGCTCCTGCTGATGTGTCGGCTTTGACCGAGCGTTTAGCATCGCTTGAGCAGCAGTTGAGTGATGCAAAGAATCAGGCCGATCAGGCCGCAGCCGGAGTTTCGGGCAATAGCGGCACGATTTCGAACCTTGAACAGAAGCTGGTTTCGCTTCAGGACAAGGTGAGCGAAAGCGCGCGCCAGCCTGATGCATCCGCACTGATCGCTGCCAATGCGTTGAAGACAGCGATTGATCGCGGTGGTTCGTTCAAGACTGAACTCGACACCTATGCATCGGTTGCACCACAGGATACGTCAATTGAAGGGCTGAAGACCTTTGCCGACAAGGGCGTACCGACCATTGCCGATCTCAATGCATGGTTTGGGCCTGTCGCCAACAAGATCATTGCCACGGAAAACAAGCTTCCAGCAGATGCAGGCGTTTGGGATCAGCTCGTCGCGAGTGCCAAGGGGCTTGTCAGCGTGCGTCCTGTTGCAGGCAATGTCAGTGGAACAGGTGTTGGCCCGACCACGGCGCGCATGGAAGCAGCCCTTCATGCTGGCGATCTTGAGCGTGCGGTTTCCGAATGGGAGCAGTTACCAGCCGATGCCAAGGCTGTTTCGGAAGAGTTTTCAGGACAGATGAAGGCGCGGCGCGATGCCGATGCGCTCATCCAGCGTCTTGTAACCGAAAGCCTCAAGCCAAAGACTGCAACAGACGCCACGGCGCCAAATTAAGGAGGCGTCCATGCTGCGTGTGATTTTTTACTTCGCTATCGTCGTTGCTCTGGGATTTGGCTTCTCGTGGCTCGCTGATCGTCCCGGCGAGCTTGATGTTACCTTTGGCGGTAATCATTACAACGTGCCGCTGATTACGGCTGCTGCCGGTGTTGTGGCAATTGTTGCGGCGATCCTGATTATCTGGTGGCTGATCAAGAGCATCATCCAGTCGCCCTACACACTCCGCCGTCATTTCCGTGCGCGCAAACGCGACCGGGGTTATCAGTCACTCTCGACAGGTCTGATTGCGGCTGGTGCCGGTGATGCAGAAGCCGCTCGCCGTATGACGAAGCAGGCAGGTAAGCTTCTTAACTCCGATCAGGAACCGTTGATCAAGCTTCTTGAAGCGCAGACAGCAATGCTTGAAGGTCGTTCAGACGATGCCCGCAAGGGCTTTGAAGCGATGATCGAAGATCCAGAAACCAAGCTTCTTGGGTTGCGCGGTCTTTATATCGAAGCACAACGCGTTGGTGCGCGTGAAGCTGCCCGCCATTATGCCGTGGAAGCAGCCAAGGAAGCGCCGCAGCTTGAATGGGCGTCGTCTGCCGTCATGGGTCAGCTCTGCTCGGAAGGCGACTGGGATGGCGCCTTGAAGCTCGTTGAAGCGCGCAAACAGGCGCTCGCGCACAGCAAGGATGTGGTCAAGAAGGAGCGCGCAGCGCTTCTGACTGCCAAAGCCATGGCGACAGTCGATGTCGATCATGCACATGCAAAGGCGATTGCGCTTGAAGCCAACAAGCTCGCGCCTGATCTGGTGCCTGCAGCTGTTGTTGCGGCCCGTGCATTGTTTGCTGATGGCGAAGTCCGCAAAGGCTCCAAAATCCTTGAAGCTGCATGGAAGCGTTCGCCGCATCCAGATATTGCTTCGACCTATGTATATGGTCGCGCTGGCGATACTGTGCAGGACCGCCTGAAACGGGCAAAGCATCTGGTCACGCTCAGGTCCAACAATGCGGAAGGCAGCCTGGCCGTAGCGCGTGCTGCTTATGAAGCGGGTGATTATCGTCTGGCGCGTGATAATGCTGAGCAGGTGTTGCGAGGCTCGCCGCGTGAAAGCGCTTATCTATTACTTGCCGATATCGAAGAGGCTGAAACCGGTGATCAGGGCAAGGTCAGGCAATGGCTTGCACAGGCAGTCAAAGCTCCGCGCGATCCGGCATGGACAGCAGATGGTTATGTGTCCGAGCAATGGTCGCCGGTATCTCCGGTCACAGGTCGTCTCAACAGCTTTGAGTGGAAAGTGCCGGTTGAGCAGCTTTCGCCTGTGATTGAGGTTGAAAAGCCGGAAGTGGCTGAAGCCGTTCCTGATCGCATTCCAGAAAACAAGGCAATCGTTCCGGTCGAGAAACATGAACTTAAGCCGAAGTTTCACGATGTTGTTGAGGCGGAGGTTGTTGTGCCAGAGGCCGAGCCTGTCAAGGTAAAGCCAGAGCCGGTTAAGCCTGAAATCAAGCAGGTAGAGAAGCCTGCTGTTCTGGATGTGGCAGAACCAGACGTCGAAGGTGACAACGAGAAACGCCCTGGGCATATGATCGTTGACGATCCCGGTGTTGATGAACGCAAGGCCTCGCAGAAGAGCCAAAACAGCGGTTTGCGCCTTTTCTGACCCCATAATTGTTGCCTAAAGACCACGCAGGAACCGTCTTGAGCTGTTGAAACGCGGCCAAGGCGGTTTGTCGTCTTGTGCCGTGCGGTCATCTCGTTACTTTCAATTCTTCTAAAGAACGGCATTTGCCGAAAGTGTTTCTGTGGCGAGGGTGAATGTTCGATCGTTTGCTGGATTTTCTGAAAGAGTTGCCGGGTAACGGCTTACGAGAGCGGGGCGAAAAATTTGCCGACGATGATCCAAGACTGGCTGCTGCTGCCCTGATGTTTCACATTATGGATGCTGATGGCGACGCGCGCGAAGTAGAACGTGCCAAGCTTTCCACCATGCTTTCGCAGAAATATGGCCTGAAGGGTGATGCGCTAAAACAGCTTATCCGCGCTGCTGAAGAAGCCGATCAGGAATCAATCAGCCTGTCGGACTTCACCACTGTTCTCAAGCGCCATCTGGATTATCACGCACGTCTCGATTTCATCGCCCTGATGTGGGACATCGTTTATGCCGATGGCATCGCCAGCGAAGTTGAGGTCGATGTGATGTGGCGTGTGGCCGAGCTTATCGGCATCAAGGCTGAAGACCGCGATCAGATTGAAGCGCGTGTCCATGCCGGAAATACCACCGCGCCAGAAGCCTGACGCGGCGGTAAAAGTTTAAGTGCGTCCCTGCAAATTGCGTGCCTTGCGCAATTGCGGGAACATGGCAGCCCAGGCTGCTGCAACCGCTATCGAACCTATCCCGCCAATGACCACCGCAGGCACGGCACCGATAGCCGCCGCCATAAGGCCTGCGCGGAACTCTCCAAGCTCGTTTGATGCACCAACGAAGACCATGTTGACAGCGTTCACGCGACCACGAACATGGTCGGGCGTCCAGAGCTGCATCAATGTTTCGCGAATATAGACGCTGATCATGTCGGCGGCTCCAGCCAGAGCCAGAGCGATAATCGATAGCCACGTCAGCGTTGAAACACCAAAGATGATGTTGAAGAAGCCGAACAGTGCTACAAACACGAACATTACGCGGCCTGCATGATGGCGGATTGGATGGCCCGCAAGCCAGATTGCGGTGAGAACAGCGCCGATACCTGGTGCCGAGCGCAGAAGGCCCAGACCCCATGGACCAAGATCGAGAATATCGCGTGCATAGATGGGCAGAAGCGCAACCGTTCCGCCCAGCAGAACGGCAAAAAGATCGAGCGAGATTGCACCCAGAACGATCTTTTCCTTCCAGATATAGCGGAAGCCTGCAAGCATGGTTGAGAGCGAGCGCTCTTCGGTCATTGTATGCTGTTTAGGCTTTGGAATTGAGAAAATCAGGACAGAACCTGCAACCAGAAACACAGTTGCTACGCCGTAAGCAGCGATATGCGAGATGCCGTAGAGCAGGCCGCCAGCAACAGGGCCGACGATGGTTGCTACCTGCCAAGCCGATGAGTTCCACGAAACGGCATTGGCGAAGTCTTCCGTCGGAACGAGGTTGACTACCAGCGAAGCGGAAGACGGTCCGAGAAAAGCGCGAGCGATGCCGAAGACCAGCAATGCCCCAAAAACGACAATAGGCTCGAAGTCGCCAAACAAGGTGAGGAGCAAAAGGAAGGCTGTAACGCCTGCTTCCAATACCAGCGACAGCCCCATGACAAGCCGTCGGCCAAAACGGTCAGCTGCGGCACCCGTAAACAGAACCAGCACAAGTGCCGGGAGAAACTGGACAAGGCCAACCATGCCAAGATTGAATGCATCACGGGTCTGGTCATAAATCTGCCAGCCAACCGCTACGCTGACGATCTGAACGGCAAAAGCGCTCAGAAAACGCGCGGCCCAGTATTTTTTAAAGGAAGCATGGCGGAATGCGGCGTAACGATCCGCATGGGAAGCATCGGTGCTGGGGGACATTGCTCAAGACATCTGTAAAAGGGAGTTCCTTCTTACAGCAATTTTTAGTCGGCAAGTATCACATTTCTTGGAGAATCTAACGCTTGTGCAACAAAGCGGGAGCGTGTCTCTGTAAAGCCAAAGTAGGAGACAGTCGGCGGATAGCAAAAAGGCCGGTCGAAACCGGCCTTCCGTTAAATATCTTTCAGGATTGTTGATCAATCCTTGCCAAGAAGGCCTTTCCAGATGATTGCGCCAATTGCGGCACCCACCAGCGGAGCGACCCAGAACAGCCAGAGCTGGCCAAGCGCGCTGGTTTCTGCAAACAAGGCTGCCGCTGCCGAACGTGCAGGATTGACCGAGGTATTTGTTACCGGGATCGAGATCAGGTGGATCAGCGTCAGTGCCAGACCAATTGCGATTGGTGCAAAGCCAGCTGGTGCCGAGGATGATGTCGAACCCAAAATGACGATCAAGAAGAAGGCCGTCAGCACGATTTCAACGAGCAGTGCCGATGTCAGGCTATATCCACCTGGTGAGAGTTCACCATAGCCGTTGGATGCGAAACCAGCTGCTGTAAAGCCGCTTTTACCGGTTGCGATGAGGTACAGAATTGCTGCTGCAGCAATGCCGCCCAATACCTGTGCAATCCAGTAAGGGATGAGGTCTTTAGCCGGAAAGCGTCCCGCAACCAGAAGACCGAGCGATACGGCTGGATTGAAATGACCGCCGGAAATGCCGCCAACAGCATAGGCCATTGTAAGGACGGTCAGACCGAAGGCGAGTGCAACGCCTGCAAAGCCGATGCCCAATTCAGGATAAGCGGCTGCGAAGATCGCGCTGCCGCAACCGCCGAAAACAAGCCAGAATGTTCCGAAAAATTCCGCAGACAGTTTGTTCAACATGGAAGTCCCCAGTGTTGGTGTAGTGATAAGTGCCATTGCGAATCAGATGACCAAATATATAGCCGACTTTTTCTTACATCAATCATGTTTAATTGGAGGATATTTTTATAATTTCTGGATGCTATTGAATGAATATCAGTAAATTTTTAATCGATCCCTATTTGTATTAGAATGTTCTTTTAAACAGTTCTAAAATATCAAAAAGACTAGGAAAACCCATGAATTAGCCGCTTTTCCGCCTTAATTTAAATCATTCTTGTTTTTGTCTTGTATATTGCGGGAGTGGTTGTGCCCGCGCTATAAGAAGCTTGTTCATGCAGATGGTTATGATGGAAACTATCTCGGCAAACGGGTATCGCGTGGGGCATTATAGGGAGTTGCCAGCCTTGAATATTCAATTGGAGGCACGAACTGGCGGATCGGTCTTGCGCGCTGTATCGGCTATGACCATGATCGCTCTTCTTTCCGGCTGTACCGCGACTGCATGGAGCGAGACGGTACGCATCGATAGTAAGCCGCCGATGCCGACAGAATGTGCTGGTTGGCAGAGAATTGATCTCAAGCAGCGCACAACAATGGTTCTTCTGCGTGAAGATGCGCGCCTCGTAACCGATATCGATGCGCATAATCTTAAGGGCCGCAATCTGGGTTGCTGGGAGTAGCCCTTTCTTTCTCATCCGTTTTTGATGTTTTTTTGTGACTGATCCGACGAATGTCAGGTCAGCGAGACCGTTATTGCGTCTGTTCCAATAATTGCCTGAATGTTCTGCGTTATAAAAACACAATGCTCGCGCAATTTTTATAGCTGATTCTGACTGTATTAACCTCACATTAACCATGGAGGTTAAAGGTCATTTTGATATCGATTTCATCCGCGCTCCATGTGGGACTGCGGGCAATTTAGAGAAGCACACCGGTGATACGTTTCGAGAATGTCGGCCTGCGATATGGAATGGGGCCAGAGATCCTGAAGGATGTCAGCTTCCATATTCCGCCACGTTCATTTCAATTTCTGACCGGACCGTCCGGTGCCGGGAAAACCTCTTTGTTGCGCCTGTTGTTTATGGCGCTGAAACCAACGCGCGGACTGATCAATATTTTTGGCAAGGATGTCGCGCGGCTCGATCATAAGGAAGTGCCGCTTCTGCGTCGGCGCATCGGGATTGTATTTCAGGATTTCCGTCTGCTGGATCACATGACAACCTATGAAAATGTTGCTCTTCCGCTGCGTGTGCGCGGCAAGGAAGAGGCGACATACCGTCATGAAGTAGAAGAACTTCTGCATTGGGTCGGCCTCGGTGACCGCATGAACGTGCTGCCGCCCGTGCTTTCCGGTGGTGAAAAGCAACGTGCTGCAATTGCGCGTGCGCTGATCGACCAGCCAGAATTGCTGCTGGCGGATGAGCCGACCGGTAACGTCGATCCACCGCTCGCCAAGCGCCTGTTGCGGCTTTTTACCGAGCTTAATCGTTCCGGCACTGCAGTCATCATCGCGACGCACGATCTATCGCTGATGGATCAAGTGAATGCGCGTCGCATGATCCTCGAACATGGGCGGCTCGATATCTATGATTGAAGCTGACAAAGACTGGCAGAGAGCTTTTCGGAAGGTCCTAGACGACCTGCGCATTCGCTTTGAAGACCTCAAAGATATGCTGATGGTTCGCATCGGCAAGCGCAGGAAACGTCAGGGGCCAAGCCCGATTGTGCCGGACGGCAGTGTGACGGGCACAGCGCTTGTGATCGTGATTGCGATCATGACATTTCTCGCCTGCCTTACCCTGGGTGGCGTTACGCTGGTGCGCGCTTCTGCTGCTCAATGGCAAAGTCAGATTGCACGAGAAGCAACTATTCAGATCCGACCTGCCGATGGGCTGGACATGGAAAAGGCGCTTCAGGACGCAAGCGGGATCGCGCGCGGCTTTGCAGGCGTGAAAGATACCAGCATCATCGACAAGGATGCCACCGCGCGTTTGCTTGAGCCCTGGCTTGGTACGGGTCTCAATATCGATGAATTGCCCGTTCCACGTCTGGTTGTCGTGACGATTGATGAGAATTCGCCGCCGGATTTTGAAACAATGCGGGCGGAAATTACCCGCTCTATCCCGAGCGCGAGTTTCGACGATCACCGCACATGGGTCGACCGGCTTGTTTCAATGGCCAATACAACCGTGCTGATCGGAACAGGTGTCTTGTCGCTCGTCATTGCCGCGACTGTTCTGACGGTTATCTTCGCAACGCGCGGCGCTATGTCGGGCAATGGCCATATTATTGAAGTTCTGCACTTCATCGGTGCAGAATCAAAATTCGTTGCGCGCGAGTTCGAATGGCACTTTTTCCGCACAGCCCTTAAAGGTGCGCTGTTCGGCGGAGGTGCCGCTATGCTGGTTTTCTTCGTCTTTTCGTGGTGGGCATCTCGGCATATGGCGACGCCTGCCGGTGATCAGGCTGCCGCAATGTTCGGTAATTTTGCCATTGGTCGCGATGGTTACATTGGCGCTGCGGCAATCATCATTCTAGTGAGTGTGCTGACGATGTTGACGAGCCGCCTGACGGTCGTTCGACAGCTTGCGACGATGGATGGTCCGGGAGTACGGGCCGAATGACCGCTTTTTTTACCAATACCGGCCGGAAGTCACGAATTTCCGGCAACTTTCCGAGTTATCGCCGCAATGATGGCTATGATAGCAAGAAAGGTGAACGCAAGTTTCAGCAAACGGTATCGGTTGGGCATTCGGGAAGCGTTGATGCAGCAGCAGATAGAGAGATGGGGGCGGATACGGGTGCTGTGGTATGGCGCCGCAGTCGTACAATTGGTGCGACGTCCACGCTTGCGTCTACAGTCGGTAAATTCTTATGGTCTGTCCTAATGCGTGTATTTCGACGACTTCAGCCTATTTCCATCGTTCTCTTTCTGGCCATTGTCGCTTTCCTGATTGGCTTCGTTGCCTTCAGTGAAAAAGTCACCAGCATGCAGTCGCCTGTTCTGGATGAACCGGCTGACGCTATTGTTGTTCTGACTGGTGGACAGTCTCGCATTCAGGCCGCTCTCGATCTCTTAAAGGGTAAGCAAGGAAAGCGTTTGTTGATTAGCGGCGTTCATCCGTCAACCACGGAAAAATCGCTGCAGCGTGCGACCCATTCGGAGCAAAGTCTGTTTGATTGCTGTGTCGATCTTGACCGATCTGCGCTTAACACTGTGGGTAATGCGACTGAAAGCGAACGCTGGATACGCGCCAACAACTATCATCGTGTGATTGTCGTCACCAATAATTACCACATCCCGCGTAGCATTCTGGAAATGTCCTATCGGATGCAGGACGTTGAATTTGTGCCTTACCCTGTGGTCAATGGCGAAAAGCGTTCGCATAGCTGGGTGGCAGAGAGTGATACGCTCAGAGTGCTGTTTATCGAATATGTCAAATATCTGGGTGCTGCCATTCGCGTAGGCGGAGCCAGAATTTTCGGTGATACGGCTTAAGCCCCAATAAGTGCATCCCACGATTTGATGATCGCGTGCAGAGATTTCCTTATGGAAAAAGCTCAGCTTCCTGATATATCGGGTGCCGCAGCTTTCATGAGAAAGCACCGAAATTCTGTCATCTGATGCGGTTGCATCAGGTCCACTTAAGGTCTTCGCCGATACGATGCTTCTCTATCTGCGCTCAATCCTGTTCAATTTGGCTTTTTACATCGGCACTCTGGTGCAGATGATCCTTTATACGCCGTTCTATTTTCTGCTTCCCCGCAAGAAGGCATGGATCGTTCCCAAGACCTGGGCGCGGGTTAACCTGTGGCTGCAGAAATATATCGCCGGTACGGATTACGTCATCGAAGGCCTCGAGAATATTCCCGAAGGCGCTTATATCGTTGCGCCCAAGCATCAGTCTGCATGGGACACTTACGCGTTCCTGCCGCAGCTTGACGATCCTGTTCTGATCCTCAAGCGTGAATTGATGCGGATACCACTCTTTGGCTGGTATGTTGCCAAGATGGAAATGATCCCGGTTGATCGTGGATCGCGCGTCAAAGCGCTTCATTCCATTACCAAGGGAGCGGAGAAGGCGATTGCAGAAGGTCGCCAGATTCTCATCTATCCGGAAGGCACGCGCCGTTCACCGGGAGCGCCGCCGCAGTATAAATACGGCATTGTGCATCTTTACGAAGCGCTGAATCTGCCTGTATTGCCGATTGCTCACAATGCGGGGCTTTACTGGCCACGCCGAAAGTTCCTGCGCTTTCCGGGCACCATTCGCTGCCGTGTGCTGCCGCCCATTCCGGCGGGCCTTGAGAAAGAAGAATTCCTGCGTCGTTTGATAGAAACGACGGAGACGGCTTGTGATGAACTGCTGGTTGCAGCAAGTCGCGACACCAAAGCTCCGCCCATGCCGCCTACAGCTATCGAAAGGCTGAAGGAATTGGGCGAAACAACTTCCTCCTAACTCTTATTAGCCAATCACGCTCAGTTGCATTGCAACAATGACAATTCGCCGCGTTTTGTTGAACTTTCGTTTTTCTTGCACGGAAACATGAAACCCGTTATCAGAGCGCGACACGAAAGGACCCATCATGAATATTGATGCTATCTCCATCGGCAACAATCCGCCAGAAGACGTCAACGTGATCATCGAAGTGCCGGTCGGCGGACAGCCGATCAAGTACGAGATGGACAAGAAGGCTGGCGCCCTGATTGTGGACCGCTTCCTCTACACACCAATGACCTATCCGGGCAATTACGGCTTCGTGCCGCACACGCTTTCGGAAGATGGCGACCCAATCGACGTTCTGGTCTGCAACACCCGTCCGCTGGTTCCTGGCTGCGTGATCAATGTTCGCCCAATCGGCGTTCTGGTCATGGAAGACAATTCCGGCAAGGACGAGAAGATCATTGCAGTTCCTTCGCCAAACCTGACGCAGCGTTATGCAAAGGTGCATGATTATTCCGATCTTCCGGAAATCACGCTCAAGCAGATCGCGCACTTCTTCGAGCACTACAAGGATCTGGAACCAGGCAAGTGGGTCAAGATCGGTGATTGGGGCGATGAAGATTACGCTCGCAAGTTCATCGTTGAAGCGATTGAACGCGCCAAGGGCAAGTAATCTGCCTTATATGTTTAATCAAAAACGCCCGGATGAAAGTCCGGGCGTTTTTGTTTGTCTGGTTATGTATGGGCTTCTTACAGAAGTGCAGGAAGCAGCGTCGTCCACATGAACTGACGGATGAAGAAGATAATCAGCAGGACGACGATAGGTGAAATATCGATGCCGCCGAGATTGGGCAGGATATTGCGGAGTGGACGCAGGACCGGTTCAGTTACTTTGTAAAGAAACTCACCGATCGATGCGACAAAGCGATTGGAAGAATTGACGACGTTGAACGCATAGAGCCATGAGAAAACGGCGCTAGCGATAATGATCCAAGTATAGATATCGAGCGCCAGATCAATGGTGCGGAACAATGCGATCATAAAGGTCTCCTTGGCAATCGGAGCGGCACAGATCATAAGCTGACCCAGGAAGACCGCTCCAACCCTTTGAACTTTGCATCGTACTGTCCCAATCCAGTCAGGCTACGGAGCGATGCTTTAGCCGAGATGTAGCGGTTGCTTTGGGCAAGAACAAGGGCAAGCCGTACAAGCAATGCAACTTTAATATCTCCTGTCTGCTTGCAGGAGAAATCAGGGGCAGTTTGCTGCAATTGCCGCTAGAGCTTGTCGCTATGTCCGTTCAGGCACCGATTTGTCTGCGATATTCGTCGGGGGTGATACCCATCAATTTGCGGAACATGGCGATGAAAGCTGATGCGCTGGCATAGCCAAGGTCAAGCGCCACATGTTCGACTTTTGCTCCCTTTTCGAGCAGCGGCATGGCTTTTAACGTCCTTAGCCGCTGTTTCCATTCAGGGAAGCTCATGCCCAGCTCCTGTTTGCAACGACGCATCAGTGTTCTTTCGGACGTATTGGCGATCTTTGCAAGAGCGTGAAGGGTGCGATTGTCACTTGGATCATCTTCAAGGATCGACAATATCTTTTGGAGGGCAGGGTCCGTGCTGGAAGGCAGATAGGAACCCGCACATGGAGCAATAGCCAGCTGATCAAGCAGCGTATGCAGCATCCGTGTTTCTTGCGGTTGCTGTGGTTGCGATGGCTTCTTCATGCGCAGATGTTCAAGCAAAGTGCGGATCAGTGGATTGAGGTTGAGCGCGCAGGCCTTGGCTGGAAGATCAGTACAAAGCTCTTCTGTCACATAGAGCGAGCAGTAGCACACTTCCTGACGATTGAGACCTTGATGCTCGATATGCGGAGGTAGCCATATCCCATATTGCGGCGGGGCCAGCAGATGGCTGTCGCCGATACGCACCTCCATTACACCAGTGAAGGAATAGACAAACTCTCCCCAATCGTGGCGATGCATGGGATAGCGCGCAGCCGGTGGCATGCAGGCTGTTCGAAAGAACAGCGGCTCCGGTAAGGCTTCTGTAAAGGGAGGTTGATGCGTAGGTTCGAGAGCTATTCCCGCCATTATGGCAATCCTGCGATAAGGTTTGTCAGTTTTAAGCTATATGCCCTATACCTGACAAGCGTACACCCATTGTTCGAATTAATCACGAGGATTCGGACAATGGAGCGTAAGCCCGTCAACACGCACGCATTTGGAATGATGCTTCTTGTTTGCATCAGCCTCGGCTTGCAGCAGGTGCTGTTGAAATTGACGGCTTCGGATATTTCGCCATTGTTCCAAATTGCGCTGCGGTCGGGCGTGGGGGCTGCATTAATCGCTGCTATTATGATCGCGCGGCGTGAAACGCTGACTATTGCCAATGGAATCTGGAAACCTGGCCTGCTGGTCGGTTTGCTGTTTGCGCTTGAATATCTGTTTCTTGGGGAAGGGTTGCGACTAACCTCAGCCGCTCATGCTGTGGTTTTGCTTTATACAGCACCACTCTTTGCGGCACTTGGCTTGCATCTTCTGGTGCCATCAGAGCGCCTGACCACCATACAATGGGGCGGCATCGGCATTGCCTTTATGGGCATAGCGATAGCTTTCCTTGTTCGCGGTGAGGCTGTCCATGGTGATTTCCAGGCCATGGTTATTGGCGATGGGCTTTGCCTGCTCGCGGGGATGGCATGGGGAGCAACGACCGTTGTGGTCCGTGGTTCACGTCTTGCGGCACTGCCAGCGAAGCAGACCTTGCTCTACCAGCTTCTAACCGCCTTCGTGACCTTGTCGGTTGCCGCATCCCTGATGGGGCAAGTGGAGATCAACTGGACCACTACGCTGGTGGGCAGCTTCGCGTTTCAGTCTGTCATTGTATCTTTTGCGGTATTTCTGATCTGGTTTCAGCTTTTGCGGATTTATCGGGCATCCCAATTGGGTTCACTCTCTTTCATGACGCCAATTTTCGGGGTGATTTTTGGTGCGATCATTTTGGGCGAGCCGATTGAAACCAGTTTCGTGGTGGGCACGGTATTTGTGATAACGGGAATAATGATCGTGAACGGCAAAGAGGCGCTGGCCGATCATTTTCGTCGTTACGGACAGAGTTGATCAGGCTGTGTCGTGCTTTTGCCGATTCACTTTGGTGCATATCAGATCGTTGACATGTTCAAGCGCATGATCCCGCACACGCATATTGCGCAGATGCTCAAGCGTGTTGGCAACATAGTCAAGATTGGCACCGGAATCTCCCTGTGCTGAGACAACGATTGCTGCGGCGTCCTCGGCTTTGAGCGAACCGGCATATTGGATATGCCGTCGGTCGGCGACATAGGTTACAGCCTGTACATCGCGCCCGTCCGCTAGCCGAAGGCGAAGCCATTTTTCGTGATAGACCTGGTTGGACATTTCGCGTTCGCGCAAATAGACCATGACTTCGTCTGTCATATCGCCGGGTACACGGAAGGCGATGCCGAGGCATGATCCGCCAGCATCAAGCCCCAAAACAAGGCCGGGATGATCCGGTGTTCCGCGATGAACGTGTGAATAGATGCAGAGGCTACGGCGATAGCCATGCAGGCGCGCACGCATTGTTTCGACATGTGCGAAGCCAGGCCGCCACATCAGCGAACCGTAACCAAATACCCAGAAATCATTCTTTCGCATGTCGCTCGTACGCATTGTCATGATATCAAATCTATATATGGACAATTATGGCTGGTTTTTATCGATAATCTCAAGATATCCCGCGTTTTTTAATCGGGCGAACTTCACAAGACTCAATCCTGCCATAATATAGCCACCTGTTGGGAACAGCAGAACAGATGATGATTGTTCGGGCTGGAAATGCCCTTCGCTTTGTCACCTCAACCAAGTATCTGATTGAAAGAGGCTTTTTCAATGGCGCATGCTGGTATTGAAACCAAAAAATCCAGGAAGCGCCCTGTTACGATTGCCGTCATCGTCCTCGTGCTGATCGCCGCCTATACAGCGGGCTGGTTTTATCTGGCAGGCAAGATTGAAACGCGTGCCAAGGCCGATATGGCAAAGCTTGCATCGCAAGGTGTAGGCGTGCAGTGCGAGAATCTTCACATGGGCGGATATCCGCTCCGTGTGAATGTGGTTTGTGCCAGTATTTCGTGGCAGAAGCCCTCTGAAGGCATGGCTTTGCGTGCCGGACGTTTCACGTCAGGGTCTCCGGTTTATGCGCCGCGTTCACTCAGCAATGAACTTGGTGGACCGGCTTTTGTCGAGTTTCCCGGCTTTCAGCCACTTGAGGTCAATTGGAGCAAATTTACCTCCAACACGCGTCTTGCGCGTCCGTTCCCTACCGAGATCGAGCTTGATGCGCGCGATGTAACGGTCGGCGTGCGTACAGAAACGACGACCACCCAGCCTCTTAGCAAGCTTGAGCAGATGAATCTCCGCATGAGCAGCGAAGATGATCAGCTTAAGATCAATGGACGCTTTGCGGCCCTCAAGCTGGAACCATCCGTTATTGGCAGTGCCAAGAGCCCGGAAATCGATGGTCTGGCCGATATCGTAATTGCCAATGCGGGAACGTTTCTGGCACCGAGTGCTGCACCGTTTAACGAACGGATGCGCGGCCATAGTGGTGTGATCAATCAGGCATTTCTATCCATGCCCAATGGTGCGGTGCTTTCGGTAGCTGGTCCCTTTTCAGTCGATCTGGAAGGTGAGATCGATGCTGACCTGAAGGTCACGATGGTCAACCCGCAATCCTTTGCGCAAGCCGGTCAAACCGTGTTTCCCGAACAGGGCGGCAATATCGCTACTGTTCTTTTTGCTCTTTCCGCCATGCCGAAAGACGAAAACGGCAACCCCGTTATCGAGATTGCCGTTCGTAAGGGAAGAGCCAGCGCTGGTTTTATTCCATTAGGACATTTGCCGACTTTGTAAGGCGGTTTGGAACAGGGCAGAGCGTTCTTCTGCCCTAGTTTATCATTTCTTTTCGCTGATCTCAGCGGCTGCCTGACGTCCGAAGTTCGGTGCGTCGACTTCCTGACCGGCATCGATAATGCTACGGCGCACCGCACGCGTGCGGGTGAAGAGATCAAACAGAGCCTCACCATCGCCCCAGCGGATCGAGCGCTGCAACGAAGCGAGATCTTCCGAGAAACGCGCCAGCATCTCAAGGATTGCGTCCTTGTTATGGAGGCAGACGTCGCGCCACATGGTTGGATCGGACGCCGCCAGACGCGTAAAATCACGGAAACCCGAAGCCGAATATTTGATGACTTCCGATTTTGTCACCTGCTCCAGATCGCTGGCTGTACCAACAATGTTATAGGCGATGATATGCGGAAGATGCGAGACGATGGCCAGTACCAGATCATGGTGCTGTGGGTCCATCTGATCGAGGCGCGAGCCGCAGGCCGTCCAGAAGGCGGAAAGCTTGTCTATGGCCGCCTGATCGGTGTCCGGCAGAGGCGTGAGAATACACCAGCGATTGGTGAAGAGCTCTGCAAAACCAGCGTCAGGACCGGAATATTCCGTACCCGCGAGAGGGTGGCCGGGAATGAAATGCACATTGGCCGGCAGTTCCGGCTGCATCTGCGCGATAACGGACGCCTTGGTCGATCCGACATCGGTAACGATAGCGCCTGGCTTCAGATGTGCTGCAATCTGCTTGGCAACGGTGCCGGACGAACCGACTGGCACCGATACGATGACGAGATCAGCATCTTGAACGGCTTGCGCACTATCGGTCGAGTAGCTGTCGCCGAGGTTTAATTCCTCGGCGCGCTTTAATGTTTCGGCACTGCGTGTTGCAATGGCGATATGATTGGCAAGGCCTTCGCGGCGAATGACACGCGCCAGCGATGAGCCGATAAGGCCGATACCGATAAGCGCGATTTTTTCGAAATGGATCGTGGACATCGTCTTACTTCAGAAACTCGGTCAGAGCTGCCACAACGCCACGATTGGCTTCTTCCGTACCGACCGTCATGCGCAATGCATTCGGGAAGCCGTAGCCACCTACGCGACGCAGGATATAGCCGCGCTTTGAAAGCCACTCATCCGCCTTATCTGCAGAATGTGCGGAATCTTCCGGGAAATGGAACAACAGGAAGTTTGTAACCGATGGAGTGACGCGAAGCCCAAGCTTGGTGAATTCGTCGGTGAGCCACGTCAGCCATTTTTCATTGTATTCGACCGACTTCACCACATGAGCGCGGTCGCGGATGGCGGCGGCACCGGCAGCGATTGCTGCCGAGTTCATGTTAAAGGGGCCGCGAATACGGTTGACCGCATCGATAACGTGCAATGGCGCATACATCCAGCCGATACGCAGGCCCGGCAGACCGTGAATCTTTGAGAAGGTACGGGTCATGACGACATTTTCGTTCGACGATACCAGTTCAAGGCCGGACTCGTAATCGTTGCGACGAACATATTCTGCATAGGCTGCATCCAGCACCAGCAAAACGTTCTTCGGTAGGCCTGCATGAAGACGACGGACTTCCTCAAAAGGCAGATAGGTGCCGGTCGGATTTGCTGGATTGGCAATGAAGACGATCTTCGTGCGTGGCGTTACACCAGCAAGGATCGCATCGACATCGATGCGTTCATCCTTTTCCTTCACCGTCACAGGCGTTGCACCTGCGCCAAGCGTCTGGATTTTGTAAACCGCAAAACCATGCTCAGTGATGATGGCTTCATCGCCCGGAGCCAGATAGGTCTGGCAGAGCAAGCCAAGCAATTCATCCGAGCCATTGCCGCAGATGATATTGCCGATGTTAAGCCCCTGCGATTCAGCGATTGCCTCGCGCAATGCCTGCGCCTGGCCATCCGGATAGATCGCGAGCGTATCGGCCAGGTGTCGATAGGCTTCAATCGCATGAGGGCTGGGGCCGATTGGGGTCTCATTGGAGGAGAGCTTATAGACCTTTGCAACGCCTTCTACGTGTTCCTTGCCTGGCACATAGGCTGCAATATCGAGCAGGCCGGTCTTAGGCTGGGGACGGGAAAGGTCTTGCGTATTGGTCATGATTTTGGCTCCGCCAAAAGGACTGATGTTAAGGTTGCGTAGCGGGCATAAACCTCTGCCGCGTTCAAGTCGAGAAAAACCTTACTGTGAAAGGCTGTAGCGCTATTTTTTGGTTTCTTTCGATGCGGTTTTTCTCAAACCGCTGACCGGCGTTCCTTGCGGCGCCAGAACAGGCACGAAGACACGGCGAGACGAGCGTTGTGCGACAGGCAGGCCTTGATAAAGGCGTTTCTGCGCTTCGACGACCAGAACACCGGAAAAAAGCGGCCAGAGCTTGCGGCCAATACCTTCAATGGCCATGCATGGACGCATCATCCATCGGCGTTTCACGGGTGGGAAATGCAGCGCATTGCTGATTGTGTTGACGCTGAAATTGGCTTCGCGCAGCAGCGCGGTCAACTGTGTGCGGCTATAAGGGCGACCACTGCCGAATGGTGTGCGGTCGAGACGTGCCCATACGCCGCGCCGGTTCGGCACCACGATGACGAGCCGTCCGTTGGGGGCTAGTACACGCCACATTTCTTTCAGCGTTTCCGAAGCGTTTTCGGCATATTCCAGTGCATGAACCATCAGCACCCGGTCGATGGAAGAATCAGGCAAAGGCAGTTCTTCGTCGAAGACGAGTGCGGTGCTTGATTTGCCCGATGAAGGCCATGCAACGGCACCTTGTCCGGCAGGCATAAAAGCAAAACTTCGCTCGGTATCTGCACTGAAGCGGTCGAGATAGGGGAGGCTATAGCCAAGCCCCACCAGGCGCTCGCCTGGTACACGCGCCCAAAGACCCGAAAGCGCCATGCGAATGGATCGCTCGGCGAGATGGCCAAGGGTGGTTTCGTAAAAGGAACGCAGTTCGATAATGTCCGGATGCATGGCAGGCACGCTATATCAAATCAATGAAATGGCAAATGATTATGCTTCGTCCAATTGTTCGCGAAGTCGCGCAATGCAAAAGGGTGCATTTTTCTGAAAGCATGATATAGAGCGTGCCTTTCAAAGCTTAGTTACGCTTATAAATCAGGAGACGCAGCAGATGCCTCAGGTCGGCGGCAAAACCATTGACGTGCTTTTCAGCCCGGAGGAAATCGCTGCGCGTAATCTCGCGCTGGCAAAAGAGATTGCCGGACGCGATTTTCATAATCTGCTGACGATATCCATCCTCAAAGGCTCGTTCATTTTCGCAGCCGATCTTATTCGTGCAATGCATGATGCAGGTGTTGAGCCGGATGTCGAATTCATCACCGTTTCCAGCTATGGCAAGGGTACGACAAGTACCGAAGTGCGCCTGCTGCGCGATATCGACAGCGATGTAAAAGACCGCGACGTTCTTCTGATCGATGACATTCTCGAATCAGGCAAGACGCTCAAATTTGTGCGTGAGCTGATGATTGAGCGTGGAGCTCGCAGCGTCAGCATTGCTGTGCTTCTCGACAAGAGCGTGCGTCGCAAGGTTGATCTGGATGCCGATTTCGTCGCTTTCGAATGCCCCGACTATTTCGTCGTCGGTTACGGCATGGATGTCGGCCATTCGTTCCGGCAGTTGCCTTTTGTTGGGCATGTGAAAGAGTAGAAACTGGTTTTTAGCGGCTGTTTGTATCAATCGAACTGCAACAGCCGCTGGAGATATTCCTTCTCCATCTGCGGGGTCAGCGCATCGCCAAGCTTACGGCGGATTTCATCGAGAATCTCGCGGGCGCGCTGAATATCGATCTCTCCCGGTATCTTGACACCATCGCCGTCAGACGGACCGTTGTTGCCTTGCTGGCGACCGAGCGGATCACGGCCATTTTGACCATTTCGTCCACTCTGCCCCTGACCATCCTGTCCCATGGCCTGCTGCATCTTCTGCATCATATCGCGGCCACCGCGGCGAAGGGCTTCCAAAGCACTGCCTTGCTGATCGCCTGCTTCCGAGCCTTCATTGCGACCAAGTGCATCGGCTGCATTGCCCATTGATTTTCCTGCGTCGGAGAAATCCTGATTGGGATCAATGCCCATGCCCTTGAGGTCTTCATTGAACTTCTTCAGTTCGTCTTGAAGCGCCTGCTGCTGCTGTTGCAGCTTGCGCATGGCCTCCGCCAGATCTGAAGGCGTATCGCCGGACTGGCCACCCTGACCTCGCCCCTGTTGCGATTCGCCCTGTCCCATAGGGCCGTTATCGCCTGGAAGCTGGTCGTCTCCATATTCGCCTTCGCCGCTGCCATATTGCTGTTGCTGCATCTGCTGATCGAGTTTGAAGGTCTCGTTCATCATCTGTTGCTGGCGGCGCATCAGATCGCCCAGCTTGTTCATCTGCTGCTGCATTTGGTTGGCCTGGCCCTGACCTTGTCCCTGCTGGCCGGGCTGCGCCTGTTGCCCCATCTGCAGATTGTTCATCAGGTCTTGTAGCTGCGACAGAAGCTGTTCGGCCTGATCACGCGAACCCTGACGGGCCAGATTTTCAATCTGATCCATCATGCGCTGCAAATCCTTGTCGGTCAGCATGCGTGCATTCGGGTCCATCGGCTGATTACGGGCATTCGGGTTCTGCTGCTGACGCTGGGCAAATTCACGCAGGAACTGCTGCATCGCTTCGCGCAATTCCGCTGTCAGCTTTTCGATTTCTTCCTGAGAAGCACCATTCTGCAAGGCGTTACGCAGGGCTTCCTGCGCCTGACGCAAACGCCGTTCTGCTGCAGACAGATTGCCGTCTTCAATACCGAGCGCCACCTGCCACATATAATCGGCAGTATCTCGCAAGGAGTCGTCGCTGGTCGCGAGTTTGAGCCGCGTACGGATCGTCACAAGGCCCAGATAGTGGGCGTTGTTCTTAATCGTTTCCTCTGGCCGCAACATCAATGCAGAAAGCATGTCGCGCACATGGTCGCGTTGCGTGGCATCAAGCGCCAGAATACGGCGCTGCTCGGCAACAGCCTTGGCCAGTGGATTGGAGAACGGGCGTTCGGGCAGAGTGATGATCTTTGTTTCGCTGCGTCCGAACTTACCTGCTGCGTCTGTTGCAACAAGTGTCAGCGCCACTTTCTGACCGGCCCAAGGATGCTGGGTCAGATCTTTCGACGTCGTTGCCTCTTTCGATCCACGGCGGGGAAGGGCAAGCGGTAATTCAGGCGCATCATAAAGAGGAGCGGTTTCCTCTTCCTCATGATCAATATCAAGCGGTACGACTTCACCATAGGCCTTGGTGGCACCGTAATCGTCGCTGATCTCATAGCTAAGCTGCAAAGTGCCATTGAGGGCGCGGCCCGGCTCTTTGGTGAAGCGGATTGTCGGCGCATTGTCTGGTGTGACAGCAAATGTCCAGCTGAGATCATTGCCTGAAAGGTTCAGGGTTTCGTCCTGTTGAAGATCGTAGCGGAAGTTGCGGCTGCCATCGACATTGGTCTGCTGTTCAGCCGTTGCATCTTCGCCTTCTTTGGACGCGATAGGCTGTACTTCACGACGATGTCCGGTCGCATCGGTTGCTGTCAATCTTTCAGAACCGCCGCCGATTACGCGAATATTGACGATGCTGTCCTGCGGCACGGTTATAGGCTTTTCGACATTGCCTTCGTCAGCATTGGTGCTGAGGAATACCGGCGCGCGGCCCGTATATTGTGGTGGCGTTACCCAGGCATCGACGCGGGCAACAGCGGTGGCACTACCGGCGCGAATATGAAAAGCATCGGCGATGCGCCCGCTGTTCGGGCTAAGGCTATAGGCGGAGGCGGTCACGAACAGCAGAGCCACGATTGCACGCAGTGCAAAAGGGTCACGTTCAGGAATGTGTGGACGCGGTACGCCTGACTGCAGGTTTTTCAGGCGCTCGGCCATGCGGCGCTTGTGTTCCTGCCAGAGAGCGACTGCAAAAGGATCATTACTGCCAGTCGCCATTTGTCCGGTTTGCACGGCCAAGGGTTCATGGATCAGGCCGTTTACATCTTCAATGCGTGCGGTGATGGCATCTTCATCAGGCAGGCGGAAACGGAACGGCAGATAGAGCGCGACAATTGCCGCCAAAGAAAAAAGGCCAAGCACACCCAGATGAAGCCAGCGCGGCATCAGTGCAAAAAGCCCAAGCCAGCTTAAGCTAGCAAAAAGCGCAATCAATAGAATTAGCGGCAGCACGAGAGGCCAGATTCGCTCGAAACTGATCGTCAGAAAGCTTTGCAGGTGAAGGCGGCGCAGGGCTGCACCTTCGCCGGAAAACAGGCGGAAAAACGCATCGCGCTTGCGGTTTGGCAAGTCTTTGCTGTCTTTTCTCTGTTGTGTCATCGGGTCTTTCTGATGCGTGTAACGCCTATGGTTGTTTCATAGAATAACACGCATCATGGCAAAGGCGAGGCTTTGGTCCCAATTAGAGCGCGTTTCGATCTGATTAAATCAGATCGGCGCTCTAATCATTGTTCTCAACGCGCATCTTTTCCGAAAACCGCTTCACACTTTTCGGGATGCGCTTATAGCCAGTCCGGTACAGAATCGAGTGCCAGAAGCTCTTCATAGGTCCGGCGTGGACGAATGACGTGGTAGCGATCGCCATCCACCAGTACTTCAGGGATCAGAAGACGGCTGTTGTAGGTGCTCGACAGAACTGCGCCATAGGCGCCCGTCGTGCAGACAGCTATCAGATCTCCCGGAGCAGGCTTTGCTACTTCACGGTCAAGGCCGAGATAGTCGCCGGTTTCACAAACAGGGCCGACAAAATCGGCGCGGATGCGTGCGGCATTATCTTTGGTTTCCAAAACTGGCTTGATGTCGTGGAAAGCTTCGTAAAGGGTCGGACGGATGAGATCGTTCATCGCAGCATCAACGATGATGAAGTTCTTGGCGTCGCCTTCCTTCACGAAAATAACTTCCGTCACCAGGAGACCGGCATTGCCGACGATCAGCCGACCCGGCTCGAACACGGTTTTGAGGCCAAGCGGCTTGATATGCTTCGCGACGATTTCCGCATAAGCAACCGGCAGCGGCGGTGGGTTGTTATCGGTACGATAAGGAATGCCTAAGCCTCCGCCAACATCGACGTGGCGGATATTGTGGCCGTCAGTCCGCAATTCCTCAACCAGCTGCGCCATCAGTGCAAACGCATTGTCGAAAGGCTCGAGATCAATGATCTGGCTACCGATATGCATATCAATGCCGACAACATCGACACCGGGCAGGCTTGCTGCACGCGCATAGGCCTGCCGGGCTTTTACGCGTGGAATGCCGAACTTGTTTTCGGACTTCCCGGTTGAAATCTTGGCATGGGTCTTGGCATCGACATCCGGATTGATGCGCAAGGATACAGATGCAACCTTGCCCGCCTTGACTGCGCGGGCGGAAAGAATTTCCAGCTCCGGTTCGGATTCGACGTTGAAGCAGTAGATGCCTGCTTCCAGCGCAAAATCCATTTCATGCGGTGTTTTGCCAACACCGGAAAACACGATCTTGTTGGCAGGAATACCGGCAGCTAAGGCACGGCGGATTTCGCCTTCCGAAACCGTGTCAGCGCCTGCGCCGAGCTTGGCGAGAGTCTTGAGAACAGCCAGGTTCGAATTGGCCTTCAACGCGTAAGTTACCAGCGTTTCCATATCCGCAAAGGCTTCGCTGAAGACGCGGAAATGGCGCTCGATCGTGGCGCGCGAATAGACGTAAAAAGGCGTGCCGACTTCTTTTGCGATTTCGGGCAGGCTTACATTTTCGGCGTGGAGAACGCCGTCGCGATATTCAAAATGATTCACGGGAAACAGTCCCTGCTTGATAAGCTATTACAGAATCTTGTCGAGGATGAAGGGCTTGTCTTCCTTCGGTTTCTCGACCGTGCGACCCTGTTCATTGGTGATGAGCTGTGCTGGCGGTGGCTCAAGCGGGCCTTTTCGTCCGCAAGCGGCAAGAGTGGCTGCAAGAGCGGCGATCAGAAGCACGGAGGAAATGGCGGAGCGGCCTGTCATCAGCTTTGGTTCCCGGAATTTGTCCTATGGGTCAGGTCTAACCCAAAATATCTGAAAGTGAAATCACTCCTTCACGAGCGATCTCACTAACATGCTCAGCTTACGCCTTTGTAATGCGCTTTTTCCAATAACGGATCTGGCGGCGCACTTCCTGTGGCGCTGTTCCGCCAAAAGACTGGCGGCTCTTGACCGACTTCTCAACCGTCAGATAGCCGAAGATCGCATCGGTAATACCCGGATTGATTGACTGAAGGTCTTCTAGCGAAAGCTTGGAAAGATCGACCTTCTTGCTTTCGGCCAGAGCCACAGCGCGGCCCGTCACATGGTGGGCGTCACGGAAAGGAAGGCCAAGCTCACGCACCAGCCAGTCGGCAAGATCGGTTGCGGTCGAATAACCCGAACCTGCAGCCTTCTTCATGCTTGCAACATTGATGGTCAAGTCACGCACCATGCCGGACATGGCGGCAATTGCGAGTTCCAGATTTTCGGCAGCGTCGAAAACCTGTTCCTTGTCTTCCTGCATATCCTTGGAATAGGCGAGCGGCAGACCCTTCATGATGGTGAGAAGGGCAACTAGCGAACCGTTGATACGGCCGGTCTTGGCGCGGACCAGTTCGGCAGCGTCCGGGTTCTTCTTCTGCGGCATGATCGACGAGCCGGTCGAGAAAGCGTCGGACAGGCGCACGAAATTGAACTGCGGCGTCGACCAGATGACGATTTCTTCGGCAAGGCGTGACAAGTGACCCGCGCAGATGGCTGCGAGCGACAGAAATTCCAGCGCGTAGTCACGGTCGGAAACGCTGTCGAGCGAGTTGCGGGTTGGTTCACGGAAACCGAGCGCTGTCGCTGTCATGTGGCGATCAATCGGGAAGCCGGTTCCAGCAAGCGCTGCCGCACCCAAAGGCGATTCGTCCATGCGTTCAATCGCATCGCGTACACGAGACAGATCGCGGCCAAACATTTCGACATAGGCCATGCAATGATGACCAAAGGTGACAGGCTGCGCGGTCTGTAGATGCGTGAAGCCCGGCATGACGGTGGCGGCATGTTCTTCTGCGCGCTCAAGGAAAGCCTCGATCAAGCCTTTAAGAGCCACGGCAGTCTTCTGCATTTCCTGCTTGACCCAAAGGCGGAAATCAACAGCCACCTGATCATTGCGCGAACGGGCCGTGTGCAGACGTCCTGCAGAGGCGCCAATCAGATCGGCGAGGCGCGCTTCGATATTCATGTGAATGTCTTCAAGCTTGCGCGAGAAGGTGAATTTGCCGTCCTCGATTTCCTTGAGGATGGTTTTCAGGCCGTCTTCGATCTTTTTGTGATCGTCTGCCGCAATGATGCCAGTCTTTGCAAGCATGGCAGCATGGGCGAGCGAGCCCTGAATATCCTGCGCATAGAGCTTGCGGTCGAAGCCGATGGATGCGTTGATCTCTTCCATGATCGCATCGGGCCCTGAGGCAAAACGGCCGCCCCACATCTGATTGCTTGATTTTTGTTCGCTCATGCTCGTATGCCTCGGATGCAAGACTACCGCATCGGCTCAAAATCGGAATCGATTTTGGAAAGCACGATGCGTAGATTAAACAAGTGAGAGCGTCCTTTGTGCATCCAATTGGATGCACGGCGCTCTAACGGAAAGTGACGCGCTATGGCTGAAGACAACGTTAAGGCAAAGTCAGGCAATCGGAAGATTGTCCTTCTTGCTGCACTTGCCGGTGTCGTCGCCGGTATAGGCGCGGTATACGTGATGGAACGGCCTTCTGGCAATGCACCCACTAGCAATGTTTCTGCGCAAAGTGATGAAGCTTCTGCACAATGTGCGCTAAAGGCCGATAGTCTCAAGAGCCTTGATGCTGCGGCAACCGGAAGCGTTGCTGCCATGCGGGCTGCTGAAAAGCCGATTTCTGTTGCCCATATCGCTTTCACTGGCCCCGACGGCAAGCAGATGACGCTGGGCGATTATAAGGGCAAGACGCTTCTCGTGAACCTCTGGGCGACCTGGTGTGCGCCGTGCCGCGAAGAGATGCCCGAGCTTGATAATCTTCAGGCTGAGAAGGGCGGAAGCGATTTTGATGTCGTCGCGATCAATATCGATACTGGATCGGACGAGAAGCCTAAAAAGTTTCTCGAAGAGATCGGCATCAAGAGTCTGAGCCTCAACCGCGATGCCACCATGTCGAGCTTCAATGAATTAAAGCGCAAGAATCTGGCTTTTGGCCTGCCGGTAACATTGCTGGTCGACAAGGATGGCTGCCAGATTGCGTCAATGAATGGTCCGGCTCCATGGGATAGTCCGGATGCGATCAAGCTGATTGAAGCTGCGCAAAAACTTTAGATAGACAATTATACCGTTCGGTGGCTTCCTCTTCTTGAGAGAGGAAGTTACCCATGAGCATTGAAGTCTGGCTGGCATTTTCTGCCGCATCCATTGTGCTTCTGATTATTCCGGGACCAACGGTTTTGCTGGTGGTATCCTATGCGCTCGGGCAGGGCTGGAAAGCTGCTCTCCCCATGGCAATTGGCGTGGCACTTGGTGATTTTACCGCCATGACGCTTTCCATGCTGGGCGTCGGTGCGCTTCTCGCCGCGTCAGCGACGGTATTCACTGCGGTTAAGTGGCTTGGTGCTGCCTATCTCATCTGGTTGGGTATCAAGTTGTTTCGTGCCGGTGGCACAATGGACGCCAAGGCGCGGCACGATGAGGTCAAGCCAGTGCGGATGCTGCTTCATGCTTGGCTGGTGACGGCGCTCAACCCCAAAAGCATTACGTTTTTCGTCGCTTTCCTGCCGCAGTTCTTGAGCCCGCATCGTGATTTCATGACGCAGATGCTGGTCTTTGAAACCACGTTCCTTGTGCTGGCATTTCTCAATGCCTTTGCTTATGCGCTGATTGCCACACGCGCCCGTCGCTTCTTTGCCAATGAGCGCGCCCTTCGCATCTTCAATCGGGCAGGCGGAACGATGTTGATCGGTGCTGGTATTGCGACAGCCTCGATCCGATCAAGCTGATTTAAAGCCGGAGCGTTTTAACTGGACGATCGCCAGTTCAAGGGCGGAAAGAAATGCTGAGCGGTCTTTTGGCGAAAATGGCGCTGGTCCACGCGTTGTTTCGCCTGCCGAACGCAGCGAATCCATCAGATTGCGCGTTGCGAGTGTGTTGCCTATCGTGCTCGGCGTGTGAACTTTGCCATTGGGTGCGATGACCGATGCGCCCATTTCAATCGAGCGGCTTGCCAGCGGGATATCAGCGGTGATGACGACAATGCCGGGGCGGGAATTTTCAGCAATCCAATCGTCAGCCGCATCAAGCTTGTCGGATACAATGACACGTTCGACGCGTTCTGCATCGCGCGGGATGGCAATATAGCTGTTGGCCACGAGCACAACGGCCAAGCCGTGCCGTTCGGCAACGCGGTAGACTTCCGCCTTTACCGGGCAGGCGTCGGCATCAACAAAAATGCGGATTGTGTCGTTCTGAATATCCATGCCGTTTCATAGGCAGAAGCGAGGCATTTGGCAAATTGATCGCAGCAATCAGATTTATGCGATAGCGCAATTCTCAGAACCGGATTAGAGCAGGCGCCAAAGAAAAGAGTTTCTGATCATGGCTACCCGCTTTTTCCCCCTCATGTTTGTTCTGCTCTGGGCCACCGGCTTCATCGGGGCTGGGCTTTCTATGCCCTATGCAGAACCATTCAGCTTTATGGCGGTGCGGTTCTCCATTGCAGCTCTCATCATGATTATCTGGGCTTTGGCCAGCCATAGTGTCTGGCCGAGGGGCAAAGTGCTGATGCACGCAGCCATCGCAGGCTGCCTGATCCATGGTGTTTATCTCTCTGCACTTTTCTGGGCCGTGCATCATGGGCTGCCAGCAGGCATGTCGGGGCTTGTCGCTGGTCTTCAGCCGATGCTGACCACGTTGATTGCAGCGCTTCTTTTAGGTGAGCGGGCCAGCGGGCGGCAATGGCTGGGGCTGCTTATCGGCTTTCTTGGTGTTGCTATGGTGGTGTGGCCGAAATTTTCAGGCCATAGCGGTGTCGATCCGCAAAGCCTGGCAGCAGCACTAGTGGCGGTTCTTGCGATCAGCACGGGTACGGTGTGGCAGAAGCGTTTTGGTACCGCAGCGGATCTTAAAACCGGGACGGCGGTGCAATATATCGCAGCAGCCGCGCTTACCGCGATCTGTGCTTTCACTTTTGAAACCCGCGTTATGATCTGGTCGCCTCAGCTCATCTTTGCGCTGGTCTGGCTGACACTGGCGATTTCCATCGGTGCTATTTTGGCACTGCTGGTGATGATCCGCGAAGGAGCGATGTCAAAAGTTGCATCGCTTTTCTATCTGGTGCCGGGGACGGCGGCTGTCATGGCCTATCTGATTTTCGGTGAAACGCTAGGCCCGATTCAGATCGCGGGCATGGTTGTGACAACGCTCGGTGTCGCACTCACAACCCTCCGCAAATAGCTATTCTATATTGAGTTCGGGCTGCTGCTCGCGCTTGCGGAAGTTCATGATCGCCGCGTTGATTTCCGCTCCGATGATGAAGATTGCCGAAAGCATATAGAGAAATACGATTGCCACCATGATCGAAGCAAGGCCTGCATAAGTGGTGACGTAATTTGCAAAAGTTTCGAGATATTTTGCAAAGGCTGTTGCAGCGGCCAGCCACGCAACCAGCGTGATGCCGATGCCGGGGAGAATATCGCTCAAGCGGCGTTTTCCTGCAGGCAGCCAGATATGCACGATGAAAAGCGCAAGCACCAGAACGATCACTGCAATCGTATAGCGCCAGATGGCGATTGTACCTGTAAATGGTGCGATGTCTGGAAACCATTGCTCAGCCAAACGCACGGCAAGCGGTGCGAGAACCAGCAGAAAGCTAATTGCCATCAGGCTGATTGTGCCAATAAGCACGAAGCCCAAGCTTTGCAGACGGCAGAAAATAATCGAACGCTGGTCGATCACGCGATAGGCGCGGTTGAGCGACATGCGTAGTGCTTCCACGCCATTGGAGGCAAAATATGCAGCAGCGATCACACTCAACGTCAGGAGTCCGCTACGCTGAACCGTCAGAACGTTCATCACTTCGTTGGCGATGGGGCCTGCAATATTCGACGGCCACATATCGAAAATGACATGCACCGCATTATTGGCAAATTCCTTGGTGCCGAGAAAGCTGGCGAGTGACGTTGCAAAGATCAGAAACGGGAACAGCGCCATCAGCCCGGACAGAGCAATGTGCGAGGCAAATGCCCAGCCATCGTCGCTACTGAAATGCCCATAAACATCGAAGGTGATCTGACGGAGAAAACGCCTTACTTTTCGCATCCGCAGATTTGTCCCTCTCAGTTCAGTTATTTGAATTCAAGGCCTTAAATCTAGTATCGAATTCGGAAATGCAAGGGGTGGGCTGTTTTAAACCTTTTGCGAATCAAGCACTCTGGCCAAAATCCTGCCTTAGGAAACAAGCCATGGTCTCACAAAATGCAAAGCGCAGCATCCTGATAACGGGGTGTTCTTCCGGCATCGGGGCCTATTGCGCAAGCGCCTTGCATCAGGCTGGCTGGCGCGTGTTTGCCACCGCGCGGAAAGATGAGGATATCGCAGCACTCAAAGCCAAAGGCATTGAGGCTTTCTATCTCGATTATACCGAACCGCAGTCGATCGAAGCGCTGGTCGACGAAGTCTTGCGTGCAACGGATGGCAGGCTGGACGCGCTTTTCAACAATGGCGCCTACGCACAGCCCGGCGCCATTGAGGATCTTCCCGTTGAAGCACTGCGTGCGCAGTTCGAGGCCAACTTCTTCGGCTGGCACGATCTGACACGCCGCATCATTCCGGTAATGCGTGCGCAGGGGCAGGGTCGGATTGTGCATTGTTCATCAATCCTCGGGCTTGTGCCGATGAAATGGCGCGGTGCATATGTTGCCTCGAAATTCGCGCTGGAAGGGCTGATGATGGCTCAACGCATGGAGCTGGAAGGCTCCGGCATTGAGGTGTCCATGATAGAGCCGGGACCGATTGCCTCGCAGTTCACCTATAATGCGGCCATGCATGCGCGCGCCAATATCGATCTCGAGCATTCCGTTCATCGCGAGTTATATCAGCGACAGATGGCAAAGCTTGAAAGCGGTGGTACAAAATCAAAAAACAAGCTTGGCCCCGAAGCGGTTTACGCGGTACTTGTGCATGCATTGGAGGCGCCTAAGCCGCGTCCGCATTATGCGGTTACGCGACCGGCTAAACTGGGTATTCTTGCACGACGCCTAATGCCGTCACGCTGGCTTTACCGAATGCTGTCCGACCAGTCTTGAATTAAAAAAGTACGGCGGATTATGGGAGAGAACTAAATGGACTTTCTGTTCAAAGCTGCGGCCATGGTGGCCATGTTCGCCGTGGCGATTGTGCTGATTATTGGCCTGCGCAATATGATGCGCGGTGGTGATGGCAACTTCTCCAACAAGATGATGCAGCTGCGTGTCTTTCTGCAGTTTATCGCTGTGGTTCTGATCGTGGCTGCCATTTATTTTGCGCGCCAGAAGAGTGGACAGTAACTATGGTCAAGCTCAACAAGATTTATACTCGTACGGGTGATGATGGAACCACTGGCCTGACCTCGGGTCCGCGCAGGCTGAAATCTGATTTGCGTGTGGAAGCTTACGGTACGGTCGACGAAACCAATGCCTGTATTGGTCTGGTTCGGCTGCATACGGAGGCTGCTGATTATATGCATATCGATGTTATGCTCATGCGCATCCAGAATGATCTGTTCGATCTTGGTGCCGATCTTTCAACGCCCGATGACGGTGAACCGCTTTCCTATGAGCCGCTGCGTATTGTTGCCTCGCAGGTTACACGGCTTGAATCCGACATTGACTATCTGAACGCGGATATTCCGCCGCTGCGCTCGTTCATTCTGCCGGGAGGTTCTGCTGCTTCTGCTGCGCTGCATCTGGCACGCACCGTGTCGCGTCGTGCGGAACGGTTGATGGTACAGCTTGCAAAGACCGAAGGCGAAGTGGTTTCAAAGGAAGCGTTGCAATATATCAACCGCCTCTCCGATTTTCTGTTTGTTGCCGCCCGCGCCGTCAATGATAACGGCGCGAAGGATGTTCTTTGGGTGCCGGGCCAAAACCGGTAGGCATTGCCGTGATGCCGGTCTGCAAATGGCGTTCTGGTTGCGCTTCGGTGCTCACTTACTTCAAGTAAGCTCCGCTCCGATGCTCAACAGATCACCATTTTCGCTACGGCCTGACGACAATGCGCGTCGCGGATGGTTTCAGACACCGCGCTTATTGCCCCAGATCAGCACATGAAGCTGGGGCAGAACGTGGGCCTCAAACCAGCGATCTGCCATCACCTTGTCGATCAGCCATTCCATGCGGCTCATGATGCCGTCCATGTCGATGCGGGCATCGTCATCTTCGGGCCCTGGCGGTGTGTGATTGCCGGGCTGGAGGTAGACGGCCAAATGCGGATGACGAGCCGACGCTGCCTTTGCAAAGGCATAATCCGCATCATCGAAAACCACGAATTTCAGCACTGTCTTTGGTGCCGGTCCCGCAGCATCAATCGATGCAGCAAGCGCGTTCCAGTCCGTATCCATGCCGCTTGAGGGCGGTTTTGGGCTCAGAACAAGCGTATCGAGCCTGGAAAACCAGTCCTTTGCCACCGATCCCTGTGTTTCCAGTGCAAAGCGATAACCTTGCGTGTGACCATGATCGATCAGTGGTCCCAAAGGCTGAATAGCTGGATTGCCGCCAGAAAGTGACACTGTTATTGGCTTTTTTCCAGAAAGTATCGTCACTTCATGCCAGATGGCATCAATACTCATCGGTTTCCAGTCATGGCGAAAGCGGCTTTCAACAGCATGCAGACTGTCACACCATGCGCAGCGGTAGTCGCAGCCGCCCGTGCGCACGAAAACAGTCGGCTCGCCGCTCAACACACCTTCGCCTTGAATGGTAGGACCGAAAATCTCGCTGATGCGGATTTCGGAGCTTTTTTTCATGACCGGCTCGTGGGACGATACTCCGCCCATGTCTTTGGCGTTTCGCTGATCCTTACCGCTGTGACTTCCTGCCAGCGTGTCTGGCACCACTCATAAAGATGGCGCGCCAGAAACTCTGCCGTCACGCAATTATGTCCGAGTACATCGTTGAGATGGCGGTGATCGAGCTCATCATCGATATAGCGCTTGAGTGGCGCCAGCTCGTGATAATCACGCACGAAGCCATGCTCATTGAGATCGGCTGAAGACAGTTCAACTTCAACGATGTAATTGTGCCCGTGCAGCCGCGCACATTGATGATCGGCGGGTAATTCTGTCAGCTGATGAGAAGCGGAGAAATGGAATTCCTTGGTGATACGAAACATCAGGCGCTCCTTTTCTCGATTGCGGCACGCCAGAAATCTGCATCCTCATAGTGGGTAGGATCTGTGACGCCCGCCAGATGGAAAGCCTCGCGACGTTCGACACAGGTGCCGCAACGCCCGCAATGATGTTCGCCGCCCTTGTAGCAGGACCATGTTGCTTCAAACGGTGCCTTGTATTTTACACCATCCGAAACGATGTCGCTTTTTGACTTGTGCACATAGGGCGCAAGCACCTGAATATCGGCATATCCTTCCAGCGCATGGTTCTGCATGGTCTGGAAAGCGTCGATAAAGCCGGGACGACAATCGGGGTAGATGAAGTGGTCGCCACCGTGAACGGCAAGCGCCACGGCATCGGCCTTCTGGGCTGCAGCCACGCCAAAGGCGATGGCCAGCATGATGGCGTTACGGTTGGGAACGACGGTGATTTTCATCGTTTCCTCGGCATAGTGACCATCGGGAACATCGACATCATCTGTCAGAGCCGAGCCGGTCAGACTGGCGCCAATCGGGCGGATATCGATGATCTGATGTGGAACATTGAGCCGCTTTGCGCAGGCTTCCGCGAAGCTCAATTCCTTCTTATGCCTCTGGCCGTAATCAAAAGAGATCAGGCCAGTGAGCTGTTGTTCCGCCGCGATTTTATGCGCGAGCGAAACGGAGTCCAATCCGCCGGAGCAGATGACAAGCGTCTTCATAGTTTAAGTCCTTGTTTTGACCGGGTAGGCTGCGACCGGATGTTTACGCGGCTCTCCTACCGCATGAGGAAGGGCTTGTAAACGCCACGAAAATGCGAGGAGACATGCGTGAAGGAAAGGCATCAAAGCGCATTGGGTGGATGAGATAGGGCTTGATGCGTGTTAGTGCGAAATTGGAATGACTATCTGTCAGAATATATTCATTTAAATCGATATTGCCGGCCATCCGCGATTGACGCGCACGTCAACCGTCTTTAGGTTTCGTGCCGGTTCCTGATGTTGCGGGGAAGTGCCGGTTTTAACGGCGTTTCTGTCAGCAACGTTTTCATGTCGGATTCTGACATGCGGGCAAAGATTCACGGCGGCATAGTCGTGTCGCAAAAGTCATTGAAGAGGTAATCGCGGATGAAAGTCCTTGTCGCAGTAAAGCGGGTTGTAGATTACAACGTAAAGATCCGTGTTAAGGGAGATGGTTCGGGCGTTGAGCTTGCAAACGTCAAGATGTCGATGAACCCTTTTGACGAGATCGCGGTTGAAGAAGCGATCCGTTTGAAGG